>JALHND010000056.1 GCA_022843705.1 Burkholderiales bacterium
TTCCGCGGCAAAGTGGTCTGACAGGCCGCCGCCCCGACACCGTGGCCCGCCAGCAGCCATTCCCGGACATCCGGCTTGCGGCATTTGATGTCGACGGCGTGCTCACCGACGGCGGCCTGCATTATTCGGGGGACGGCGACTTCATGAAAACCTTCGACGTGCGCGACGGCATGGGCATCAGGATGCTGATGGATGCCGGCATCGAAGTCGCGATCATCACCAGCCGCCGGGCGCCAATGGTCGGATTGCGTGCAGCCGACCTCGGCATCCGTCACCTGCAGCAGGGTATCCAGGACAAATCGGCCGCACTCGGAGAACTGCTCGCCGGACTTGCGATCCCGGCGGCAGCCGCGGCTTTCATGGGGGACGACCTGGTCGACCTGCCGGCGTTCCGGCTGTGCGGCTTCACGGCCACCGTGGCCGCCGCACCGGCCCTGCTGAAACGCCACGCCCACCATGTCACCCGCGCGCACGGCGGCCGCGGTGCGGTGCGCGAGTTCTGCGAACTTCTGCTCCATCGCCGGGGCATGCTCACGGCACGGACCCGCCGCTTCCTCGGCGCGGCATCAGACTGAGCGGAAGCCCGGCATGATGACCCGCTTGACACAATTTTTTCCCTTGCTGCTGCTGACCGTACTCGCCGGCCTGACCTTCTGGTTCGACCAGGCAATCCAGCCGGACGCGGCAGCGCCGGAGCCAGGGCGCATGGATCCGGATTACATCGTCGAAAACGTGACCGCGCACCGGATGGACACCGAGGGCAGGATCAAACACACGCTCCGCGCGCAGCGTCTGACCCACTACCCGCACGACGACAGCACCCATCTCGTCGAGCCGCATTTCACCAGCAATGCCTCGCGCACGCCGATGACCATCACCTCGCGCACCGCGAGGGTCTCCAGCGGCGGCGAACACGTTTATTTCGAGACCGACGTCCGCGCCGTGCGCGCCGCCGATGCGAAGCGCAGCGAAATGATCATGGAAACCAGTTTCCTCCATGTCACGCCGGACGAGAACACGGCGCGTACCGACCGGCCCGTCACGATCACCGACGCCAATACCGTTGCGCACGCGATTGGCTTAGAATTGAACAGTGAGACACGCGTCGTCAAATTCCTGTCCCGGTTCCGCGGCACCTACCATGATCCCGATCGCGCACAGGCCCGGTAGTCCGGGCGGCAAGGCTTTGCGCGCGGCCTTCGCCGCACTGCTGCTTGCCGCCGCATGGCCGCTTGCCGCCGAAAAAGCCGACCGCGAGAAACCGATCAACATCGAAGCCGACCGCGTGACTGTCGATGATGCGAAACAGATCTCGACTTTCGAGGGGCGCGTCGTGCTAACCCAGGGCACGCTGGTCATCCGCGGCGACCGCATGGAAGTGCGCCAGGACAGCCAGGGATTCAATAACGGCATCACCTGGGGCAACCTCGCCTACTTCCGGCAGAAGCGAGAGGGTCACGACGAAATCATCGAAGGCTGGGCCGAGCGCATCGAATATGACGGCCGGGCCGACAAGCTGCAGATGTTCAACCGGGCTTCAATGAAAAAAACCGGCGGTGACGAGGTGCACGGCAACTACATCTCCTACGATGCCAACACCGAGTTTTTCCAGGTCATCGGCGGCGGGACAAAAACGTCTGCGGAATCGCCCGACCGCCGCGTGCGCGCGGTGCTGCAGCCAAAACCCAAGACCAAACCCGCGCCGCAGCCGCCGGTGCCGCTGAAACCCGAAGCAACGATCGCTTCGCCCCGCGGCGAACCGCCCGCGCCCCGCTGAACACGCAGTGGACACCGTGCAGCAGCCACCCGCAGCCACGCAGGATGCCCCCGCGCAGGGTACATGCCTGCTGAAGGCCGAAAGCCTCAAAAAGCGCTACCGCACGCGCACGGTGGTCAAGGACGTTTCGCTGGAAGTTCGCAGCGGCGAAGTCATCGGCCTGCTCGGTCCCAACGGCGCCGGGAAAACCACCTGCTTCTACATGATGGTGGGGCTGGTCGCGATGGATGGCGGCGAACTGCACCTCGACGGCACGAGGCTGACGCACATGCCGATGCACCGCCGTGCACGCCTCGGCCTGAGCTATCTGCCGCAGGAAGCCTCGATATTCCGCCGGCTTTCGGTTGCGGACAACGTGCGCGCAATCCTCGAGCTGTACCATGACGGCGCGGATGCCATCGAATCCCGCCTTGATGCCCTGCTGCAGGATCTGCACGTCGGCCATCTTCGCAACAACCCGGCGATCAGCCTGTCCGGCGGCGAACGCCGCCGCGTTGAAATCGCCCGCGCGCTCGCGACGGAACCCCGGTTTATCCTGCTCGACGAGCCTTTCGCCGGCGTCGACCCGATCGCTGTCATCGAGATCCAGAAAATCATCGGCTTCCTGAAGGCACGCGGAATCGGCGTGCTGATCACCGACCACAATGTCCGGGAAACCCTGGGAATCTGCGACCGCGCCTACATCATCAACGACGGTACCGTGCTTGCCTACGGCAAGCCCGACGAGATCGTCTATAATGAGAGTGTAAGAAAAGTCTACCTCGGTGAGCATTTCCGCCTCTGAGATGGCAAGCCGCACGCAACCGTCTGCGTGCGATACCGGGAGGCGCTCCCCCTGTCCGGACCCCGATGAAACATTCGTTACAACTCAGGCTATCGCAGCACCTCACGTTGACGCCGCAGCTGCAGCAGTCGATCAGGCTGCTGCAGCTGTCCACGCTGGAGCTCAACCAGGAAATCGAACGTCTGCTCCAGGACAACCCGCTGCTCGAACGCGAAGACGGCGGCGGCGAGCCGCCCCCCCCGCCGCACGATGCAGTCCAGGAGCCGGCGGCCGGCGAGACGCCGGCCGCGGCAGCAGAACCCGAAGCTGCAGCGGCGGCGGAAGAGGTCGGCACCTTCGACGGGATGGACGGCGCCTCCTTCAGCAACAGCAGCGGAAACAGCGATGGCGATGATGATGATTTCTCGCCGATTGCCGAACAGCCGGCCAATCTCCGGGTTCACCTCACCGGACAGCTTGCACTTCTGCACCTGTCCGACCGCGACCGGCAGCTGGTCGGCCTGCTGATCGATTCCCTCGACGACGGCGGCTACCTGCCGCAATCGCTGGAAGAGATCGCGGCCATGCTGCCCGCGGAGCTTGAGGTCGCGCCCGAGGAACTGTCGATCGCGCTGCAGCACCTGCAGCACCTCGAGCCGACCGGCGTGGGTGCGCGCAGCCTTGCCGAATGCCTGATGCTGCAGCTCGACGCGCTGCCGCCCGACACGCCATACCGGGAACAGGCGCGCGAAATCGTCCGCCACCATCTCGACGCCCTTGCCGCGCGCGATTTCGCCCGCCTGAAACGCGCGCTGAAATGCGACGACGCCTGCCTGCGCGGCGTCCAGAAACTGATTCTCAGCCTGAATCCCCGCCCCGGCCGGGAGTTTGCCGTCGAGGAAACCCGCTTCGTCGTGGCGGACGTCATCGTGCGCAAGGCGAAGGGGGTATGGGTCGCCGCACTCAACCCGGAAGCGATGCCGAAACTGAAGGTGAACCGGCTTTACGCCGACATCCTGCAGCGCAACCGCGGAGGCAATTCACAGCAGATCACCGCGCAGCTGCAGGAAGCCAAATGGCTGATCAAGAACGTGCAGCAGCGCTTTGACACCATACTCCGCGTGTCCCAGGCCATCGTTGACCGGCAGCGCAACTTCCTGGAGCACGGCGAGGTGGCGATGCGCCCGCTGGTGCTGCGCGAAATCGCGGACACCCTGGGGCTCCACGAGTCCACGGTATCCCGGGTCACCACGCAGAAGTTCATGCACACCCCGCGCGGCATCTTCGAGCTCAAGTATTTCTTCGGCAGCCATGTCGCCACCGAAGCCGGCGGATCGGCATCCAGCACGGCAATCCGCGCGCTGATCAGGCAGCTGGTCAGCGCCGAAAACACCCGCGCCCCTCTGAGCGACGGCCAGATCTCGGAATTGCTCGGCCAGCAGGGTATAGTCGTGGCAAGGCGCACCATCGCGAAATACCGGGAGTCGCTGCAGATCCTTCCGGTGAACCTCAGAAAAACCCTTTGACAGAGGAGAGCACCGCCATGAACCTGCATCTCACAGGCCACCACCTCCAGATCACCCCGGCCATCCGCGACCACGTCGCGCACAAGCTCGAGAAGATCACCGCGCATTTCGACCACGTGATAGACATCAACGTGATCATGACCGTCGAGAAACTGCAGCACAAGGTGGAAGCCACCGTGCACCTCAGCGGCAAGGACATCTTCTGCGAAACCCGCGAGGAGGACATGTACGTGGCAATCGACCACCTGGTCAACAAGCTGGACCGTGCCATCATCAAGCACAAGGAAAAGCACCTGGGGCACCGCCATGACGGCGATGCGCTGAAACACCAGTCTGCGGAATAAAACCTCTCCGGCCACAGCCACTGCAATCCATGAACCTGATCGCCAAGCTGCTCCCCGAAAGCCGCATCCTGCTGGATGCCGACCTGACCAGCAAGAAGCGCGTATTCGAACAGGCGGGCCTGCTGTTCGAGAACACCGGCAGCACCGGCCGCAACGTCGTCTTCGACAGCCTGTTCGCCAGGGAAAAACTCGGCTCGACCGGCCTCGGCCAGGGGGTTGCGATTCCCCACGGCCGCATCAAGGGCCTGAAGACTGCCGGCGGCGCGATGATCCGCATGCGCAACGCAATTCCCTTCGACGCGCCGGACGGCCAGAATGTGAGCCTGGTATTCGTGCTGCTGGTGCCCGAGCGCGCCACCGACGAACACCTGCAGATCCTCTCCGAACTCGCGCAGATGTTCTGCGACAAACCCTTCCGCGAGCAGCTGCTCGGCGCCGCGACGCCGGCGGAATTGCTGCAACTGATCACTGCATGGGAACCCAATGCCGCAGGTCAGCATAGCCAGGCTGTTTGAAGACACCCGGGAAAAACTCCAGCTGACCTGGGTCGCCGGGCGGGGAGGGGCCGGCAAGGGCATCGACAGTGAACTCACCAAGGATTCGTCCAAGGGGCTGGTCGGTCACCTCAACTTCATCCACCCGAACCTGATTCAGGTGCTCGGCGACTCCGAGGTGAACTACCTCAGCGGCCTCGGTGCCAAGGAATGCCGGGCCCTGCTCGAGAAAGCGTCGATACGGGAACTCGCCTGCTTCATCGTCGCCGGCGGCAATCCGGTGCCTGCGGCGCTGGCAGAGGTCGCGGAGTCAACCCAGACGCCCCTGTTCTCCTCGCCGATACCGAGCGTGGAGCTGATGTGGATCATGCGCCCGCATCTCGCGCGCGAGCTCGCCGAATCGGCCACCACGCACGGCGTGTTCCTTGACGTCCTCGGCGTCGGCGTGCTGCTCACCGGCGATTCCGGGGTCGGAAAAAGCGAGCTCGGCCTGGAGCTGATCAGCCGCGGCAGCGGCCTGATCGCTGACGACGTCGTCGAACTCTACCGGCTGGGGCCGGAAAGCATCGAGGGGCGCTGCCCGCCGATGCTGCGTGACTTCCTCGAGGTGCGCGGCCTCGGCGTGCTCAACATCCGCACAATCTTCGGCGAAGCCGCGCTGCGCCCGCGCAAGAACGTCAAGCTGATCGTGCACCTCGAGCGCCCCAAGGGCGCCGACCTGACCCATCTCGAGCGGCTGCCGCTGAAACCCGGCACCGAATCGCTGATGGGCGTGGAGATCCGCAAGGTCACGATCCCCGTCGCTGCAGGCCGCAACCTTGCGGTGCTGACCGAAGCCGCAGTGCGCAGCCACGTGCTGCAGATGCGCGGCATCGACAGCACCCGCGAATTCATCGAACGCCAGGAGCGCGCGATGAACAATCCCGATGGCTGAAAAAAAGCCGGCATGCAGCTGATCCTGATCACCGGCCTCTCCGGGTCGGGCAAGAGTGTCGCGCTGGCCGTGCTTGAAGACGCCGGATTCTATTGCGTCGACAACCTGCCGGTGGCGATGATCGGCGAACTGGTCGCCAGCCTCCGGGCTGCAGGTCACCAACGCGTCGCATTGACGGTCGATGCCCGCACCGGCGACGCCGTGGCCGGACTCCCCGGCGCGATTGAACGCCTGCGCAGCGGCGGCATTGATGCCCGGGTGCTGTTCCTTGAAGCCAAGTCCGACACGCTGATCAAGCGCTTCTCCGAAACGCGGCGCCGCCATCCACTGTCCTCCAGCGGACTGACTCTGCCCGAATGCATCGCCCGTGAACGCGAAATGGTCGAGGGCATCTCCGGGATTGCCCACCATGTCGACACCAGCGATCTGGCCCCGAACACCCTGCGCAACTGGGTCCGGGATTTTGCGGTGCTGCCGGCGGCCGGGCTGACGCTGCTGTTCGAATCCTTCGGCTTCAAACACGGCATCCCGCTGGACGCGGATTTCGTGTTCGACGTGCGCTGCCTGCCCAATCCGCATTACGACCCCGTGCTGCGTCCGCTGACCGGTCGCGATGCCGCAGTGGCGGAATTCATCCGCGCCACCCCCGATGCGATGCGCATGCTTGATGACATCCACCGCTTCATCGCCGACTGGCTGCCGGCTTTCGAGCGCGACAACCGCAGCTACCTGACCGTGGCCATCGGCTGCACCGGCGGTCAACACCGTTCGGTGTATTTCGTTGAAACACTGGCCGAACGCTTCCGCGAACGCACGCGCACGCTCGCCCGCCACCGCGAACTCGGCGCATGAGCGGCAGCATCCGCGAAATCCCGCTGTTCCCGCTGGGCACCGTGCTGTATCCCGGCGGACTGCTGCCGCTGAAAATCTTCGAGCAGCGTTACGTCGACATGACCAAGGCCTGCCTGCGCGACTCGACGCCTTTCGGCGTGTGCCTGATCAAGGAAGGCCGCGAAGTCGGTGAACCCGCGGCGCCGCATGCCGTGGGCTGCCTCGCGCGGATCGAGCAGTGGGACGTACCGCACCCGAACCTTTTCGCCGTGCTGGCGCGCGGCGGCGAACGTTTTCGCATCCTCGGCGCCTCGGCAGGAACAAACGGCCTGATCACCGGCCGCATTGAAATGCTTCCCGAACCGACACGCCCCGGCACCGTCGATCGCGCCTGCCAGGAAGTGCTGCGACTCGCCATCGAACGTGCCGGAAGCGACAGTGTTCCGGGGCCGGTACAGCTCGACGATCCAGTCTGGGTCAGCTACCGGCTGGCCGAAATCCTGCCGATCCCGCCGCTGGAAAAACAGGCCCTGCTCGAACTGGACGACACCGAAGCCAGGCTGGAACAGCTGCACGAACTGCTGCTGAGCCACGGCATCATAGAAAATATCAATAAAAACAAATAGTTACAAACTTTCCGCGAATGCCGATCGCGGCAGCCGCCGCGCCGCCAGCAAGGCCCGCACCCGCGCCGCAGACGCCGCCGCATCAAGCCGCTCCAGGGGCTCTCCGCCGGCGGCAAACACACCCGCTTCGGTCACCACCAGGTCCATCGGCAGGTCATGCGCCTGCGGAAAGATGCTCGGCACGCGGCAGGCATCGAAAGTGACGCCAATCGCGATCACGCGCCGCTCCAGCGCCGCCAGCGTGCGATCGAAATAACCGCCGCCATAACCGAGCCGGTAACCGCGGCTGTCGCAGGCATTCATCGGCACGATCGCGATGTCGGGCAGCACCTCCGGCGTGCCATCCGGGAGGGGAATGTCATACACGCCGCAGGTCATCGGCGCACCGGGCCACCACTGGCGAAACCGCAGTGGCTGACCCTTGCCCACCACTTCGGGCAAGGCTGCCACCGCACCGCCATCGCGCCACTGGCGTACCGCAAAACGCGCATCGAACTCCGCCTTGAACGGCCAGCAGAAACCGACCACGGCAGCGGGCGGCACCGGTATACCCGCGGCCAGCAGCGCAGTCATCCGCTGCCCCCACTCCGCACGCTGCCCATCAGAAACGCCGCAGCGCCAATCGATCCAGTGCGCACGCTGCGCCTTGCGCCAGGCGCTGATGTCCTTCCAATCCTTCGAAGCCGGTTCACTCATGTCCAATCCCGCCAAGGCTGTTCGGTCATTGTTATTGAAATACCACGGGACTCCGGCACCGGACAAGCCTGAAGATCAAGCGGTCTTGCCGAGCACGATCAGGCGCTCGACGATGCCGCGCACCGGAGCCGGCAAGGCGGCCTGCAGCGCATCCTCGGGGGAAATCCACAGGCAACCCGGTTCCTCCGCGCGCTGCGGCCAGCTTTTGATCATCGCCGTCTGCGGCAGGATGTCGAGCCTGAAATGGGTAAAGCCGTGCGCAACGACCGGAAGCATCATGCCCGGCGTGACCTTTGCACCATAACGCCGCAGGCAGGCCGCCACCGGATCGGCATCGGCCTCCTCTTCGGGAAAACACCACAAGCCGCCCCAGATGCCGGCGGGCGGGCGTTTCTCGAGCAGGATTTCGCCGGCGCGCTGCAGCACCAGCATCATTGTGCGCCGCTGCGGCAAGGCCTTGCGCGGCTTCGGCGTCGGCAATGCAGACACCCGATCCGTGGCCAGCGCCACGCATAAGCTGCTGACCGGACATCCGCTGCAGCGCGGTTTGCGGCGGGTGCACACCGTGGCACCCAGATCCATCAGTCCCTGGGTGTAGGCCACGAGATTTTCCCGGGGCAGCAGGGCTTCGGCGTCCCGCCACAACCGCGCCGCCACCGCCGTCTCACCCGGGTAACCTTCGATGCCGCGCAGGCGCGCCAGCACACGCTTGACGTTGCCGTCGAGGATGGCCGCACGGCCGCCGAAGGCAAAAACGAAAATCGCCGCCGCTGTTGAACGGCCGATGCCCGGCAGCGCCATCAGCGCTTCAAGTGTTCCGGGAAAACGCCCGCCATGCCCGGCAACAATGATCCCGGCGGCGCGATGCAGGTTGCGCCCGCGCGAGTAATAACCGAGCCCGCTCCACAACGCGAGCACCTCGTCCTCGGTGGCCGAGGCCAGCGCCGCAACCGTCGGGAAACGTTCGAGGAAACGCCGGTAATAAGGCATCACCGTCGCCACCTGCGTCTGCTGCAGCATGATCTCCGACAGCCACACCGCATAGGGATCGCGGGTGTTCTGCCAGGGCAGGTCATGCCGGCCGTGGCGCTGCTGCCAGGCAATCAGTGCCGGCGCAAACGCCGCGGCAGCACGATCAATCACGGCATCAGCGGCCAAGCAGCCCTTTCAGCGCATCACGCGCGCTGCCGCCGCTTTTCGCGCCCTCCGCCGGCGCGGCCCCGGCACCCGGTTGCGGCGCCAACCGGTCGAGCACCCGCTTCTTCAGCGCATCCTCCGCTTTCTGCTTCACGGCATCAGTGACCATTGCGCCGAAATCAAGCCGGTACGACGGCGCCTTCAGCGGTCCCGACACGCGCACCGGTATGGTGAGCCCGCGCAGATCCTCGGTCTCGCGTCCGCCCTGGCCCTTGCTGGTGCCGACAATGCTGGCCTTGACCAGGTAATTGAGAGTGTCGGCGCCAATGTTGATTTCGCCCTCGCCGCCCACCCGCAGCAGCGGCGACTTCATCGACAGGTCATTGTTGCGCGCAACGCCGTCGTTTATCCGGAAACTCGCCGTCAGTTCGGAGAAATCGGTTTTCTGTTTTGTGTCCGCCTGCTGGGTCTGCTCACCCTTCAGCGTGCCCAGACGGGCCTTCGCGTTGCGTATCGCGCCGGCGATATCGATGCCCTTCAACGCGCCGTCGGCGACCTGCAGCGCGGCAGTGCCGCCCAGCGCGCGTTTCAGCGCATCGGCCGTGCTGCCGCGCGTGTTCAGGTCCACATTCACCGTGCCGCGGCCCTCCAGCGTTTCGTTGTTGGCGAGATCCTTCAGCAGCGGCGCGAGGCTGACGCCGGAAAGCGTCTGCTTCAGCGCAAACGCCGGAATCTTCGGCGCGGCATCGACTGTCGCCGAACCTTCCAATGTGCCCTGATACAAGCCGGCACCCAGCGGACTGACGGACAGCCGGCCATCCGCCGCCTTGAGCCCCGCGCGCAGGTTCTGCAGCTTCAGATTGTTGACCGTCAGTGCAGCAATGCGGACATTGCCGTCGGCACGCAAGGACTTCAGGGCCGACAGGTCGAAAGGCCGGGCTGCTGCTGCAGCCGGTGTGGCAGCCGCGGCCGCAGCCGTCTGCCCGCCGCCAGTTTTGCCGGCCGGCGCCGCTGCCGGCATCAGGCGGTCGACATCGAGCTGATCGAGATCGATGTCGAATGTGTATGCCGACGGTCCGAAACCGGTGATGCCCAGGCGCGCCTTCAGTTTGCTGCCGGCCAGATTGCCCGAGAGATCAAGCCGCAGGTTGTCCCTGGCGAGGTCGGCACTGGCACTGCCCGCCAGTTCACCGTCGATGCCCTGTCCGGGCAGCCCCGCCCCGCTCGCGCTGAGGCTGGCCTTCAGCTGCGGCAGGCTGAACTGCCGCGTCTGCAGGTTGCCGTTCACCGGCGAGGCCAGGCGCAGCTTCACCGAGCGGCCGTCCTGCCTGAAGCCGGCATCGATCGTTGCCGCGGCCGCCTTGAACGTCTCCAGTGTGCCGGCAATCGCGGGCAATTCCAGCCTGAACTCGAGGTTCTCCAGTGTCGCCGCCTTGCCGCGGATGTCCAGAACCAGCTGCTCCGGCGCAACGGATTTTTGTCCGGTGCCAAACGCCAGCCGGGTTTTGAGATCCACCGCCACATCAAGTTTCGGACTGTCGGCCTGTGCGACCAGTGTCAGCCGGATGTCAGCCGGCACGCCGCTGGCGATGCGGCCGGTCTGCAGGTTCAGCTTCGACACCGCGTAACGCGTGCCCGCCGTTTCGTCGCGGTATTCCAGCATCGAGTCGGCGATGACCACGCGGTCGATGTCGAAGGCAAACTGCCGGCCCGGCTCTCCTGCGGGGGATTTCTGCGGTTCAGCCTTGCCCCCCTCTGCCGCCGCATCACCGCCGACCAGGTCATCGAGATTCAGCCTGCCCTTGCGGTCACGCAACAGGCTGATGCGCGCGCCGCGCACCGTCACCTCGTCGACCACCAGCTGCTTCGACAGCAGCGGCAGCAGCTTCAGCGAAAAACGGGCCCCGTCGACGGACATGAACAGCTTGTCGCTGTTGCGCTCCGACAGCGACAGCTTTCCGAGCTCGGCGCCGATGCCGGGCCAGAACGCGAGCCGGATGTCGCCTTCGAGTTTCAGCGTGCGCTGGCTGCGCTCCCGCACCAGCTCGACGATCTGCGGCTTGTAGTCGTTCGGATCGAAGCTCGCGGCGACATAGGCCAGTACGGCGCCGGAGAGAACCACCAGTGCAGCAATAACGACAGCGGCAATCTTGAGGATTTTCATCGGTTGACCCGCGGCTGTTGCTGGGGTGGAGCGGGTGAAGGGAATCGAACCCTCGTATGCAGCTTGGGAAGCTGCCGTTCTGCCATTGAACTACACCCGCACGGTCGGGAATTTTACGCGCTCAGCCGGCCGCGCGCGACACCCGGCACAGCAGCACCTTGAGGTTGGTCTGGTCCGACACCGGATCACGCTGGGTCTTGTCGGTGAGGAAGTTCACCGGCCGCCAGGGGTTGTAGGGCTGGCGCTCGCCCCAGCCGATGGGGATGAACACGGCGGTCGGGCGGATGCCGGCATGCACCCAGGCCATGGCCTCGATTTTTCCGTGTGCCGACTCGACACACACGCGCTCACCATCCTTGATTCCCAGCTTCGCAGCTTTTTCCGGATGGATCTGGCAATAAAGGTCGGGCCACATTTCCTGCGACTGCCAGAAATAATGCGTCCAGCTGTGGAAATGCGCGGCCGGCGGCCGGCCGGTGACCAGTTCGGTATCAAAACCCCGGGCGCGCAGTTTCGCACCGGGATGGTCGGGGCCCGGGGCGATGATTTTCCCCCGCGCGCTGCCGGTCGCCGGCGAGCAGAAAGGCGAGATCACGCCTTCTTCAGCATCGGTTTCCTGCAGTTCCATGTACGGCAGATCGACCAGCTGCTCGCGCTCGGAATAGAACTCCGGCAGCGCCGACATGCCCAGCATGTTGAACTTGGCCTCGAGTTCTTCGGTCCAGAATTCGAGTTTCCCGGAAGCCGTCGGAAAACGCCGGCCCGGTGCACCGGTCGGCACCGTCGTGCCTTCGAGGTACAGCGTTTCAATCTCCGGTGCATCCTCGGTCGCCACGGGAATGCGCACCCAGCGATGCGGCACTGAATGCAGGCGCTTCTGGGTGCAGCCTTTCATCGCCGGAGTGTCGATGCAGACCTCGTCCCAGAGCACCGCCGGATCCTTGTATTCCTCCTTCAGCACATCGCCGAAGCCGAGGCGCTTGCCGAGTTCAACCCAGATCCAGGTGTCGGATCTGGCCTCGCCCGGCGGGTCGATCATCTTGTCGATCCACACCACGCGGCGGTCGTCGTTGGAGCGGCCGATTTCACCCTTCTCGATGCCGCTCGCGGCCGGCAGCAGATAATCGGCATAGGCCGAGGTCTCGTTGGCGAAGAGCTCGATATGCACCATCAGGTCCAGCGACGCAAACGCCGCGCGCGCCTTTTCCTGACCCGGCCATTGCGCCAGCGGATTGTTGCAGCTGATCAGCGCGCGGATCGGGTAGGGTTTGCCGTGGAGCATCGCATCAGTCCAGCCGGCGGGACTGCGGCGCACGCGTTGCCGCGTGATTTTCGGCGCACGGTGCTCCGGCACCTTGGCCGCCAGAGGTGTCCCGGCGCTCATGTTGAAGAAGGCGCCGCCACGGCGCCCCCAGTTGCCGGTGATCGCGGACAGGAACATCAGCACGCGGTTGGTCTGCGTGCTGTTGGTGTGCTGGTTGATGCCGCGGCTGGCGAAAATCACGCAGCCGTCGGCTGCGGCGATTTCCTCCGCCAGCTGGCGGATGTCGTTGGCGGCGAGACCGGTGATCGGCGCCGCCCATTCCGGCGTGTACTGTTTCTGCAGGATATAGTCGCGCCACTGCGCGAAACCCAGCACCCAGTCGGCGCAGAACTGCGCATCGTGAAGGTTGTTGGCGAGAATATGTTGCGCAAGTGCAAGTGCCAGCGCCATGTCGGTGCCGGGGCGGATCGGCAGCCAGCGGTCAGCCTTCGACGCAGTGGCAGTCAACCGCGGATCGACGGCGACCATCTTCGCGCCGTTCTTCAGGCGCCAGTCGTTGATCATGCCGAAATACACCGGCCGCGTTTCGGCCTGGTTGTCGCCCATGTAGACGTAGAGTTCGGCGGAACCGAGGTCGTTTTCGGTATAACTGTTGCCGCTGCCGATGCTGCCCAGCGTGATCTCGAAGGCGACATTCTTGCCGCTGGCGCAGAAGGGATCGGTGCCGTCCTTGTTCGGCGTGCCGAACATCTGGGCAAACATCTTGGTCGTCGTGCGGTAATCGAGGATGCCGGTGCGGGTGCCGATGTACATCGCCAGCGCCTCGGCGCCGTACTGGTCGCGGATGACTTTCAGTTTTTCCGCGATTTCATCGAGCGCCTGCTCCCAGGAAATGCGTTCGAAGCGGCCTTCGCCGCGGGCGCCGACGCGTTTCTGCGGATACAGCAGACGGTGTTCGCTGTGGTACATCTGCAGCGTCAGCTGCGACTTGGGGCAGACGCGCCCCTTCAGCAAGGGGTCGTCATCGTTTCCGGTGATTTTCACTAACTTGTTGTTTTTAAAGTGAAATTTAACCGTGCAGCAATTGAAGCAGATATTGCAGCCGCCGGGCACCACACGGTCAGCCGCGGTGTCTGCGCGTTCTTCGCGATACGGGAAGGCCGGCCGCTGTGCCTGCACCGCGGTCTGCGCAGCGAGTCCGTCCATGAACGAAGGCCGGCGCGAATGATCGGGATGCGCACGCGCCGGAGTCACCGCGACCATCCCGCCCACCTTCTGCGTGCTGCTGCGCTCGAGGTAGATCGTCGCCGGTCCGAGCAGGAAATGATCCTGGTCGCGCGGCGCGCGGCCCGACTGCTGCGCATCGGCCAGCAGCTCGCTGCGTTTGCCGAAGCGGATCGCCTGCGTCGGGCAGACGCTGGCACAGGCCGTGGTTTTCTCGCCCTCGGCACGGCGATCAACACAAAGATCGCACTTCACCGCGTGGTGGCCCTGCGCGTCAAAACCCATCGCGCTGTAGGGACAGGCAATCACGCATTCGCCGCAGCCGGTGCAGCGCGACTCGTCGACACGGACGATGCCGGTGACCGGATCCTTGCTGATCGCCTTCGGGTTCACCGGGCAGGCGCGCAGGCAGGCCGGGCGCTCACAGTGCTGGCAGGTCAATGTCAGGAAGGCAAGGCCCGCCTCCTCCAGTTCGCTCGCCCACACCACCTTGTTGCGGTACTCGCCGGGACCGAGGCGGTGCTCGGTCTTGCAGGCCGCCTCGCAGCTCTTGCAGCCGGTGCAGCGCTCGAGGTCGATCAGCAATGCCAGGCGTTCGGAGGGTCCGCGTTCGATGCTGTCCATTCAGCCTCCCCAGGCCGTGATGTGCCACCAGGTGATTGGCCCGCCGTCGGCGACATAACCGGCGAAGAAAGTGACGGTGATCACGTGGATCACCACGCCCAGCACGAAAATCCAGGCCAGTGCCATGTGCAGCGGCCGCCACCACGCCTGCTGCGGCGACACCGCGGCGCGGGAACCGAGCAGCCGCGATTCCTCGCGCGCCAGCCGGCGGTAGGCCAGTGCCAGCCGCGGCGCGCGCAGGAAATGCGGCAGGTTCACCGAGAACGTGCCCTCGTTCGCCTGCGGATCGAGTTGCGCCAGCAGCGCGCGTTTTTCCGAAATCAGCGCGCGCAGCCGCTCGCGGGTCTCGGCATCCGGCACGCGGAACGCCGGCGCCTTCGAGGCAAAGGTCGCGGCGATGCGCCTGGATCCATACACCCGTGCCCATATGCCCAGCGCGGCGAGCGCAATCAGGGCCAGCAGCAGCAATGCCGGTGGCCGGCGCAGGAAACCGCCGGAGTGGATCGCGATCAGCACCATGCCGGCGAACGAGCAGAAAACATGCGCATTGAACCAGTTCACCGGATTGGCGCCGCTGCCGCCGCGCTTGGCGACGACGAAGGCCACCGGCACCAGCAACAACAGCACGCCGGCAACACCGATCAGGTACAGCTCGCGGCTGCCCGGGGTGCGCCAGGCTTCGGGCAGCAGGCCGCGCAGCAAAAACCAGGCGATGATCGCAGCAACAACCGCAGCAGTCAGCTGCAGCAGCCGGGTGTCATGAATGTCGGGACGTTGCACTGGAGAGACGGTTTTCCGGATGGAAAATCATTCTAGCACCGGCGCCACCGCGGCCTGTCCACGGAATCCATATCGTAGGCGCCTGCCGCTGGCTCAGCCGTTCAGCATCAATGTCACCCGCTTCACCAGCGGATCGTCGGCGCTGTCGGACACCGCGAATCCGAGGTCCTGGCACAGCGTCAGCATGCCGCGGTTGTTGCCCAGCACATGGCCGATCATGGCCTGCAGCCCGCGGGCGCGCGCCACATCGATCAGCCGGGTCATCATCTGCCGGCCCAGCCCCCGGCGCTGCCAGTCATCAGCCACCACGATCGCATATTCACAGCTGGCGCCGTCGGGATTGCTCACATAACGACATACGCCGACCTCGGTTTCCCGTCCGTCGCGCACAACCGTTGCGACAAAAGCCATCTCGCTGTCGTAATCAATCTGGGTAAAACGCGCGAGCATTCGCGGCGTCAGTTCACGCAGCGTGTCCATGAAGCGGAAACGCCTGCTTTCCGGCGACAGTCCGCGCACGAACTCCTGCTCCATTTCGGCATCCTCGGGGCGGATCGGCCGCAGCGTCACCGCATCATCGCCCGCCTGCCATACGGTCACCAGCTCCGCCGGATAGGGATGAATCGCCATGTGGCCGTAACGCCCGCGCACCGGCACATGGTCCGCGATGACCACACGGGCATCAACAACGACGGCCCCGTTCTCGTCGACGATCAGCGGATTGATGTCGAGCTCGACGATCCACGGCAACTCGCAGACCATTTCCGACACCCGCAGCAGCACCGACTCCAGGGCCTCCATGTTCGCCGGCGGCATCCTGCGGAACGGTCCCAGCAGCTTTGCAACGCGGGTGCCGCGGATCAGCTCGGCCACGAGAAAGGCGTTGAGCGGCGGCAATGCCACCGCGCGGTCCCGGTGCACCTCGATCGTGATGCCGCCGCTGCCGAAGGCGATTGCCGGACCGAACACCGGATCGCGGATGACCCCGACCATCAGTTCGCGGCCGTTCGGGCGCTTGATCATGGGTTCGATGACAACGCCGCTGATGCGTGCCTGCGGCTTCACCCGCGCCGCCTGCGCGAGAACCTGGGCGAAACCTGCCCGCACCGCCGCGGCATCGCGCAGGTTCAGCAACACGCCGCCAACGTCGGTCTTGTGGGTGATGTCCGGAGAATCGATTTTCAGCACGACCGGGTAACCGATGCGGTCAGCCGCGGCCACTGCCGCGCCGGCATCGGCGGCGGCAACGGTTTCCGCCACCGGGATGCCGAACGCCGCCAGCACGTCCTTCGATTCGATTTCGGTCAACACCGTGCGTTTTTGTGCAAGCGCATCCCCGATGACGCGTCGCGCCGCCGCCGCATCCGGCGGCGAACGCATCGCCAGCGGGCCCGGCGTCTGCAGCAGCGTCTGCTGGTTGCGGTAGAAGGAGGACAGGTGGCCGAACATCTCGACCGCCGGATCCGGCGTGCGGAAAACCGGGATGCCGGCGCCCGCAAAATGTTTGCGCGCGGCAGCCACGCCCGCCTCGCCCATCCAGCAGGCCAGCACCGGCTTCGAACGCCCGCGCGCGGCGGCGATCACCGCATCCGCGGCCTTCGCGGGCTCGGTCATCGCCTGCGGCGTCAGGATCACCAGCGCGCCGTCCACCTGATCGTCGTCAAGGCAGGCGGTGACCGCGGCGCGGTAACGCGCGGCATCGGCATCGCCGATCAGATCAACAGGATTGCCGTGCGACCAGTTGGCGGGCAGCGCGCCCTGCAGGGCATCGATGGTCCGCGGCGACAGTTCGGCCAGCGGAATGCCGAGGTCGGCCGCGCGGTCCGCCGCCATCACGCCGGGCCCGCCGCCGTTGGTAATGATCGCCAGCCGGTCGCCGCGCGGCCGCACCTGCGCGGTCAGCGCCTGGGCCGCCGCGACCAGCTGGCCGATGGTGGTCACCCGCACCGCGCCGGCACGGCGCACCACGGCATCGAACACGTCGTCGGCGCCGACAATGGCGCCGGTGTGCGACACCGCAGCACGTGAACCGACCGGATGGCGGCCGACTTTCATCAGGATCACCGGCTTGATGCGCGCCGCGGCACGCAGGCTCGAAAAAAACCGCCGGGCGTCGCGCACGCCCTCGATGTAGAGCAGGATGTGTTCGGTTTTCGGGTCATGGACCAGGTAATCGATGATTTCGCCGAAATCGATGTCGCGCGATCCGCCCATCGAAATCACGCTGGAAAACCCGACCTTGTTGGGCAGCGCCCAGTCGAGCATGGCCGTGCATACCGCGCCCGACTGCGACACCAGGCCGAGGCCGCCGGGCAACCCGTTGCCGCGCGCAAAGGTCGCATTGAGCCCGATGCCGGGACGCATGATGCCCAGGCAATTGGGACCGATCACGCGCACGCCGTGACGCCGCGCGTTGTCCAGCGCCGCCCGCTCCAGCCGCGCACCGGCCTCCCCGGTTTCCGAGAACCCGGCGGTGATGATCACCACCGCGCGCACCCCGGCAAGGCCGCACTCGGCCATCAGCTGCGGCACCGTCTGCGGCGGGGTGGCGATCACCGCCAGGTCCACCCGCTGCGGCACCTCGCCGATGGACGGGTAGCAGGGCACGCCGTTCACGCTGCGGTGCTTGGGATTCACCGCAAACAGCCCGCCGCGATAATGCGCGGCGCGCATGTTCTCCACCAGCACCGCGCCGATTGCGCCGGCGCGCCCGGTGGCGCCGATGATCGCCACCGAAGCCGGCTCGAACAGCGGTGTCAGGTAATGGCGATCGGGCAGCGGAGCGGGAGTCATGGGCTGGAGGCTTCCGTGAAGAGAGGCGCGAAACGGGGCGTCAGGCCGGACGCAGTATAAAATACCGGCCAGTTGATTCTATCGCCAACCCGCCGCCAAACCGCCCCCCAGACCGCAATACCGTGATTTCCGTGATCATCAATGGCGAGCCGCAGAGCTTCGACCGCTCACTGAACTGCAGTGAACTGGTCGACGAACTCGGCCTCGCCGGCAGGCGCATCGCCATGGAGCGCAACGGCGAAATCGTGCCGCGCAGCCAGTATGGACTCTGCACATTGCGGGATGGTGACCGCCTGGAAATCGTCGTCGCGGTCGGCGGCGGCTGAATGCCGATAACGCCGGTCATTGCCGCCCGCAGCTGCCGCGCCCACAATCCAGTCCTCGAACCCACCCCAACATAAATCCGCCATGAATACCATTAAAAATCCGGATCCGCTGGTCATCGGCGGCCAGAACTTCCACTCCCGGCTGCTGATCGGCACCGGCAAGTACCGCGATTTCGCCGAGACCCGCGCCGCCATCGACGCCAGCGGCGCGCAGATCGTCACCGTTGCGATCCGCCGCACCAATATCGGACAGAACGCCGGCGAACCCAGCCTGCTCGACGCAGTGCCGGCCTCGCAGTTCACGATGCTGCCCAACACCGCCGGCTGCTACACCGCGGAAGACGCGGTGCGCACGCTGCGCCTCGCGCGCGAACTGCTCGATGGCCATGATCTCGTCAAGCTGGAAGTGCTGGGCGATCCGAAAACACTCTACCCGAACGTGGTCGAAACCCTCGCCGCTGCGAAAACCCTGGTCAAGGACGGTTTCAGGGTCATGGTCTACACCTCGGATGACCCGATCGTTGCGAAGCAGCTGGAGGACATCGGCTGCGTGGCGGTGATGCCGCTGGCGTCGCTGATCGGCTCCGGCATGGGCATCCTCAATCCCTGGAACCTGCAGATCATCATTGAAAACGCCAGGGTGCCGGTGGTCGTTGATGCCGGTGTGGGCACCGCTTCCGATGCCGCAATCGCGATGGA
>JALHND010000057.1 GCA_022843705.1 Burkholderiales bacterium
GCGCCGCAAGGGCGCGCCGTAACAACCGACAGGAGCAATACATGGGCAAGGCAGGGACAACCGGCGCCGTCAGCGCGCCGCGCGGTTTGGATGTACTGCGTGATCCGGTGCTGAACCGGGGCACCGCTTTCAGCGAGGCCGAGCGCGACGCACTGGGGCTGCGCGGGCTGCTGCCGCCGCATGTGCATACGCAGGCGGAGCAGGCCGAGCGTTTCCTGGTGACCTTCCGCAAGCTGGCCGATCCGCTGGACAAATTCATCGCGCTGAACGCCCTGCATGACCGCAACGAGGATCTTTTCTTCAGCATCCTCGTCGATCACATCGACGAGATGCAGCCGATCGTCTACACGCCGATCGTCGGCCTGGCCTGCCAGAAGTTCGGGCAGATTTTCCAGCGCCCGCGGGGCATGTTCATCAGCATCAGGGACCGCGGCAACATCGCGAAAGTGCTGCGCAACTGGCCTTACCAGGCGGGCATCATCGTCGTCACCGATGGCGAGCGCATTCTCGGCTTGGGGGACCTGGGCGCCCATGGCATGGGCATTCCCGTGGGCAAGCTGTCGCTGTACACGGCCTGCGCCGGCATCCATCCGACCCAGTGCCTGCCGGTGACACTGGACGTGGGATGCAACAACGATGCCGTGCGCAATGATCCGTTCTATGTCGGGCTGCGCCAGAAGCGGGTGACGGGGGCCGAGTACGATGCCTTCATCGAGGAATTCGTCAGCGCCGCCCAGGAAGTTTTTCCCGGAGTGGTCATCCAGTGGGAGGATTTCGCCAACCACAACGCATTCCGTCTGCTGGAGAACTACCGCGACCGCGTGAGCAGTTTCAATGACGACATCCAGGGCACGGCGGCGGTGGCGCTGGCCGGAATCTTTTCGGCCTTGCGCATTACCGGCCAGCCCCTGACGGACCAGCGCGTGCTGTTCCTTGGCGCGGGCGAGGCCGCGACCGGCATTGCCGACCTGATTGCCTCGGCGATGGTCGCGCAGGGGGTGGCCCTCGACCAGGCGCGGCGCAGCTGCTGGCTGGTCGACTCGAAGGGGCTGGTGGTGAAATCACGCAAGGATCTTGCCCATCACAAACTGAACTATGCCCACGACCATCCGCCGGTGGCGGATTTCCTCGATGCGGTGCGCAAGCTGAAGCCGACGGCGATCATCGGCGTGTCGGCGGTCGGCGGCACCTTCACCCGCGAGATCATCGAAGAGATGGCCAAACTCAACGAGCGGCCGATCATCTTCGCGCTGTCGAACCCGACTTCACAGTCCGAATGCACGGCCGAGGAGGCTTACCGCTGGAGCGGCGGCCGGGCGCTGTTTGCCTGCGGCAGTCCTTTCGATCCGGTGACGGTCCACGGCCAGACTTTCGTGCCGCGGCAGGGCAACAACAGCTACATCTTCCCGGGCATCGGGCTGGGCGCCATCGCCTGCAAGGCGAAAGTGATCACGGATGACATGTTCATGAAATCGGCGCATACGCTGGCGCAACTGGTCACCGAATCCGACCTGGCGCAGGGCAGCCTCTATCCGGCGCTGCCACGCATCCGCGAGGTGTCGGCGTACATCGCGGCTGCCATCGCCAACGCGGCGAAGGAAAGCGGCATTGCCGGCCGCCTTGCCAAGCAGGAGATGCTGAAGGACATCGAAGCGCAGATGTACGATCCGCACCAGAAGTGACGGCCGGCGGCGGCCGGGTCCGGCTCAGTCCCAGCCGATCTGGTCGCCGGAAACCAGCCGGTTGTCGATCCGGCGGATGCCGGAGATGCGTTTGATGGCGTCGCCGGCCTGCAGTGCCAGCAGGGCATGGCTGACAATGCCTTTCAGGACCACCGTGCCGTCCCGGACTTCAACGCCGGCGTACTGGAAGTCGATGCCCCTGACACCGGCGAGCGCCTTGCGCACCGCGGCGTCGATCACCGCATCCTCCACCCTGACGGCTGCGCGTTCCTTTTCCAGCACGGCTTCGGCCTGCAGGTATTCGCGTTCATCCAGGTTGCCGCTGCGGTCCGTGTCGAAGCGGGCCAGGTCGCGCGACAACGCCGGATCGCCGGCGAGTTCCCCGCGGGACAGCCTGCCGTCGTGGTTGATGTCGAAACGGATGAAATCGCGGTTGCTGATGCCCAGCCGGTCATAACGCGCGGCCTCCTTCAGCGCGGCGGCGGAAGGCGCCGAGGCCGCGATCATGTAGTCGACGACTGCGCGCACCTCGGTTTCCGACAGGCTTGCGCCGCCGAGCGGCAGCATCGCGGTGTTGGGGATGCCTTCGATGGTGTTGCGGTAAAGCAGCCTGAAGCCGCCGCGCAGCCGCCGCTCCCACTCCGCGGTATCACCGACCCTGGGCGCGCCGTGGATGCCGGGCAGGTGGCAGGAGGCACAGGACGAGCTGTACTGCTGTGCAGGTGTTGCAGCCAGGGCCAGCGGGGACAGCAGCATTAAAACCGGCAGCAGCGGACGCATCATGAAAGTTCCGGGGAAACCGTGATTGTGCGGGGCTGGCGCGCGGCAGTCGCAAAAAAAGGGACGGGCAGGGCCCGTCCCTTTTTTTGACTGCGGCGGCGGTCAGGCTGCCGCAAGCAGGTCCCTGAGGACATAAGGCAGAATGCCGCCGTGTTTCAGGTAGTCGACCTCGATCGCGGTGTCGATGCGCAGTGTCAGCGTCACTTTCTTCGTGCTGCCGTCGGCGCGGGTGATGGTCATCGTCACGTCCTGCATCGGCTTGACGTTGCCGCCTTCGATGCCCTCGATGGTGAAGGTCTCGCTGCCGTCGATGCCCAGGGTCTTGACGTCCTCGCCCGGCTTGAACTGCAGGGGCACGACGCCCATGCCGATCAGGTTGGCGCGGTGGATGCGCTCGAAACTCTTGACGATCACCGCCTTGACGCCGAGCAGCTGCACACCCTTGGCCGCCCAGTCGCGCGAGGAGCCCATGCCGTAGTCTTCACCGCCGAAGATGACCAGCGGGGTGCCGGCCTTCTGGTAGAGCTCGGAGGCTTCGAAAATGGTCATCTGCGCGCCGTCGGGCATGTGTTTGGTGACAGGGCCTTCGGTGCCGGGCGCGATCGCGTTGCGCAGGCGCACGTTGGCGAAGGTGCCGCGCACCATCAGTTCGTGGTTACAGCGGCGCACGCCGAAGTGGCCCCATTCCGAGGGCGGATGGTTTTCCTGGTACGGCTCCAGCCATTTGCCGGCGGGCGTGCCCGGTTTGATCTTGGTCGAGGGGCTGATGTGGTCGGTGGTGATCGAGTCGCCAAGGATCGCCAGCGCTCGCGCGCCCTGGATGTTGCTGACCTTGTCCAGTTTGGCGGTGACGCCTTCGAAGAAGGGCGGTTCGCGGATGAAGGTCGATTTCGGATCCCACTGGTAGACCGCGCCTTCGATGGTCGGCACGGCTTCCCACAGTTTCTTGTTGCCCGACAGGTCGCCGTACTCGCGGCGGAAATGTTCGGAATTGGCCGCGTATTTCAGCAGCGCCGCGACTTCGGCGTCGCTGGGCCAGACATCCTTCAGGTACACCGGCTGGCCGTCCTTGCCCTTGCCCAGCGGATCCTTCGTGAGATCCGTGCGCACGGTGCCGGCAATCGCGTAGGCGACAACCAGCGCCGGGCTGGCGAGGTAATTGGCGCGCAGGTTGGCGTGCACGCGGGCTTCGAAGTTGCGGTTGCCCGAAAGCACCGCGCAGGTCACGAGGTCTTGTTTGACCACGGCCTCCTCGATCTTGGCGTCGAGCGGACCGGAGGCGCCCATGCAGGTGGTGCAGCCGTAGGCCACCACGCCGAAACCGAGTTTTTCCAGCGAAGGCAGCAGGCCGGCGTCGCGCAGGTAGGCGGTGACAACCTTGGAGCCGGGGGCCAGCGAGGTTTTCACGCGCGGGTTCACGCTGAGTCCCTTGTCGGCGGCTTTTTTGGCCAGCAGTCCGGCGGCGAGCAGCAGGGCCGGGTTGGAGGTGTTGGTGCAGGAGGTGATCGAGGCGATCAGCACGTCGCCGTGGCCGACGTCGAACTCCGGGTGACCCGAGGGCACGCGGCGGTTCAGGTCGGCGGCGGGGCGGCCGTAGCCGTTTTTCTCCGGCGGCGCCGAGAACAGCGCATCAAAGCCGCGGCCGAGGTCGGGCAGGTTGACGCGGTCCTGGGGGCGTTTCGGGCCCGACAGGCTGGGGACGATGGAATCCAGATCCAGTTCGATGACTTCGGTGTAATCGATCTCGCCTTTTTTCGGCATGCCGAACAGGCCCTGGGCCTTGTAGTAGGCCTCGATCGCGGAAACCAGTTCGGGGGCGCGGCCGGTGGTGCGGAAGTATTCGACGGTCTTGTCGTCGAAGGGGAAGTAACCCATGGTCGCGCCGTACTCGGGGGCCATGTTGGCCACCGTGCAGCGGTCGGCGGCGGTCAGCGCGGCGGCGCCTTCGCCGAAGAATTCAACGAACTTGCCGACAACCTTGGCCTTGCGCATCAGCTCGGTGACGGTCAGCGCGAGGTCGGTCGCGGTGACGCCCTCGCGCAGTTTGCCGGTCATGTGGCAGCCGACCACGTCCGGGGTCAGGAAGGCATTGGGCTGGCCCAGCATCGCAGCCTCGGCCTCGATGCCGCCGACGCCCCAGCCGACGATGCCGATGCCATTGACCATTGTGGTGTGCGAGTCGGTGCCGAAGACGGTGTCGGGATAAAACACGCCGTTCTTCTCCCAGACGCCCTGCGACAGGTATTCCATGTTGATCTGGTGGATGATGCCGTTGCCGGGCGGCACCACGCGCACGGTTTCAAATGCACCCTGCGCCCACTTCACGAAGCGGTAACGCTCGGCGTTGCGCTTGAACTCGATTTCCTGGTTGCGCTGCACGGCGTCCGGCCGGTTGTAGACATCGATCTCGACCGAGTGGTCGACCACGACGTCCACCGGCACCAGCGGTTCGATCTTGCCCGCCGGCATGCCGAGCCGCTCGGCCGCGGCGCGCATCGCCGACAGGTCGTTGAGCGCGCCGAAGCCGATCAGGTCCTGCAGCACGATGCGCACGACAATGAAGGGGATCTCGGTCGTGCGCGCGCCTTTGGCCTGCCAGGCGGCGAGCGCCCTGACCTGGTCTTCGGTGATCTTCTTGCCGTCGCAGTGGCGCACCAGCGCCTCAAGCACGACGCGGATCGAGCGCGGCAGGCGCGAGATCTTGCCGAGGCCGGCGGTTTCAAGCGCGGCGAGACTGTAGTACTTGCCGGTTTTGCCTGGCGCGGGACTGAAATCGCGCAGGGCTTTGAAAGTGTCTTGTGTCATGGTGTATTTGTCCTTGTATCAGGCGGCTGCCATCAACTCGCGCAGAACATACGGAAGGATGCCGCCGTGCTTGAGGTATTCCACCTCGATCGGCGAATCCACGCGCAGCGTGACGGTGACGTTCTGGGTCGAGCCGTCCTTGCGGTGGATGACCAGGGTGACGTCCTGCATCGGCTTGACGTTGCCGCCTTCCACGCCGAGCAGATCAAAGGTTTCGCTGCCGTCGATTTTCAGCGACTGCACGCTGTCCTCGCCCTTGAACTGGCAGGGCAGCACGCCCATGCCGATCAGGTTGGAGCGGTGGATGCGTTCAAAGCCGCGCGCGACAACCACCTTGATGCCCAGCATCTGCGTGCCCTTGGCCGCCCAGTCGCGGGAGGAGCCGGTGCCGTAGGCCTCGCCGCCAAACACGAACAGCGGCACGCCGTCCTTCTGGTAACGCATCGAGGCGTCGAAAATCTGCATCTTGTCGCCGCTCGGCTGGTGCAGGGTGACGCCGCCCTCGCTGCCCGGGATCATCAGGTTCTTGATGCGCGGATTGGCGAAGGCGCCGCGGACCATCACTTCATGGTTGGTGCGGCGCGAGCCGAAGCTCGACAGGTCGGTGCTGCCTGCAGCCACCAGCCAGTCGCCGGCGAGCGTGCCCTTGCGGATCGGCGCCACCGGGCTGATGTGGTCGGTGGTCAGCTTGTTGCCGAAGATGCCCAGCGCGCGGCCGCCCTTGACGTCGCTGACTTTCGGCAGTTCCTTCTTGAAACCTTCGAACAGCGGCGGCTCGAGCATGTAGGTCGACTTGTTGTCCCACTGGAACAGCGCGCCCTTGGCTTCGGGGATGGCGTCCCACAGGTCCTTGGCACCGGAGAGGTCGCCGTACTCGCGCTTGAAGTTCGCGGGGTTGGTGGCGAATTTCATCACCGCGTCGACTTCCTCCGGCGTCGGCCACAGGTCCTTCAGGAACACCGGCTTGCCGTCGCGGTCCTTGCCGATCGGGTCGGTATCGACGTTTTTCAGCACGGTGCCGGCGAGCGCGAAGGCGACCACCAGCGGCGGGCTCATCAGGAAGTTGGCCTTCAGGTTTTGATGCACGCGCGCTTCGAAGTTGCGGTTGCCGGAGAGGACTGCGGCGGAAATGACGTCGTTCTTGACGATCGCTTCCTCGAGGTCCTTGTCCAGCGGGCCGGCGAGACCCATGCAGGTCGTGCAACCGTAGGCGACGACGTGGTAGCCGAGCTGCTCGAGGTAGGGCAGAAGGCCTGAATCCTTCAGGTAGGCGGTGACCACTTTCGAGCCGGGCGCCAGCGAAGTCTTCACGCGCGGATGCGGCTTCATGCCTTTTTCCACGGCCTTTTTCGCGAGCAGGCCGGCGGCGAGCAGCACCCAGGGATTCGAGGTGTTGGTGCATGAGGTGATCGCCGCAATGCTGATGTCACCGTGGCCGACATCGCCGATGGCCGGGTTCGCCACCGGGAATCGTTTGCCGAGGTCGGCGGCGGGCTTGTTGTAGCCGCCTTCGGCCACCGGTTTGGAGAACAGTTCGGTGAAACGCGCGCCGATGCCTTCGAGATTGATGCGTTCTTCCGGCTGTTTCGGGCCGGAGACGCTGGGGCGCACGGTCGACAGGTCGAGTTCGACGACCTGGGTGTAGTCGATCTCGCCCTTTTTCGGGATGCCGAACATGCCCTGGACCTTGAGGTAGGACTCGATGGCGTCGCAGTGCTCCTCGCGGCCGGACATCCGGTAGTACTCGAGCGTTTTATCGTCGATCGCGAAAAAGCCGCAGGTTGCGCCGTAGTCGGGCGACATGTTGGCCACGGTGGCGCGGTCGGTCGGGGACAGCGAAGCGGCGCCCTCGCCGAAATATTCGACGAACTTGTTGACGACGTTGGTCTTGCGCAGCAGTTCGGTGACGGTGAGCACGAGGTCGGTCGCGGTGACGCCGGGCTTGAGTTTGCCGGTCATGTGCACGCCGACGACATCGGGTTCGAGGAAGTAGTAGGGCTGGCCGAGCATGCCGGCTTCGGCCTCGATGCCGCCCACGCCCCAGGCCAGCACGCCGATGGCGTTGACCATCGTGGTGTGCGAATCGGTGCCGACGGTCGAGTCAGGATAGTAGATGCCGTCCTTTTCCCAGACGCCGCGCGACAGGTATTCGAGGTTGACCTGGTGGCAGATGCCGTTGCCCGGCGGCACGACGCGGATGCCGGAGAAGGCCTGCTTGGCCCACTTGAGGAAGGTGTAACGCTCGCCGTTGCGCTCGAACTCGATTTCCATGTTCTTGCGCAGTGCGTCCTTCGAGTTGTGCACGTCGACCACGATCGAGTGGTCGACAACAAGGTCCACCGGCACCAGCGGCTCGATCCTGGTCGGTTCGAATTTCTGGCGCTTGGCTTCGGCGCGCATCGCGGCGAAGTCGTTCAGCGCGGGGAAGCCGGCCATGTCCTGCAGCATGATGCGGGCGAGCACGAAGGGCACTTCCTGTGTCCGCGGGGCGTTGGGTTTCCAGCCGGCGAGGGCCTTGACGGCATCCTCGGTGATGCGTTTGCCGTCGCAGTTGCGCAGTACGGACTCCAGCACCACGCGCAGGCTGACGGGCAGCCGGGATGTCTTGCCGAGACCGGCCTCTTCCAGCGCGGCCAGCGAATAGTATTTTCCGGTCTTGCCGGACTTCAGTTTGAATTCGCGGAGGGAGTTGAATGCATTGTTGGCCACGCGGATGCTCCTTGGAAGTGGGTGCCGGATAAAAGGGTGCCGAAAAGCCCCAAATTATAAGGCTTCGCCGGGCAGGAATAAATCGTTGCGCGACGCCGGCGCGGCGTTCGCGATGCGGAATCAGCCGCCTTTTTTGAGATGAAGCTGGCGGTGCTCGGCGAAACTGCGGCTGCGGTAGGCGCCGCTGGCGACGAACTCCGCCAGCAGCTTGAATTCGGCGACATCGCGCACGGCGCCGGTGATGCGCACCACCTCGGCGCCCGTGAGGTCATGGAAGGCGAAGGTCGGGGTGGCGCGGACCCGGGCTTCCGCGGCAAAGGCTTTTTCGGTGATCTCGCGGCCCTTGAAATCCTGCAGCGGCACCGAGCCGAAAAGGTCAATCGTGAAATTGACGAAATGCTTCCGGTACAGCGCCTGCACGTCGCTGCGGTTGAGGATGTTCTGTTTCATGTAGAGGCATGCGGGGCAACCCTCCTGCTCGTACATCAGCAGCATGCCCTTCTTGCCGGCGGCCTTTGCATCCGCCAGCTCGCCGCGCAAGTCGCCCGTGTTCGCATCAAAAAAATGCGTCATTGCGTCGCGGGTGGGCGTGTTCTGCGCCTGCGCGATGCCGCTGCCCAGGAGGAACAGCAGGCCGTACAGCAGGACGCGCAGATATTTCATAAAAATATGAATAAAATCAAATACTTATATTATTTCTCAGATGACCATCATATCAACGAATTCATGCACCGGAGTGGACTCGAACTTTTTCTGGTCGCGGCACAGGGCCTCGATGGCAGCACGCTGTTTTTCCGGGAAACGGCGGGCAAGATTGGTGCGGAACTTGGCTTCCAGCAGCGGGATGCCTTCCTTGCGCCGGCGGCGGTGGCCGATCGGGTATTCAACGACGACATTGGCGGTCTTGCTGCCATCCTTGAAGAAGACCTGGATGGCATTGGCGATCGAGCGTTTCTGCGGGTCGAGGTAATCCCTGCTCCAGGGCTTGTGTTCGACGCATTCCATTTTGTCGCGCAGCGCATCGACGCGCGGGTCGAGGGCGACCTCGTCCTCGTAGTCAGCAGCCGTCAGGTTGCCCTTGATCAGCCCGATGGCGGCCATGTACTGGATGCAGTGATCACGGTCGGCGGGATTGTTGAGCGGCCCTTTCTTGTCGATGATGCGGATTGCCGACTCGTGGGTGGTGATCACGACCTTCTTGATCTGGTCGAGCCTGTCCTTGACCTGGGGATGCAGCTGGATCGCGCACTCGACCGCGGTCTGGGCGTGGAACTCCGCCGGAAAGGAAATCTTGAACAGCACGTTTTCCATCACGTACGAGCCGTACTTTCGGCTGAACGTGAACGGCTTGCCCTTGAACAGCACGTCGTAGAAGCCCCAGCCCTTGGCGGAGAGCACCGAGGGATAACCCATCTCGCCCTTCGCCGCCATCAGCGCGAGGCGCACCGCGCGGCTGGTGGCGTCTCCCGCCGCCCAGGACTTGCGCGAGCCGGTGTTGGGCGCGTGGCGGTAGGTGCGCAGCGACTGGCCGTCGACCCAGGCGTTGGATACGGCGTTGATGATCTCGTCGCGCGTGAGTCCCAGCATCGCCGAGACCACGGCGGTGGAGGCGACTTTCACCAGCACGACGTGGTCGAGGCCGACCCGGTTGAAACTGTTCTCCAGCGCGATCACGCCCTGGATTTCGTGGGCCTTGATCATGCCGGTCAGCACATCGCGCATGAGCAGCGGTTTTTTGCCGGCGGCGACGGCCTGGCGCGACAGGTAATCGGCCATCGCGAGGATGCCGCCGAGGTTGTCCGAGGGATGGCCCCATTCCGCGGCGAGCCAGGTGTCGTTGAAGTCGAGCCAGCGGATCATGCAGCCGATGTTGAAGGCGGCCATCACCGGGTCGAGCTGGAAGGACGTGCCCGGCACCTTCGCGCCACCGGCCATCGTTGCACCCGGTACCACCGGCCCCATCAGCTTGGTGCAGGCGGGGTAGGACAGCGCCTCGAAGCCGCAGCCGAGGGTGTCCATCAGGCACAGCCGGGCGGTGTTGTAGGCCTCGGCGCTGCTGATCTTCGCCTTGGCGGCGTAGTCGGCGATGTCGGTGATGACGGCGTCGGGTTTGGGGCGGATGTTGGAGATGGGGGCGGACATGGCTGGGCTCGTTTCGGAAATCAATTTACAGGATGGACAGGATATACAGGATGAACACCATCAAATGCGGCAGGTTCAGGGTTTTCTCTGTGACCTCTGTGGCAAAGGGTTTGATCCGGTTTTTCAACGTTTCGACAGCGGCACGAAGGCGCGATTCTCCGGCCCGGTGTAGACCGCGGTCGGGCGGATGATCTTGTTGTCGATGCGCTGCTCGATGACGTGGGCCGACCAGCCGCTGGTGCGCGAGATGATGAACAGCGGCGTGAACATCGGCGTCGGCACGCCCATCCGGTGGTAGGAGACGGCAGAGTACCAGTCGAGGTTCGCGAACATCTTCTTCTCGCGCATCATCACGGTCTCGATGCGTTCGGCGACATCGAACATCCGCATGTCGCCGGCTTCCTTCGACAGCTTGCGCGCGACTTCCTTGATGATCTTGTTGCGCGGGTCGGCGATGGTGTAGACGGGGTGGCCGAAACCGATCACCACTTCCTTGTTGGCGATGCGGGTGACGATGTCGTTTTCGGCGGCCTCGGGCGTCTCGTAGCGGTTCATCACCTCGAAACCGACTTCGTTGGCGCCGCCGTGTTTGGGGCCGCGCAGCGCGCCGATGCCGCCGGTGATCGCCGAATGGATGTCGGAGCCGGTGCCGGCAATGACGCGGCAGGTGAAGGTCGAGGCGTTGTATTCGTGCTCGGCGTAGAGGTTCAGCGAGGTGTGCATCGCGCGCACCCAGGAATCCGAAGCCGGTTTGCCGTGCAGCAGGTGCAGGAAATGCCCGCCGATCGAGTCGTCATCGGTCTCGACTTCGATACGCCGGCCATTCTGGCTCCAGTGGTGCCAGTAGAGCAGCATCGAGCCGAAGGAGGCCATCAGCCGGTCGGCGATGTCGCGCGCGCCGGGCAGGCTGTGATCCTCGCGTTCCGGGTGCGCCGCACCCAGCGCCGAGCAGCCGGTGCGCATCACGTCCATCGGGTGCGCCGCGGGCGGCAACTGTTCCAGCACCTTGCGCACCACCGCGGGCAGGCCGCGCAGCGATTTGAGTTTCGTTTTGTAGGCGCGCAGTTCGGCTGCGTTGGGCAGTTTGCCATGCACCAGCAGGTGGGCGATTTCCTCGAATTCGCAGGTCTCGGCGATGTCGATGATGTCGTAACCGCGGTAGTGGAGGTCGTTGCCGCTGCGGCCGACCGTGCACAGCGCCGTGCTGCCCGCGGGAACACCCGACAGGGCCACGGATTTTTTGGGTTTGAAGCCGCTCGGTGCGGGACTGTCGCTCATCTGGTGTTCCTTCCGTTCAACTCATGGGCCAAAAAAACGGACACTGCGCCGGGCAGGGTCCGTTTTTCCGGGGGATGCCTTGCTCCGCTCAGCCGAGGAGCCCGCGGATGGAGTCGCGTTCTTCCTGCAGCTCCTTCAGCGTGGCCTGCATGCGTGCCTCGCTGAAGCTGCTCTGCTTGAGGCCCTGGACTATGCTGTACTGGCCATCCTTGCAGGTCACCGGGAAACCGTAAATCATGCCCGCGGGGATGCCGTAGCTGCCGTCCGAGGGAATGCCCATGCTGACCCAGTTGCCAGCGCGGGTGCCGTGCACCCAGTCGCGGACATGGTCGATTGCGGCATTCGCCGCGCTGGCGGCCGAGGAGAGGCCGCGGGCGTCAATGATTGCCGCGCCGCGCTTCTGGATCGTCGGAATGAAATCGTTCTCCAGCCAGGCCTTGTCGCGGATCATCGGCCACACTTTTTTGCCGCCGCAGGTGGCGTGGAAAACATCCGGATACTGGGTGGCCGAATGGTTGCCCCAGACCACCATCTTCTTGATGTCGGTGACCTGTTTGCCGATCTTCTGGGCAACCTGGGTCAGCGCGCGGTTGTGGTCGAGGCGCATCATGGCCGAGAAGTTCTCGGGTTTCAGGTTCGGCGCATTGTTCATCGCGATCAGGCAGTTGGTGTTCGCGGGGTTGCCGACCACCAGCACCTTGACGCTGCGCCTGGCCACCTCGGACAGCGCCTTGCCCTGCGGCGCGAAAATCTTGCCGTTGGCCTCGAGCAGGTCCTTGCGCTCCATGCCGGGGCCGCGGGGCCGCGCGCCGACCAGCAGCGCGACATCGGCGTCGGCGAAGGCGACCATCGGATCGGAGGCCGGCACCATGCCGTGCAGCAGCGGGAATGCGCAGTCGTCGAGCTCCATCATGACGCCCTTGAGCGCCTTTTGTGCGCGTTCATCCGGGATCTCCAGCAATTGGAGGATGACCGGCTGGTCCTTGCCGAGCATTTCGCCGCTGGCAATGCGGAACAGCAGGCTGTAGCCGATCTGGCCGGCGGCGCCCGTGACTGCCACGCGCATGGGTTGTTTCATCTGGAAGCTCCTGAATTTCCTTGGTTTTTGGGGAGGGGCGGTGATGTCGGGGAGGGCCTGTCACAGCGCATCGCCGACACCGGAATAACCCGTCGATGATAGCCAACCGCAGGAAATGCGGTCAACACGGCGTCCACGACAGCATGCTTCCAGAACATCGTTCCCGTTGCGACGCGGATGGATGCGGTCATGGATGTCTCCGACATTGCGGCATTGCATGACGGCATGTGGAACGCCGGCCTGTGCTGCTTTACGCGCGCGTCAACACGGCGCGCTCACATGAACGGTTTTTACTGATAAAAGGCAGGCTCCGGCGTTCCTCCAGACGATGAAAGCTGGTAGTATTTCATGCGTTTAATTGCAACTTAAACCCGATTTCACTGGTGCTAAAAACTCTCAACTGATGGTCTGCGCGTGCAGCGCAGCATCGCGGCCGTTGTGGCGGGTCCGGGAACAGGGGTTTGCACAAATCTGTTTCTGCGCATCGGTCAGACAGCCGGCATGTTGAACAAAATCGCAATCAAGGAGAGCGCGTGCCGTCGACAGTAGCCAAACCCCGCCCCAAGCATCTGAACCTGATGCAGATCCGGTTGCCCCTGCCGGCCTTCATATCCATCCTGCACCGGATCAGCGGTGCCATCCTGTTCCTGGCTCTTCCGCTGCTGCTGTGGCTGTTCCAGTCAACGCTGGAATCGCAGGCTTCATTCGCCGCATTCCAGTCGGTGGTGTCCAATCCCCTGATGAAAATCGTGCTGCTGGGCCTGCTGTGGGGCTATCTGCACCACCTGCTGGCCGGTTTCCGTCACCTGTTTCTTGACCTGCATGTCGGCATCGAGCTGGAGACCGCGCGCCTGACCAGCATGATCGTGCTGGTCGCGGGCATCGTGCTGACGCTGGCGGTGGGGGTGGCATTATGGTGAACCGCGAAGTGGTGGGCGCCCATTACGGCCTGCGCGACTGGCTCGCGCAGCGCGTGACCGCGGTGGTGATGATTGCCTACACCCTGCTGGTGCTGCTGGCGCTGGTGATGCTGCCGAAGTTCGACTACTGGCACTGGAAGGCGCTGTGGCAACTGGACCTGATGCGCTATGCGACGGTGCTGTTCCTGGCCGCGCTGCTGTTCCACGCCTGGATAGGCGTGCGCAACATTTTCATGGACTACATCAAGGATGCCGGCATCCGGCTGACGCTTTATGTGGTGGTGATCCTCGCCCTGATCGCCTATGGCGCCTGGGCGGTACAGATTCTGTGGGGCAAATAGGCAATGGCAATCACAACAAGACAATTTGATGCAGTGGTCGTCGGCGCCGGCGGTTCGGGCCTGCGCGCGGCGCTGCAACTGGCGGAAGCCAACCTGCGGGTGGCCGTGCTGTCGAAGGTGTTCCCGACGCGTTCGCACACCGTGGCGGCGCAGGGCGGCGTGTCCGCCTCCCTCGGCAACGAAGAGCCGGACAACTGGCACTGGCACATGTATGACACGGTCAAGGGCTCCGATTACCTCGGCGACCAGGACGCGATCGAGTTCATGTGCCGCAAGGCCAACGAGGCGGTGATCGAGCTCGAGCACTACGGCATGCCCTTCGACCGCCTCGACAACGGCAAGATCTACCAGCGTCCCTTCGGCGGCCACACCAGCAACTACGGCGAACGTGCGGTCAAGCGCGCCTGCGCCGCGGCCGACCGCACCGGTCATGCGATGCTGCATACGCTCTACCAGCGCAACGTGCGCGCGAAGACCCAGTTCTTCGTCGAGTGGATGGCGCTCGACCTGATCCGCAACCAGGCCGGTGACGTGCTCGGCGTGGTGGCGATGGAAATGGAAACCGGCGAAGTGACGATCCTGCAGGCCAAGGCGACGCTGCTCGCCACCGGCGGCGCGGGTCGCATCTATGCCGCCAGCACCAATGCCTTCATCAACACCGGCGACGGCCTCGGCATGGCGGCGCGTGCCGGCATCCCGCTGGAAGACATGGAGTTCTGGCAGTTCCACCCGACCGGTGTTGCCGGGGCGGGCGTGCTGATCACCGAGGGCGTGCGCGGCGAGGGCGGTTTCCTGCTGAACAAGAACGGCGAGCGTTTCATGGAGCGTTATGCGCCGACGGTGAAGGACCTGGCCAGCCGCGACGTGGTGTCGCGCGCGATGGCGACCGAAATCAAGGAAGGCCGCGGCGCCGGCAAGGATGCCGACCACATCCTGCTCAAGCTCGACCACCTCGGCGCCGATGTCATCGACAAACGCCTGCCGGGCATCCGCGAAATCGCCAAGAAGTTCGCCAACGTCGACCCGGCGAAGGATCCGATCCCGGTGGTGCCGACCTGCCATTACCAGATGGGCGGAATCCCCACCAACATGCATGGCCAGGTGCTGGCGGGCCATGCCGGTGGTGCGATCGTCAAGGGACTTTATGCCGCCGGCGAATGCGCCTGCGTGTCGGTGCACGGCGCCAACCGCCTCGGCACCAACTCGCTGCTTGACCTGCTGGTGTTCGGCAAGGCCTCGGGCGAGCAGGTGGTGAAGGACCTCAGGGGCGACGCCATCGCCCACCAGGAGCTGCCGAAGGATGCGGCAGACCGCGCGCTGGCGCGTCTGGCGCGGCTCGACTCGGCGAAATCGGGGGAGAACGTGCACGAAGTCGGTGCCGAGTTGCGGCGCACGATGCAGCTGCACTGCGGCGTGTTCCGTTTCCCGGACAGCCTCGCCGAGGGCGTGCGCAGGATCAACGAAGTCGCGCAGCGCGCCGGCAGCCTTTATTTCAAGGACAAGAGCAAGGTGTTCAACACCGCGCGTGTCGAGGCGCTGGAACTGGAAAACCTGGTCGAGGTCGCGGTGTCGACGATGGTCTCCGCGCACGCCCGCCAGGAATCGCGCGGTGCGCACGACCGCAGCGATTTCCCCAACCGCGACGATGCGCAGTGGATGAAGCACACGTTCTGGTACAAGGAGGGCAACCGCCTTGAATACCGCCCGGTGAACCTGAAGCCGCTGACCGTTGAATCCTTCGAGCCGAAAGCCCGGGTCTACTGATCCGCTCCACTGACCGAGAACCAGGGAACAGAAATGCGCCTTTCCATCTACCGCTACAACCCGGACGTCGATGCCAAGCCGTACATGCAGGACTACGACATCGAGCTGGAGCCCACCGACCGCATGCTGCTCGACGCGCTGGTGCGCCTGAAATCCGTCGATGACACCTTCGCCTTCCGCCGCTCCTGCCGCGAGGGCGTCTGCGGTTCCGATGCAATGAACATCAACGGCAAGAACGGCCTGGCCTGCATCACCAAGATCGCCGACCTGAAGGAGCCGGTGGTGATCCGCCCGCTGCCCGGCCTGCCGGTGATCCGCGACCTGATCGTCGACATGTCGCAGTTCTTCAAGCAGTACCATTCGGTGACGCCGTACGTGGTCAACGAGACGCCGCGGCCCGAAACCGAGCGCCTGCAGTCGCCCGAGGATCGCGAGGAACTCAACGGACTCTACGAGTGCATCCTCTGCGCCTGCTGCTCGACCTCCTGCCCGTCGTTCTGGTGGAACCCGGACAAGTTCGTCGGTCCGGCCGGCCTGCTGCAGGCCTATCGTTTCATTGCCGACACCCGCGACCAGGCGACCGGCGCGCGGCTCGACAACCTGGAGGATCCGTACCGGCTGTTCCGCTGTCATTCGATCATGAACTGCGTCGACGTCTGCCCTAAGGGGCTGAACCCGACGAAGGCGATCGGCAAGATCAAGGACCTGCTGGTCAAGCGCACGGTGTAGGAAAGGGGCGGATATGGGAGACCTGGACCGTATCCGCTGGCAGTGCCGGCGCGGCCTGCTCGAACTGGACCTGGTGTTGAACCGGTTCATCGAGGCCGAGCTGGAAAGTCTGTCCCCCCGGCAACTGGAGGTGTTCAAGGCCTTTCTCGGCGAGAACGACACCAGCCTGCTGGCCTGGGTCATGGGGCAGGAGGAGCCGCCTGAGCAGTACGCGGTGCTGGTCCGGCAGTTGCAGCAGCGGTAAAACGCGGTGGCAGGAGTTGTGCCTTGCCTGCGACATGGAGCATCAGAAATCGAACTTACGGAGAGAGTTATGAAGGAAAAGCTGGCAACCCTGTCATTCAGCGATGGCACCCCTTCGGTGGATTTCCCGATTTTCGGCGGCACCATAGGCCCCGACGTCATTGATGTCCGCAGCCTGTACGCCAAGACCGGCAAGTTCACCTATGACCCCGGCTTCATGTCGACCGCAAGCTGCCGTTCGAACATCACCTATATCGACGGTGACGAGGGTGTGCTGCTGTACCGCGGCTATCCCATCGAGCAGCTCGCGGAGAAATGCGACTTCCTTGAGGTCGCCTACCTGATCCTCAACGGCGAACTGCCGAACAAGCAGCAGAAGGTCGAGTTCGACGACATCGTCACCAAGCACACGATGGTGCACGACCAGATGAGCTTTTTCTTCCGCGGTTTCCGCCGCGATGCGCACCCGATGGCGGTGCTCTGCGGCGTGGTCGGCGCGCTGTCGGCCTTCTACCACGACTCGATCAACATCTATGACGAGCGCAGCCGCGAGATTTCGGCATTCCGCCTGATTGCCAAGCTGCCGACGATCACCGCGATGGCCTACAAGTACAACATGGGCCAGCCCTTCGTGTATCCGAAGAACGAACTGTCGTATACCGAGAACTTCCTGCACATGATGTTCGCCACGCCCTGCGAGGAATACAAGCCGAACCCGGTGATCTCGCGCGCGATGGACCGCATCCTGATCCTGCACGCCGACCACGAGCAGAACGCATCGACCTCGACGGTGCGCCTGGCAGGCTCCACCGGTGCCAATCCCTTCGCCTGCATCTCGGCCGGCATTGCCAGCCTCTGGGGTCCGGCGCACGGCGGCGCCAACGAGGCGGTGCTGAAGATGCTCGACGAGATCGGCGATGTGAAAAACATCCCGGCCTTCATCAAGCGCGTCAAGGAGAAGGACGGCCACGCGATGCTGATGGGCTTCGGCCACCGCGTCTACAAGAACTACGACCCGCGCGCGAAGATCATCCAGCGCACCTGCCACGAGGTGCTGGAAGAGCTCGACATGAAGGACAACAAGCTGATCAAGCTGGCGATGGCGCTGGAGAAGATCGCGCTGGAGGACGATTACTTCATCAAGCGCAAGCTCTACCCGAACGTCGACTTCTACTCGGGCATCGTCTACAAGGCGCTGGGCATCCCGGTCAGCATGTACACCGCGATCTTCGCGCTGGCGCGCACCGTCGGCTGGATCGCGCAGTGGAAGGAGCTGATTGCGGACACCGACCAGAAGATCGGACGGCCGCGCCAGCTGTTCACCGGCGCCAAGAAGCGTGATTTCGTGGCGATGGGCAAACGCAAGTAAAAGAGTGGCCGGCGCCCCGCATGCAGCGGGGCGCTTTTTTATCAGGTGCAGACATGATCAAGGAATCCCGCGGTACCTCGCTGCTGTTCGGTGCCAACGCGCCGTTCGTCGAGGGCCTTTATGAACAGTACCTGAAGGATCCGCAGTCGGTGGAGCCGCGCTGGCGCGGCTACTTCGACGAGCTGCAGAAGCTCGACGACGGTCCCGCCGACGTTGCGCACTCCGAGGTTCAGCAGCGCTTCATCGATCTCGCGCGCAGCCGGCGTCCGGGCGGCGGAGGCGAGGCCGCGCAGCGCAGCCTGCAGAAACAGTTCGCGGTGATGCAGCTGATTTCGGCCTACCGTTTCCAGGGCAACCGCATTGCGGAGATCGATCCGCTGCAGCGGATTGAAAAACCGGCCATCGCCGAACTCGATCCGGCCCACTACGGGCTGACCGGGAACGACATGGACGCCGTGTTCGACACCGGCACGCTGCACGGCCCGGCGAAGGCCACGCTGCGGGAGATCCTGCAGT
>JALHND010000058.1 GCA_022843705.1 Burkholderiales bacterium
ACCGAGCCCGCGGCAACCTGCGTGCTGTAACCCGCGCGCAGCATCGCCGGCAGCGCCAGCAGGCCCATCAGCGTGACCACCGCGCCGACGATGCCGGTGGCGGTCGCAAAAATCGCACAGGTGATTATGGTTGCAACCGCCAGAGAACCCGGCAGGCGCGCCAGCGCCAGGTGCAGGCTCTTGAACAGCCGCTCGATCAGGGCGGCACGTTCGACCAGGTAACCCATGAACACAAACAGCGGCACCGCAATCAGCACGTCGTTCGACATCACGCCGTAGGTCCGCTGCACCATCAGGTCGAGCACCTGCCGGGTGGCCATGTCGGGATCGACGCTGCGGTAGAAAAACCAGGAAAACATCACGCCCATGCCCATCAGCGTGAATGCGGTGGGGAAGCCAAGCATGATCGCCACCACCACCAGCGCCAGCATCAGCAGGCCGAGGGCACCGTTGGTCATCTCGGTCCAGGGAGTCAGGACCAGCACCGGGACCACGATCAGCGCCATGATCGTGAAGCCGAACCACAGCTCCTTGCGCATCTTCATCACGCCGCCCCCTTGCCGGTCGTCCCGGCATCGTTGGCGTGGACCATTTCCTTCAGCTTGTCGACGTCGACCTCCTCGACGTCCTCCTCGCGCGAAGGCCATGCCCCGTCGCGCAGGCAGATGATGCAGCGGGCAATTTCGACCAGGCCCTGCAGCAGCAGGACCGCTCCGGCCAGCGGGATCACCGTCTTGAAGGGATAAACCGGCGGGCCGTCGGCGGTGATGTTCGAATGTTCATTGATCGCCCAGGACTCGGCGGCATAAAAATACCCGGCGTAAGTCAGCGCGATGACGCCGGGAATGAAAAACACGAAGTAGAGCAGCAGGTCCAGCGTGGCCTGGGTCCGCGGCTGGAAAAAACTGTACAAGACATCACCGCGCACATGACCATTCTTCGACAGCGTATAGGCGCCCGCCATCATGAACAGCGTGCCGTAGAGCATGATCATCGCATCGAAGGCCCAGGCATGAGGGTTGTCAAGCGCGTAACGGGAAAACACCTCCCAGGAAATCAGCAGTGTCAGGCCGATGATCAGCCAGGAAAAGGCCTGACCGACGAAAGTGCTGAGCTTGTCGACAAAAAGCAGCAGTTTCTGCATGTTGCATCGCTTCCGTTGAGGCAGCCGGCACGACGGCCACGGCTAAAAAAAACACCATCCGGGTGACCGGATGGTGTCGTGTTTCGCTGAACGGCGTTCCGCTTAGGACTTCTTGGCCGGCGCGGGTTTCTTGCCGAAATAATGGTTGTAGGCCATGCGGCGGTTGACATTGGTGTCGAGATCCCAGCGCACCGCGCGTTCGGCGAACTTGCGCTGCGACTCCTCGATCTCGCGGAACAGCGCATTGTCCTTGCGTTTGGCCGCCGCGGCGTCGTAACCGCTCAATTGCGCCTGCAGGATGGCATCCGGCGTCTTGTAGAAACGCACACCCTGTTTCTGCTGCATCTCGATGTAATCCTGCGAGTAGCGGTCGACCGCCTTCCACGACATGTCGGCCGACGCGGCCTCGACGGCGTTCTCGATGATCGACTTCATTCTCGCAGGCAGCGCGTTGAACTTGCCCTTGTTGAACATGATCTCGAACTGCTCGGCGTTCTGGTGGAAGCTCTGCAGCATGCAGACCTTGGACACATCCGGGAAGCCGAGGATGCGGTCGGAGGACGCATTGTTGAACTCGGCGGCATCCAGCAGGCCGCGGTCCATCGCCGGCACGATCTCGCCGCCAGGCAGCGCATTGACCGACACGCCCATCGCCGTGAACACGTCAATCGAGATGCCCACCGTGCGGAACTTCAGGCCCTTCATGTCCTGCACCTTGGTCACCGGTTTCTTGAACCAGCCCAGCGGCTGGGTCGGCATCGGGCCATAGGGAAAGGACACGACATTGGCGCCGATCGACGCATAGAGCTTGTCGAGCAGCTGGCGGCCGCCGCCGTACTTGTGCCAGGCGAGCAGCATGTTGGCGTCCATGCCGTAGGCGGGACCGGAACCCCACAGGGCCAGCGCATTCTGTTTGCCGTAGTGATAGACCAGCACGCCGTGGCCGCCGTCGAGCGTGCCCTTGGACACGGCATCAAGCAGCTGGAAGGCCGGCACCACCGCGCCCGCGGGCAGTACCTCGATCTTGAGGTCACCGCCGGTCATGTCGTTGACCTTCTTCGCGAAGTCGAGCGCGTATTCGTGGAAGATGTCCTTGGCCGGCCAGGTGCTCTGCCAGCGCATGGTGATCGGGCCGGCCTGCGCCTTGGAAATCATCGGGAACCCGGCAATGGCAGCACCAGTGGTTGCTGCAGCAGCGCCGGTCAGGAATTTGCGTCGGGTCGTGCGGCTGCCGGCAGATTTAACGTCCTGTTTCTTAAACATTTTTACTCCTCCAGAGCGATAGACCAACAAAAACGGAAACGGGATTGCGCGACTGCTTGTTGTTATGGCCTGCGCGATTCCGTCATCTGCGGGGGCGTGGCGGCCCGAACCGGTTTCGCCATGCGCAACGCTGTGTTACGTGAAATTCATCCTAGCGCCCCATATGCGCGAAATCAAGCATTTCCGGGCGATACCACATGTGCGACAGGAGGCCGGCCCAATACTGACCGGATACTGACTGTGCCGCCCCTGCCGTTCAGCTCAGATAGGTCAGCAGGTAGGCCAGCAGCAACACCATCATCCACAGCGCGGTGCCGCCGGTGCTCCAGGTGCGGCCGAGCAGGCCGTCGGGACCAAAACAACGCTGCAGACGCCCGGCAATGCCCGCGCTGCCGGTCAGTTTCGCGAGCACCCGGTTCCTCAACCCGTCATGTGCCGAACGCAGTACGCGCCACAGCGCGGGCGCCAGTACCCGGTACAGCCAGTCCGCATCCAGCGTGATGGTCAATGTGCGTTTCAGGTAATCCAGCATCACGAAAAATGCCAGCCCGGAGAACAGCAGCAGTTGCAGCTGCGTCACCACGTGCGCCGCCGTGTACGGTTCATACCCGGTGGCATGCGGCAGCAGGCGGTAGAGCGGCTCCGGCCAGACACCGATCACGATGCACAGCACCGAGAACAGGATCATCGCGGCGCGCATGTTCGCCGGCGGATCCGGCGGCCGCAGTCCGGAATCCTTCTGGAAAAACACGAACCACGGAAACTTGATGCCGGCATGCAGGAACACGCCTGCCGAGGCCGCGGCCAGCGCGAGCCAGATCCACAGCAGGTGCTGGTCGGCGGCAGCCTGCGAAATCATCGACTTCGAAACAAAACCGGAGGTCAGCGGAAACGCCGAAATCGCCAGCGCGCCGATGATGCCGCAGATACAGGTGACGGGCATGCTCTGGAACAGTCCGCCGAGGTCAGTACACTTGCGCCGGCCGGTCATGTACAGCACCGAGCCGGCGGACATCAGCAGCAGCGCCTTGTAGATGATGTGGGTGAAGGCATGCGCCGCCGCGCCGCTGACCGCCATTTCGGTGCCGATGCCGGCGCCGGTGACCATGAAGCCCACCTGGTTGACGATGCTGTAGGCAAGGATGCGCCGCATGTCGTTCTCGAGCAGCGCATAGATGATGCCGTAGAAGATCATGAACACGCCGATCCAGATCAGGATCTCGTTGCCGGGAAATCCGCGCAGCAGCACGTAGACCGCGGTCTTGGTGGTGAAGGCCGACAGGAACACCATGCCGCTCCAGGACGCTTCCGGATAGGCGTCGGGCAGCCAGGCCGACAGCGGCGGCGCACCGGCGTTGACCAGGAAACCCGCCAGCATCAGCCAGTGCCAGGGAGTATCCAGCGTCATGCGCAGGAGCTCGACGGAACCGGTGTCCGCGACATGGCCGGCAATGCCCGCCATCAGCAGCACGCCGCCGAACAGGTGCACCATCAGGTAGCGGAAACTCGCCCGGCTGGCGCCGCCGCTCCACAGCACCAGCGTGGAACCGATCGCCATCAGCTCCCAGAACACGAACAGCGTGAGCAGGTCGCCCGCCATCGCGGCGCCGATGGCCGAACCCGCGTAGACAAAGGCGGCGGGCACTTCGAGGCGACTGGGCTGGTTCAGTGCAAACAGGCCGCCGCCAAAGGCCATGATCGCGAAAATCGTCGCGAACAGCCGCGACAGGCTGTCCGGCGCCAGCGGCCGCAGTGTGTGATCAAGGAACTGCAGCGTCACCGCCGCCGCCGGATCCGGCGCCTGCCAGACCAGCCACAGCGCCAACAGCGGCAGCAGCAGGATCGCCGCGGCACGCGTGCGGCCGCGCAGGACCGCGATCAGCAGCCCGCCGGCGACCAGCAACAGGCCCGGATGCAGCAGCAGGCTAGTCATCTCCGGGCTCCCGTTCGGGCGGATAGTAGTCATCAGGCCGCTTCAGCAGCAGGCCTATCGCCTTGGCGATGACGATCAGCGCGATGCAGGCGCCGAATCCGTACCAGGCGGGAAAGGCGAACACTGCATCGATGCCGAAATGCGGATGCGGCTCGACGAAAGCACCGGCAAGCACCAGCAGTGCCAGCAAGGCAAGGGAGACTTGCCAGAGCCTGCGGATCGTCGATTGTCGGGTCAGCCAGTGCGCCATGTCAGTCCGCCATCATCAGCCGCGCCAGTGCCAGCGGCACATCCGGGAAAAAGAACAGCAGCACCGTCGCCGCCGCGGTGATGCACAACGCAGCCACCATCAACGGCGGCGCCTCGCCGTGCACCGCCTCGCCTGCGGCGGATTTGGCAAAGAATGCGCGATAAACGATCGGCAGGAAATAGGCCGCGTTGAGCAGCGTGCTTAGCGCGATGACCGCCACCGCGTTCCAGTGCGCGCCGGACACGGCACCCTGCAGCATGTACCACTTGCTGATGAAACCCGCTGCCGGCGGCAGGCCGATCATCGAAATCGCGCCGATCGCAAATGCCGTCATCGTCAGCGGCATGCGCCGGCCGATGCCGTCGAGCTCGCTGACCTGCGTCTTGTGGGCTGCGGTGTAGATCGCGCCGGCCGCAAAAAAAAGCGTGATCTTGCCCGCAGCATGGGCGGCGATGTGCAGCGCCGCACCGATCACCGACAGCGGCGCCAGGATCGCCGCGGCCAGCACCACGTACGACAGCTGGCTGATGGTGGAATAGGCCAGGCGCCGCTTCAGGTTGTCCGAACGCAGCGCCACCACAGATGCGGCGATGATCGTGAATCCCGCGACGAACGGCAGCCAGTCAACGCTGCTCAGCCCGGCAATGCGCTCGACGCCGAAGACATAGACAATGACCTTGAGCACCGTGAACACGCCGGCCTTGACCACGGCCACCGCATGCAGCAGTGCGGAGACCGGCGTCGGCGCCACCATCGCCGCCGGCAGCCAGCGATGGAAAGGCATCACCGCGGCCTTGCCGATGCCGAACACGAACAGCGCCAGCAGCAGCCCGATCTCGCCATTGGTGAATTCGTTGCCGAGCAGACCGCCCGGCGTGAACTCGACGTTGCCGGTACCCAGCCAGGTCGAGATGATCGCCACCAGCAGCAACGCCATCGAACTGCCGAGCAGGTAGATCATGTAGGTGCGTCCGCCGCGGCGCGCCTCGTCGTCCTGGTGGTGGGTGACCAGGGGATAGGTGACCAGCGTCAGCATTTCGTAGAACAGGAACAGCGTCAGCAGGTTGGAAGCGAAGGCGATGCCCATCGTGCAGGCCAGCGCCAGCGCGAAACAGGCGTAGAAACGTGTCTGGCCATGCTCCCGGTTGGCGCGCATGTAACCGATCGAATACAGCGAATTGACGATCCACAGGCCCGAGGCCACCAGCGCAAACAGCATGCCCAGCGGTTCGACCCGGAACGCGAAGTTGATGCCTGGCAGCAGCTGGAACAGCGTCACCGCGGGCCGTCCACCGGCCAGCACCACCGGCAACAGCAACAGCACGCAGCCGAACAGCGCGGCGGCACAGGACAGCGTCACCGCCTCGCGCAGGTTTGGCCTGCGGCGCGCGAGCAGGATGCCTGCAGCACCGGCCACCGGAAGCACCAGTGCCGCAAGGATCGCCGCCTGCGGACTCAACGGAAGCCCCTCACCAGCGCGGCCGCGGCCTCCTGGGCCCCGGTCAGCGAATACGAGGTCTCGAGGCCAAAATAGGTGCAGGCGAGGACCATGATCCAGGCCGGGATCAGCAAGGACAGCGGCGCCTCGGCGCGCCGGACCTCGCCGGCGGGCTCGCGCAGGTAGGCCATCTCGACGAAACGCCAGACGTACAGCGCCGAGATCAGCGAGGTCGCCACGACCAGCGCCGCCAGCCACCAGTGCGCGCGCTCCAGCGCGGCCATCACCAGGTACCACTTGGTGACGAATCCCGCGGAAGCGGGAACCCCGATCAGGCTGAGGCCGGCGACCACAAAGCCGAAGGCGGTGAAGGGCATGCGCCGCGCAAGCCCGGCCATGTCGCTGAACCGGGTCGTGCCCATGCGCAGCACGATGCCGCCGACCAGCATGAACAGTGCAACCTTGGTGATGCCGTGGTTGAACAGGTGGATCACCGCCGCGGTGAGCCCGTCGGCATTGTTCAGCGCGATGCCCAGCGTGATGTAACCGACCTGGGCGACGCTGGAATAAGCCAGCATGCGCTTGAGGTCGTCCTGGAAAAGGGCGACCAGCGACGCCGCCACGGTCGCGGCAATCGACAGCCCGACCAGCACGTCGAACAGGTGCAGCGCATCAAGGGACAACCGCGCACCGAACACCGAGAACAGGAAACGCATCAGCACGTAGACCGACACCTTGGTCGCCGTGCCCGCAAGGAAGGCCGACACCACCGAGGGCGCCGAGGCATAGGCATTGGGCAGCCAGAAATGCAGCGGGAACAGCGCGATCTTCAACGACAGTCCGACCGTGATGAATGCCAGCGCCGACAGCACGGGACGCGTCTCACCGACCTGCGCAAGCCGCTCCGCCATGTCCGCCATGTTGAGCGTGCCGGTCATCAGGTAAAGCAGACCGACGCCGATGACATAGAAGGTCGCGCCTATGGTGCCCATGATCAGGTACTGGAAGGCCGCATGCAGCGCGCGCCGGTTGCGGCCGATGGCAATCAGCACGTAGCTCGACAGCGAGGAAATCTCGAGGAACACGAACAGGTTGAAGGCGTCGTTGGTGGCGGCGATGCCGAGCAGCCCGCCCAGGCAGAGCACGAACATTGCGTAGAACAGGTAGTGGCTGTCGCGATCGACCTCCGCCGCAATGCTGGTCCGCGCATAGGTCACAACGACCGATGCGATCAGCGACACCAGCACCAGCACATAGGCGCTGGCACTGTCGATGCGGTAGCCGATGCCCCAGGGAGCGGCCCAGCTGCCGAGCGCATAGTCGAATGCCCCGCCGGCGGGCACCGTGAAAAACAGCAGCACCGCGATCACGAACGAACACCAGCTGGCGGCCGCCGCCAGCAGCCAGGCCAGCGTTGCGTGCCGGAACAGCACGATCAGCGGCGCCGCCAGCAGCGGCAGCACGACCTGCAGGATCGGCAGGTGTTCGGAGATCAAGCGTCCTGCCCTGCCTTCCGGTCGCGGTCGATGATCTCGTCTTCCTCGATGCTGCCGTAGGCCTCGTAGATGCGCACCACCAGCGCGAGACCCAGTGCCAGCGTCGCCACGCCGACAACGATCGCGGTCAGGATCAGCACATGCGGCAGCGGATTCGAATAGATGCGGAACTGCTCGGCGATGATCGGCGCGGTGCCGCCGATCAGTTTCCCCGGCGCGATGTAGAGCAGGTACACCGAGGTCTGGAAAATCGACAGTCCGACCAGTTTCTTGATCAGGTTGCCGCGGGCAATCAGGATATAGAGCCCGAGGACCATCAGCACGATCGTCGCCCAGTAGCTGTAGTGGCTGGCGAAACTCATGCGCCTCCGGGGTCCCGCCCCCGCCCTGCAAACACGTAGAAAATCTTCAGCATCACGCCGGCCACGGTGATCAGCACGCCCAGTTCCACCAGCAGGATGCCGCGATGCTGGCCGTGAACCGGATCGGCCGCGAGCACGAAGTAATCGAGGAAGTTGCCGCCCAGCAGCATGCCGGCAACACCGACGCCGCCGTACAGCAGCACCCCGCCGGCAATCATCGACTCGACGAAGCGGTCGGGAACCAGCCGGCGCGCCGCGGGCAGGCCGTAAATCAGTCCGTAGAAGATCACCGCCGCTGCCGTGATCACGCCGGCCTGGAAACCCCCGCCCGGGCCGAAATCGCCGTGAAACTGCACGTACAGAGCGAACAGCAGCATGAACGGGATCAGCAGTTTCGCGATGACGCGGAGAACAAGTTGGGAACGCATGCCTAATCCCTGTCCTTGCGGCGACGCCGGAGCAGCGCGATCACGCCGATGCCGGCGGTGAACACCACGATGGTTTCGCCGAAGGTGTCATAACCCCGGTAACTCGCCAGCACCGCGGTCACCACGTTGGGCACGCCGGTCTCGGTGACCGCCTGCTCGATGTAACGCGGTGCAACGTGGGTATGGATCGGCGCCGCGGGATCGGAAAACGCCGGCAGTCCCAGTGTGCCGTGGATCAGCGCGCCGCCGACGCCCAGCGCCACCACCAGCGGCAGCAGCGGCCGGCGCAGCGGCTTCGCCTCGCTCGCGCGCGTGAGGTATATCGCCCCCAGCAGCAGCACCGTCGAAATGCCCGCACCGACGGCAGCCTCGGTCATCGCGACATCAACCGCATCGAGCGCGACCAGCACCGTGGCCATCAGGAAACTGTAGATGCCGGACAACACGACCACGCCGAACAGGTTGCGCTGCAGGACCATGGCCAGCACGACGACAATCATCATCGTCAGCAACGTGTTGATGATCAGGGCTTCGATGCGCCTTCTCCCCGTTCAAGCAGCGGCTCCACGCCTCGCACCATCGCCGCCCGCGCCAGCGCATGACTGGCGGTCGGGCTGGCAAACATCACCAGCAGGCCGATGACCAGCAGCTTCACGGTGACCAGCGTCAGCCCGGCCTGGAGCATCAGGCCGGCCAGCAGCAGGCCGACGCCCAGCGTCTCGATCACGCTGGCCGCATGCATGCGGGTGTAGAAATCGGGCATGCGCAGCATGCCCGCTGCGCCGACCATGCAGAACAAACCGCCGCCGGCAAGGCAGATCCAGCTCAGCACGTCGATCAGCATCGTCACCTGCCGGCCTCCCCGTCGCCCGGTTCACCGAGATCACCGTAACGGAAGAACTTGAGCACCGCGATGGTGCCGATCACGTTGAGCAGGCCGTAGATGATCGCCAGGTCGAGGAACTCCGGACGCCCGAACAGGAAACCGAACACTGCCAGCAGCATCACTGCAATGGTGCCTACCGTGTTGGCAACCTGCGCGCGATCGAACACTGTGGGACCGAGCAGGCCGCGCAGCAGCGCCAGGGCCAGCGTGACCAGCAGCGCAATGGCGGCGACCGTGAACATCAGCGTCCGGCCTCGAAACGTTCGACCCGGCGGTCCATCTCGCTGTCCGCCGCGGCCTGCGCCCCCTCGCGGGTCAGTGCATGGACCAGGAACTCCCCGGGCGCCACTTCCATCGAGATGGTGCCCGGAGTCAGGGTAATGGAGTTGGCGTGGGTAACCAGGCCAACCGTGGTTTTCTGGCGCGGCCGGAAACGTACCAGCGTCGGCGATATCGGCAGCTTCGGATCAAGGATGATGCGGGTGACCGCCAGTGCGGACACCACGATTTCCCTGATCAGCCACGGCCAGTAGGTCAATGCCCCCCATCCCAGGTGCGCGGGATGCCCCTCGGCATCAACCAGCTCCATGCGCCGCGCGATCCACACCACCAGCACCGAGGAAAAGACACCGGCGCCGATCAGGAACGGCTCGTAGATGCCGGACAGCAGCAGCCAGAACACGAACAGGAAAAACGCGAGGCTGGCGGACTTAAGCATGGCCGTCAGCGGACCCGGCAATGCCCGTCATGCGACACCGCAAGTGAGTCGCCGGAACCTGGAAGCGCATGTGGAGTTGCATGTATTAATTTTTGTAATCCTCGCAATTCTATATGCATTTCAAGCGGCACACGCGGGCCCGGAACCGAAAATCACCGCCCTGCAAGCGCGCAACACCCATCTCCGGGCGGGCTGACCCCGACTTCATTTTTGGCTATCATCGGCCATCCGGCTCGCATCGTGGCAAGCCGGGCCCGCAGTGCCGGGCAACATGCCTGCAGTTGCACATCCGCGCCGTCGTCATGGACACGGCACCGCAAGCCCCGCAGAAGAACAATGCAATGACCCTGCCGATCATCATCCTGCTGCCGCTGCTGGCAGGAACCCTGCTGGCCCCGCTGGCCGCACGTTTCGGCCGCAACAGTGCGGCCTGGACCGTTGCGGCCATCACCGCGGCGAGCCTGGGACTGGTGCTGTCGGAAGCATCCGGCGTGATCGCCGGCCAGGCGCTGATCACCAGCTGGGAATGGCTGCCCGCGATCGGGCTGAACCTGTCGTTCAGGCTCGACGGCCTCGGGCTGATGTTCGCGCTGCTGATCCTCGGCATCGGGCTGCTGATCATCCTCTACGCCCGTTACTACCTCTCGCCCGAAGATTCCGTCGGCAAGTTCTACGCGCTGCTGATGCTGTTCATGGCGGCAATGCTCGGCATCGTGCTCAGTGAAAACCTGCTGCTGCTGGTGATTTTCTGGGAACTCACCAGCATTTCCTCCTTCCTGCTGATCGGTTACTGGAGCCACAGCGCGGAGGCGCGGCGCGGCGCGCGCATGGCGCTGGCGGTGACCGGCGGCGGCGGACTGGCGATGTTCGCCGGCTTCCTGCTGATCGGCAGCATCGCCGGCAGCTTCGAGCTGTCAGCGGTGCTCGCCGCGCGCGACACCATCCACGACCATCCGCTGTATGTGCTGGCGCTGGGTCTGGTGCTGCTGGGGGTATTCACCAAGTCCGCGCAGTTCCCCTTCCATTTCTGGCTGCCGGAAGCGATGGCGGCGCCGACGCCGGTGTCGGCGTACCTGCATTCCGCAACCATGGTCAAGGCCGGTGTGTTCCTGCTGGCACGGATGTACCCGGTGCTCGGCGGCAGCATCGAATTCGAGGTCGTGGTCACCTCCGTCGGCCTGATCACCATGGTCTTCGCCGCCTATACCGCCGTGTTCAAACACGACCTGAAGGGCCTGCTCGCCTATTCGACGATCAGCCACCTCGGCCTGATCACCTTCCTGCTCGGCCTCGATTCGCCGCTGTCCGCAGTGGCCGCGGTGTTCCACATCATCAACCACGCCACCTTCAAGGCCTCCCTGTTCATGGCCGCCGGCATCATCGACCACGAATGCGGCACCCGCGACATGCGCCGCCTTGCCGGCCTGTGGAAATACATGCCGCACACGGCGACGCTGGCGATGGTCGCCGCGGCGGCAATGGCCGGTGTGCCGCTGTTCAACGGCTTCCTGTCCAAGGAGATGTTCTTTGCAGAAGCACTGGAACTGCATGACCTCGGCCTGCTCGGACAGATCGCCCCGGTGGCGGTGACGCTGGGCGGCGTGTTCAGCGTCGCCTATTCGCTGCGTTTCATCCACGACGTGTTTTTCAACGGCGAACCGCGCGGGCTCGATCGCAAGCCGCACGAGCCGCCGCGCTACATGAAGGTGCCGGTGGAAATCCTGGTTGTGATCTGCGTCGCGGTCGGCATGCTGCCGGGCCTCACGGTTGCGCCGCTGCTCGCCGTTGCGGCCCGCGACGTCTTTGGCGCCGAACTGCCGGCCTACGACATCGCCATCTGGCACGGCCTGACGATGCCGCTGCTGATGAGCGTGATCGCGATCGTCGGCGGCAGCGTGATGTACTGGCTGCTGCAGCACCAGTACCGGCTGCACATGAGCACACCCGCGCGCTGGACCGCGCCGCGGCTGTTCCACCGCGGTTATGACGGCGCGGTGCGCCTCGCCGGGCAGTTCACCGGCCTGCTGATCAACGGTTCGCTGCAGCGTTACCTCGCACTGCTGGTGGCCACCGTCGCTCTGCTCGGCCTCTCCGCCTTCCTGCAACATGGCTACAGTGCCGGCGACCTTGCGCCCACCGCACCGGAGCCGCTTGCCGTCGTCGTCTGGCTCGTCGCCCTTGCCGCGGCATTCGCCACCGTTGCCCTGCACCGCCGGCGTTTTGCGGCCGTTGTCCTGGTCGGCGTGGTTGGACTCGCCGCCTGCCTGACCTTTGCCTATTTCTCGGCACCGGACCTTGCGCTGACCCAGCTTTCGGTGGAAGTGGTCACCACGGCATTGATGCTGGTCGCGCTGTCGCTGCTGCCGCAGGAAGGACCGGCGAAATCACTGCCCACCCACCAGACCCGCGACGCACTGCTGGCGATAGGCGCGGGGGCCGGCGTCGCCGGACTCACCTGGGCCGTGCTGACACGGCCGCATGAATCGATCTCCTGGTACTTCCTCGGCGAAAGCATCCCCGGGGGCGGCGGCAGCAACGTCGTCAACGTGATCCTGGTCGACTTCCGCGGCTTCGACACCTTCGGCGAAATCATCGTCCTTGGCATCGCCGCAGTCGGCGTACTGCTGCTGATGGACGGCCTGCGCCTGCCGCCCGCCGCAGGGGCAGGCCGCGGCAACTCGCTGCTGCTGTCGGTCGCCGCGCGCGCACTGCTGCCCTTTGCACTGCTGGTGTCGGTGTTCATTTTCCTGCGCGGCCACAACCTGCCGGGCGGCGGCTTCATTGCCGGCCTGGTCACCGCGGTCGCGCTGGTGATCCAGTGCATGGCCGATGGCATGGACGCGACCCGCCGGCGCATCGGCATCGGCGGCGCCGGGCTGATCGGCGCCGGCATCCTGATTGCGGGACTGACGGGTGCCGCCAGCTGGCTGTTCGGCGCGCCCTTCCTCACCAGCGCGCACGGATATCCGGAATTGCCGCTGATCGGCAAGCTGCCGCTGGCCAGCGCCGTCGCCTTCGACCTCGGGGTTTATCTGACGGTGGTCGGCGCCACGCTGGTGATCCTGACCCGCATCGGCGGGGTCCGCAGCACAACAGCCGCCGGAGGACAGGTCTGATGGAATTTCTGTTTGCATCTGCCCTTGGCGTGGTCACCGCCTGCGGTGTTTATCTGCTGCTGCGCGGACGCACTTTCTCGGTGGTGCTCGGCCTCTCGCTGCTGTCCTATGCCGTCAACCTGTTCATCTTCTCGATGGGCCGCGTGACCGCGGGCGCCCCGCCGGTGGTCGCCGAAGGCGTCGCTGCGTACACCGATCCGCTGCCGCAGGCACTGGTGCTCACGGCCATCGTCATCGGCTTCGGCATGACCGCGTTTTTCCTCGGCCTCGCCGTGCGCGCCCATGGCGAGTCGGGCTCAGACCATGTCGACGGCAGCGAGCCTGCCGGGCCGCCGGAGGATCCGCGATGAATCATCTCGCCGTGCTGCCGGTGGCGATCCCCGCGCTCGCGGGTGCACTGCTGCTGATCTGCGGCGGCAGCCGCCCGCTGCTGGAACGCGTGCTGGGAATCGCCACCACCGTCCTCGGCGCCGCTGCCGCCGCCGCACTGGCGGCGGATTCGCTGTCCGGCGCATACCGGGTTTACGCACTGGGCGACTGGATGGCGCCCTTCGGCATCGTACTCGTTGCCGACCGCCTGTCGGCGCTGCTGGTGCTGCTGACCTCGGTCATCGCGCTGGCCGCCCTCGCTTACGCCGCCAACGGCTGGGACCGGCGCGGCCGCCATTTCCATGCCCTTTTCCAGTTCCAGCTGATGGGCATCAACGGCGCCTTCCTCACCGGCGACCTGTTCAACCTGTTCGTGTTTTTCGAAGTCCTGCTGATCGCCTCGTATTGCCTGCTGCTGCACGGACTCGGCCAGCAGAGACTGAAGGCGGCGGTGCACTACGTCGCGGTCAATCTCACCGGATCGGGCGTGTTCCTGATTGCCGTGAGCCTGCTCTACGGCGTCACCGGCACCCTCAACATGGCTCATCTTGCCGAACGCATCGCGCAGACCCCGGAAGCCGACATCGCGCTGGTGCGTGCCGCCTGCCTGATGCTGCTCGGCGTCTTCGCGGTGAAGGCCGCGCTGTTCCCGCTCTATTTCTGGCTGCCGGCGACCTATGCCAGCGCCTCGCCGCCGGTCGCAGCACTGTTCGCAATCATGACCAAGGTCGGTGTCTACTCGATCCTTCGGGTCAGCACGCTGATGTTCGGCGGCGACAGCGGCGCCGCCGCCAGCCTGACCTCGCCCTGGCTGCTGCCGCTGGCGCTGCTGACACTCGCACTCGGCGTCATCGGCGCGCTCGGCGCAAAACGGCTCGGCGAACTGGTGGCCCATCTGACGGTCGCCTCGGTTGGCACGTTGCTGGCAACACTCGCCGCCGGCGGCAGTGCAGGGCTCGCCGGCGCACTGTATTACCTGGTGCACAGCACGCTGATCATTGCCGCGCTGTTCCTGCTCAGCGATCTCATCGCCCGCCAGCGCGGCAGCGCTGCGGACAGCCTGGTCGCCGCCGGCCCGCCGCGCCAGCCGGTGCTGCTCGGTATTGCCTTCCTGCTCGCAGCCGCCACCGTCGCCGGTGCACCGCCCTCGGCCGGATTCCTCGGCAAGGTGATGATCCTCCAGGGCATCGCGGACCATCCCGCCGCAGCCTGGATCTGGGGCACGGTGCTGGCCTCCAGCCTCGCCGCGCTGGTGGCCTGCTCGCGCGCCGGCAGCGTGCTGCTGTGGAAGTTCACGGCGGAACCGGCTCGGGAAATCACGGCAGTGCGCGGCAGCGAATGGCTGCCGCTGTGCAGCCTGATGGCGGCGAGCCTGCTGCTGGTCGGTTTTGCCGGACCGCTGCACCGGCATGCCGAGGCTACCGCCGCGCAGTTGCTGGCGCCATCGCAGTACGTGCAGGCGGTGGTCGGCAACAGCACCGAGCGCGCGCCGCAGCCGCTGGGCCGGGAGCTGCCGCGATGATCCGCCGCTGGCTGCCCTATCCGCTGCTCTCCGCCGCCCTCTTTGCGGGATGGCTGATGCTGACCGGTGACCTCTCGGCCGGCCACCTGCTGCTGGCCGCAGTGCTTGGTGCCGCCATTCCGCGCATCAGCGCGCCCTTCCTCGAACACCTGCCGCGGGTGCGCTCACCGTCCGCGGCGCTGCGCCTGCTGCTGCGGGTCACCTGGGACATCGTGATCGCCAACGTCGCCGTGTCGCGCCTGGTGCTCGGGCCCACCGGCCGGCTGGCGCCGGTTTTCCTGCACGTGCCCCTGGCACTGAGCAATCCGCAGTCCACCGCACTCTTTGCCAGCATCATCACCATGACCCCGGGCACCGTGTCGGCGGTGATCGACACCGAAAACCGCGAGCTGCTGGTGCACGCGCTGGACTGCCGGGATCCCGATGCGCTGATCGCCGAAATCAAGGAACGTTACGAAAAGCCCCTGCTGGAGATCTTCGGATGCTGAACCTCGCCATCAACATCGCCTTCTGCGCCATCGGACTTGCCATGCTGCTGTGCCTGGTCAGGCTGGTGCGCGGCCCCGACGCCGCCGACCGCATACTCGCGCTCGACACGCTGTACATCAACGCCATCGCGCTGCTGATCGTCCTCGGCATCCGCATGGCGAGCGCGGTCTACTTCGAGGCCGCGCTGCTCATTGCATTGATGGGTTTTGTCGCCACCGTCGCCCTTGCCCGCTACCTCGAGCGCGGCAACATCATGGAGTAAGCCGATGATGAACACCGCCACCGCACTCGAATGGCTGGTCGCCCTGATGCTGCTGGTCGGCAGCTTCTTCACGCTGGTCGGCGCCATCGGCCTGGTGCGGCTGCCGGATTTTTTCATGCGCCTGCATGCGCCGACCAAGGCGACGACGCTGGGCGTCGGCGGCATGCTGCTCGCGTCGATCGCCTACTCGGTCAATCACGGCGTCTCGCTGCACGAGCTGCTGATCACGCTGTTCCTGTTCGTCACCGCGCCGGTGAGCGCCAGCCTGCTGGCCAAGGCGGCACTGCGGCTGCGCCTGAAATCCCGCGCGCCGCTTCCTGAGGATCCGGCTTCCGGCCACTGAGGACGGAGCCCGCCGCTCACAGCAGCAGGATGTGCACCCGGTAGGGCCCGTGCGCGCCCAGCGTCACCGTCTGCTCGATGTCCGCCGTGCGTGAAGGCCCGGAAATGAAATTCACCGCCCGCGGCAAGCCCTCGTGCTCGCTGCGCAGGAGTGCCCAGGCATCCTCCATGCCGGCGACGATACGATTGCGCCGGAGCACGGCAATATGGGTCTCCGGCAGCAGGCTCGTTGCCGGCGGCGTGTCCGGCCCCGAACACATCATCAGCGTGCCGGTTTCGGCAACCGCGCAGAAGGCGCCGGTGATGCCGACGAGGTCATCGCCGCGCGCCGCGCGTGATTCGATGGCGAGCCCCTGCGCCTGCCAGTCCAGCGCGGCAAATTCCGGCCAGCAGACAGCAGCCGGTGCCAGCCCCAGTCCCTGCAGGTAACGCGCCACCGCGACAGGGATATCCCCGGTCGTGGGCAACTCCTCAATGGTCGTTGAGAGACCCAGGGCCCGCTCGCGGAAACGGGCGACGGCGTCATCCCCCGTCTGTGGCCGCGGCCCCTGCGGGTGTTGCGCCAGGTACTGCGCCACTGACTCGCGTTCAGCCGCGCGCACCGTCACCGCCTTGCCCTGGCGGGTACGGATGCGGGAGAGGATGTTGGCGCGGGCAGACATGGGGTTTTCAGTGAGGTGCGAGGTGCGAGGTGTGAGGTGTCAAGGTTTTACTCCTTACTCCTTACGCCTCACCCCTGACTCTTCACTGTTCTTCACAGCGTCGGCATGTTGAAACCGCCGGCCACGGCCTTGTCGTCGGGCCAGCGCGTGGTCACCACTTTGCCGCGGGTGTAGAAACGCACACCCTCGGGACCATGCACATGCTGGTCGCCGAACAGCGAATTCCTCCAGCCGCCGAAGGAATAGAAGGCGATCGGCACCGGGATCGGCACGTTGATGCCGACCATGCCAACCTCGATCTCGCGCTCGAACTTGCGCGCGGCGCCGCCGGAACGGGTGAATACCGCGGTGCCGTTGGCATAGGGGTTGGCGTTGATCATCGCGATTGCCTCGTCGAGCGTCTTCACCCGCAGCACCACCAGAACCGGCCCGAAAATCTCCTCGCGGTAGATACTCATGTCGGTGGTCACACGATCGAACAGCGAGGCGCCAATGAAAAACCCCTCCTCGTGGCCTGACACCTTCAGGCTGCGCCCGTCGAGCACCGCAACGGCGCCGGCGGCCACACCCTCGCCGACATAGTTTGCGATCTTGTCGCGGTGAACCTTGCTGATCACCGGCCCCATGTCGATGTTCTGGCCGGTGCCCGGACCGACCTTGAGGCTGGAGGCCGCGGCCTTGAGCTTGTCCACCAGCCGGTCCGCCACCTCCTCCACCGCAACCACCGCCGAAATCGCCATGCAGCGTTCTCCGGCGGAACCATAGGCGGCGCCGATCAGCGCATCGGCCGCGAAATCAAGGTCGGCATCGGCCAGCACCACCGCGTGATTCTTGGCGCCGCCCAGCGCCTGCACGCGTTTGCCCTCCTTCGCGCAGGTTTCGTAGATGTATTTCGCAATCGGCGTCGAACCGACAAAGGACACCGCCTTCACCCCGGGGTGATGCAGCAGCGCGTCGACCGCCTCCTTGTCGCCGTGCACGACATTGAACACGCCGTCGGGAAGACCCGCCTCCTTCAGCAGTCCGGCCATGCGCATCGACGCCGAAGGCACCTTTTCCGAGGGTTTCAGCACGAAGGTATTGCCGCAGGCCAGCGCCACCGGGAACATCCACAGCGGCACCATCACCGGAAAATTGAAAGGCGTGATGCCGGCACAGACGCCGACCGGCTGGCGCAGCGAATGGGTGTCGACGCCGGTACCGACATCGGCGCTGTGCTCGCCCTTCAGCAGATGCGGAATGCCGGTGACAAACTCGACCACCTCGATGCCGCGCTGCACCGAGCCCATCGCATCGGGCAGCGTCTTGCCATGCTCGTCGGTGACCAGGCGCGCCAGTTCCTCGTGGTGCGCCACCAGCAGTTCGCGGAACCTCATCAGGATGCGCGCGCGGCGCAGCGGCGGCATGTCGCGCCAGGCCGGCAGCGCCTTTTTTGCGGCGGCGACCGCCGCATCCACGTCTTTTGCATTGCCCAGCGGCACCAGCCGCGTGACCTTGCCGGTTGCCGGATTGGTGACACCCGCAGTGCGGGTCGATGTCGCGGCC
>JALHND010000059.1 GCA_022843705.1 Burkholderiales bacterium
AAGCGCGCGGTGGTGGCATATTCCCGGGTGTGTTCGGCCAGCACGTGCACCATCTCGTGCGCAACGAGATAGGCCAGTTCCGCATCCGTCAATTCAAGCCCGGTAATGAACTCCTCGCCGAACAGCAGCCGGCCACCGGCCATTGCAGCGGCGTTTTCGTGACAGCGGCGGCAGGTATGGAGTTGCCAGCGGATCGCATCGGATTCCGGCAGTTCGTATTCGGCAGCCGTGCGCAGGCGCTCCAGTATGACCTGCAGCCGGCCGAGCAGCACGGCGTCACGGTCAAGCAGGCCCTTGTCCGCGAGTTGCTGCAGGCGCCGGGCATAGGCACGGGCGGCCACGCTTTCCACCGCATCGACGCCGAAAGCCAGGTCTTTGCGGACATCGATCAGCGGCTGCGCACCGGCCGGTGCGGAGACCAGGATGAGGCACAACAGCAAAAGCCGGCACGCCATCGACAGCCCTCCCCGTGTGAACAGGCAGTTCCCGACTGTCACGCCGGCCGCTGGCCATCGGGCCCGGGCACAAGCACAGTTTCATGACAGTCTGATGACTTTGTAGGCCGCTGCTGCCGGCGTGTCAACGGTTGAATTGTTACAGCAGCCACCCGATCAGGCATGCCACAGGCACGGCAAGTGCAGCTTCTGAACCGGACAGCAAGTTCGTCGAGCACAGTTGCGGGATCGGCAGACCCAGTGCCGGCTTCGACTTCCTTTCCCGGAACAACCGGCCGCCAGGACAGCGCAGGTCCCGCAGCACTGCCACATAATGCAGGCGTCATGCCATGCAACGCCGGATATCCGCTAGAATTCCCGGGCTTCGCTTTGCAATGACAGTGCCCGGAAGCAGCAACAACCCAGAAAAAAGAATCATGCACTCACGAATATTGTTGCTGCTGCTTGCCCTGTTTCCGGTTCCCCCTGCTTACGCCCAAACCGGCGACGGCTGCATTGAAACCGTCAAACTTGAACGCGGCAAACGCTGCGGCAGCCCGGACAGCGTGGCCTACATCATCACCAACCGCTGCAATGCACCGCTGGATGTCAGACACTGCGCCGAACGCGCGAACGGCGCCTGGAGCTGCGGCCTGGATCGCGGCCTCGCGCCCGGAAAACTCACCGGGGGCTACACCTGCCACGGCACCGGAAAACTGCGGATCCACACCCGCCCCAAGGGCAGCACACAGCGCCTTCCGGAACCCTGATCCCGGAAAATAGCGCCATCCCGGCAAAAATAAACCGAAAATTACAGGGAGTTTCCGATGCACGGCCTGCAGCGCTGTAACCAGCACGTTCAAACCATTGCCACCGCACTGCTGATCACCCTCCTCGGCGGATGCAGTTCCGCCGACATGCAAAGCATGGGGGATGCCTTCAGAAGCGCCGGAAACCAGCAGGCCCAGTCAAACAGAAATGCGGTCTCCTCGAATGCAAACATGACCTGCCCGCCGGGACAGTACCGGGTCAACCACGGCTACGGAGTTTTCTCCTGCCAGTCACCATCGACCAGCGCATCGGCCTCGTCCAGCACATCCCGGCCGCAGACAAGCACCCGCCGCCCCCAATCCGCCCGCAGCGAAACACGGACCGTCAAGGCAAGCGGCGACAGCCACACGCAAACGGGCGCCTGCGTAAACGCCATGCGTTCAGTGGAAACAATGATCACCGCCCAGGGCCGGGTGCAGCGTTTCTCCGACTGCAGTTGCGCAAGAAAAACGGTCAGACTGGCCGACGGCCGCAGTGTCCAACAGGGTTTCCGCTGCGAAGTCTCGGCGGACACACGCCTAAACGCAGCGTCCGGCATCGCCATCGGCTCGGGATACGGCAGCACCCGCAGCCATGCCTGCGGCACGGCAAAGTCGGATGCAAGCAACACGGTTTTTGTACGGACAAACCGGACAAGGCGCGCCCCGGTCGACAAAATGGGCGACTGCAGCTGCTCCGCCACGGACGATGGAAAAAATCAGGCCTGCATGATGCTGGTGAGTTATTGAGGATGCGTCGCGGCTTCGCGGCACCCTGACTACATCACCAGCTCGATCAGGTAAGGCCCCGCCCTCGCCAGCCCGTGCCTGAACTGCACCGCCAGTTCCTCCAGCGTCGCCGCCCGCCCCGCCTCCACACCATAACCCTTCGCCAGCGCCACCCAGTCGAGGTCGGGTCGGTCGAGCGTCAGCATCGCCCTGGCATTCGCGCCGGGCGCGGCTGCGCCGACATTGTTAAGCTCACCGAGCAGGATCCTGTAGGCGCGGTTGGCGAAAATCACCACGGTCACGTCGAGGTTCTCGCGCGCCATGGTCCACAGCGCCTGCAGCGTGTACTGCGCGCTGCCATCACCCTCGAAGGCGATGACCTTGCGGTCGGGCGCCGCAATCGCCGCACCGGTCGCCGCAGCCAGCCCCCAGCCGATGGAACCGCCCATGATGTTCAGCCAGTCATGCGGACGAGCGCCGGACGTCGCGCCGGTGAAGGCGCGGCCGCTGGTGACAGCCTCGTCGATGATCACGGCGTTTTCCGGGATCAGCACATTGAACAGCGCGCCGAGGCCGTCGAGCGTGACGGCGCCGTCGGGCAGCGCCGTGTCATGCGAAGGCTTGTTCAGCAGCGGCGCGGTATTGCGCGCGCCAACGGCATCGGCCAGCGCCTCCAGCGCCTGCTCGAGGTCGGCTTCGGCGCCGGCAACAGCCGTGACCCTGCAGCCTTCGGGCACCAGCACGCTGGGTTTGCCGGGATAGGCGAAAAAGGACACCGGCGACTTCGCACCCACCAGCACCAGTTCCTGCACGTCCTTCAGCATCGCCAGCGCGGCGTCGACGACGAAAGGCAGTTGCTTCACCACCGCCCTGCCCGCACCGCGTTCCATCCGTGCGTTGTTGTATTCGCAGAGGAGTTCGCAGCCGGTCTTCGCGGCAATGCGCGCCGCCCATTCGAGAGCCTTGCCGCGCAGCGCGGCACCGCCGAGCAGGATCGCCGCGGGTTTGCCGGAACGCAGCGCCTGCGCGCCAGCGTCGATGGCCTTGCCGTCCACGCGCGCCCGCGGCGCGGGTGCAGCCACCTGCGCGGGACCGCCGGCCTCGCCCCAGGCAGTGTCGGCAGGCAGGATCAGCGTCGCAATCTGTCCCGGCGCGGTGCGTGCGGCCTCAACCGCCTTCGCGCCGTCAGCAGCGACGTCCTTTGCCGAACCCGAAGTCAGCACCCAGTCCGACATCGGCCGCGCGACGCCTTCGATGTCGGCGGTCAGCGGCGCATCGTGCTGGATGTGGTAACTCGCATGTTCGCCGACAATGTTGACCATGCCCGAGCGCGCCTTCTTCGCGTTGTGCAGGTTGGCAAGGCCGTTGCCGAGTCCGGGCCCGAGGTGCAGCAGCGTCGCCGCGGGTTTGCCCGCCATGCGGTAATAACCATCGGCCGCGCCGGTGACCACACCTTCGAACAGGCCGAGGATGCAGCGCACGCCTTCGACGCGATCGAGCGCGGAGACGAAATGCATTTCGGAAGTGCCGGGATTGGCGAAGCAGACATGGACATCGCCGTTCAGCAGCGTGCGCACGAGGCTTTCCGCGCCGTTCATAAAATATCCTTTATAATCAAATACTTAAAGTTAATCGGTTCTCACAACAAAACAAAGTCGACCCGAATTCTGGATTTGACATACAGCATCTCGTCATTCCGGACGCGCACAGCGCGAGCCGGAATCCAGCACCGTTGTTGCAAAAACACTGGATTCCGGCGTCCGCCGGAATGACGTTGGAATCATCCGAAGCATTTCCGGGACCGTGAATGTACCCGATGAACGATTCATTCTGACCGACTTCGACCACCACGTCAGCCATACACCGGGAATCCAGGAATCAATGCAGTGGGTCAAAGTGAAAATCACGTCGTACAATCGAGCAGTCTGCTCTTATCATTTAGATAGTGGACTGATAATCCCGACACACTCGTGAGAAAACTGAACCCTGTCACCCCGGGCGAACTCCTGCTGGAGGAATTCCTTAAGCCCATGGGCATCACCCAGTACCGCCTGGCCAAGGAAATCGGCGTGCCGGCACAGCGCATCGGCGAAATCGTAGCGGGCCGGCGCACCGTGACCGCCGACACCGATCTGCGGCTGTGCCGTTTTTTCGGCCTGTCCAACGGCTACTGGCTGCGCGCGCAGGCGGCTTACGATACCGGGGTCGCCGAACGCACGCTGGGCCGCACGCTGGCCAAAATCAAACCCTGGACCGAACTCGCAACCCAGGAATGATCCCTATGAAACAACACATGGAGAAGAAATGCTGATCGTCGATTCACAAGTACACATCTGGGGCGCCAACACGCCGGAACGTCCCTGGCCTGCCCGCGCGCATGCGCAGCGCGAGATTCCGCTCGGCCATGAACAACTGCTGAAGGACATGGACGATGCCGGCATCGACCGCGTGGTGATCGTGCCGCCGTCCTGGGAGGGCGACCGCAACGACCTCGCGATCGAGGCCGTGAAGCAGCATCCGGAGCGTTTCGCGATCATGGGCCGCTTCAACCCGGAAGCGCCGGATGCAAAAACCGCGATCAGGACCTTCATGCAGCAGCCCGGCATGCTCGGCATGCGTTTCTCCTTCCACATCCCCGTGCTGCAGGAGCCGCTGGTCAACGGCAAGTTCGACTGGGTATGGAGCGAGGCCGAGAAACTCGGCATCCGGCTGATGATCCTGGTGCCGCAGAGCCTGGTGCAGGTGATCGACGGCGTCGCCGCGCGCCATCCCGGCCTGAAGATCATCATGGATCACATGGCGCTCAGCAGCGGCAAACCGGAGGACGAGACCTTCCGCGATTTCGACAAGCTGCTGCCGATCGCGAAACGCCCCAACGTCGCCTGCAAGGCCAGCGCCCTGCCCTCCTACCTGAAGGAACCCTATCCCTTCACCAAAATGCAGGGCTACGCGAAACGCGCCTACGAGGCCTTCGGCCCGCAGCGCCTGTTCTGGGGCAGCGACTGGTCGCGCTCGCCGGTGCCGTACCGCGAACATGTCGACATGTGGCTCAATGACGCGCCCTGGCTGAAGGAGGAAGACAAGGAGTGGGTGCTCGGCCGCGGGGTCTGCGAGTGGCTGGGGTGGAAACTGCCCTGACCGCCGCGCCGGACTGATCACCCTTCTTTAATCTCTAAAATCCCGGAAATTCAATCATGAAAAAAACAATACCCGCTTTTTTTGGATGCATTTTTCTCTCCACATTCTCCGTCAACGCACAGGCCGTTACGCTGGACGATTTGCAGGGCTCATACCGAAGCGCGGTGAATTCAGGCCTTGTCATCGAGATCTCCGGCAACAAGGCGATTTCGAAAGAATTTTCCGCACCCAAACCGTTCCCCGGGTTTGCAAAAGGCCGGGTACTGATCACCGACATTACCAACACGCCAGTCCCGCCGAAAAAAGGCAGCAACAGCTACCGGTTCTCGGCGCAGTGCTCAACCATAGACGGGGACGGCCCCTACCGGGAAGCCCGTTGCAACTTGTCTGCGGAACGTGATCCCGTCCGGGGAACCCCGCGCTTCTCGGTTTCCCTCGATTCCTCCGAACGCAAAGGCAGCGCCTGGCCCAAAATCCTGAGCGGCTATTTCAATCGCAGCCAGCAGTGACGCCGGCGTTGCAATTGCCGCACGCAAACTGCAGGTTTTCGGAATTTGGTCTACATTGCCGGTGGCCTGTCGCTTTCCATCAGCCATAACACCCGGCCGGGAGGGTCGCCGCAATGCACACACACCGCAAGCTGAAATCCGGCAAGGCCTGAGGCCATGTTCCGCCTCGCCTGCTACGCCGGCATCGTGTTCGCGATCTACTGGTTCGGCTTCCGCGACGGCTGCGGCACGAAGGGCGCGCTGGCCTGCCCGCCGCCGGAACTGGAGGAAGGCATCGGCGTCACGCTCGACGCGCGCGAGGTCTGCCCGGGCTCCGGCTACCTCTGCGCCCAGGGCCGCAATTTCCAGGTCATCCGCTGGGGACTCGACAAGGGCAAGCTGCGGGTGCGCGTGCCGCCGGTGGAATTCCTGCAGGGTGAATCCGAACGCAGGGTCCGCGCCGCCGTGGTCGAGGGCATCAGGGCCTGGGACCGCAAACCCTTTCCCATCATCATCGACGACGGCAACTACACCCTGCGTTTCTGGGACATCCGCGTGGTGTGGACCCAGGGCCTCAACAACCACGCCCTGGGGCAGGCCCGCGTCAACTGGAAAATCGACGGCAAACGCATGAAAATGGAAACCGACGGCATGGCCGTCGTGATCCCGCCGGCCGCGGCTTCGGGTTTCAACGAGGGACTGCACGAATACATCAAGGCCGTGACCATGCACGAGATGTCGCATGCGCTGGGCATCATGTGGCACAGCGATTCGAAGCGCGACATCATGTATCCGCAGATCCTGCCGAGCACGATGGCGGAACTGTCGGAACGGGACCTGCGGACGGTGGAAGCGCTGTATGAACTGCCGAACGGGGCAATGGTGCAATAACTCGTGGCCCCGACAAGCCGACCCGCGTCACATGCAGTCAGAACCCCCGCAGTACCGCAGCAGCTTCGCCCCGAGCGGGCTGACCGGCGGTTCGAGCTTCAGGACACCGCCCGTGCATTCACGCACCCGTTGCAGCATCCGCTTGGCATGACCCTGCCGGCGGTACGCCGGGTGCACGAAAATGTATTCGATGCGGCCGTCGGCGTCGTAACGGCAGTACCCGACCGTGGTGTTGGCGTTGGTCAACGTCAGGATGCCCGGCGTGTGGCGGACATCCAGTCCCTCGTCCTTGCGCACCCCGAACACCGGCCCCGGCATCAGGCCGCCTGCTTCGCCGGACCCCGTGCGCCGCCGGCCTGCATGATTTCGATGACGTTGCCGAAGGGATCATCGACGTAGACCGAGGCGCTGCCGTCACGATGCGCCTTGAGTTCGCCGTACTGCGCGGCATCCGGGCGTTCAACGGCGATGTGCGGCGGATGCTGGTCCGGGATCACCAGCGCAAGGTCGATGTTGCCGAAACGCAGCAGCGCCCAGGTCGGATCCTCGTAGACGGTCCTGACGTCGAAGCGGGCACGGTACCAGTCGGCGGCCGTCTTGACGTCGGCGACCGGGATGGCGACATGGTGCAGGCGGTCCACGGTGCAAGATCCTCTCAGGCAGGACTGGCGGCGGGTTGCGGCTGGCCCAGCGGCAGGCCCTCGGCCAGCGCGAGTTCAACCAGCGCCTCCTCGAGCAGCGCGCGGGCACGGCCGGCACTGCGCCGCAGTCCGGCATGCAGCACGGCATCGGCCGGGTTGCGGTTGGCGCATTCGGCGCTGTAGCGTTCAAAACCCTGCACCGCGCGCACCAGTTCGGCGAGGTGGCGCGGGCATTCGCAATAGATGCTGTTGCGTGTGCCCGACAGCGCGCTCAGCGCCGCCGCATCAAACCGCGGGGCCGGCGGCTCCGCATCCGGCGCGGGGTTGCCCGGTGCGGTCATCGCGCTGCGGCACAGTTCATCAAATTCGACTGCATCAAGCGCGGCATGGGCGACCACATGCCCGGCTTCGCGCAGGTGGCGCATCACCGGCGCGGGGCCGTAGCGGTAGAGCACGATCGCGACCGGCGCGGCCGCGGCATCGCGGATCGCGGTGATGCGTTTCGGCTCGGCCTGCATCAGCGAGGACATTTCGATGATCACCGCTTCGGCACGGATGCCCTGCAGCGCGACGGCCGCCTGGGTGATGTCCTCGCACACCGCAACCACGTTGAGGCCGCGGCCGCGGCCGGAAGCCTGGGCCTCGCCGACCAGCGCCACCCGCAACGCGCGGTGACCGGAGACCTGCGGCCGCGGCGCCATCACCAGCGGCGCGGAATCGGCCAGCATCTGCTGCAGCGTCTGCATCGGCAGCGAGGCCACCGAACCGATCGGGTTGCCCATTGACACCAGTTGCTTGATCAGGCGCAGGCGCTGGATGTTGTCGGCGGAATACAGCTTGCGGCCGCTGGGACTGACCTGCGGGCGGACAATGGCGTAACGGCGTTCCCAGACACGCAGGGTTTCCACCGGCACGCCGGAGAGACGCGCGGCGGCGCCGCTGCGGTAGAGCACGGCATCGTTGAGGTCGGGGGCGGTTTGCATGGCTATGTTCTCCTGATCAAGGGCTCCGAGCATAGGCAGATGAACCGGATGTGTCACGATATTGGCCGCAAATATTCCGGTTCATCCTGGACAAAAAAGCGTCATATCGCCGGGCCGCCCCCTTAAAATCCGGTTCGCCATCCCAACACCTCAGGAGAGTTCCGCATGACGACCCGTCGCCGTTTTATTGCCGCCACCCTGCCCCTCGCCGCCGCCGGCCTGCTTGGCAGCCGCATTGCAGCAGCCCAGGCCGCGCGCCTCGATGAAAAGGATCCGCAGGCCGTTGCCCTCGGTTACCTGCACGACGCTGCAAAGGTCGACCGCAAAAAGCAGGCGAAATACGCGCCGGGCCAGATCTGCGCCAACTGCCAGCTCTATGCGGGCAAGGCCAGCGACCCCTGGGCGCCTTGCGGCGCGGTGGGCGGCAAGCAGGTCAACGCCAAGGGCTGGTGCATCGCCTGGGTGAAAAAAGCCTGAGCGCAGTCCTGCATCCGCTGCCCGCCGGCGGACTGGCGCTGGTGTTCGGCGCCGGGGGCGGCATCGGCAGCGCACTGCATGCGAGGCTGCGCGCCGATCCGCGTCATGCCGGCGTGATGGCCTTCTCGCGCTCGGGCCGGCCGTCGTTCGACCTCTGTGATGAAGCCGGGATCGCTGCCTCAGCCAAAGCCGTCGCCGCGCATGTGCTGGACATCCGCCTGGTGCTGGTCGCCACCGGCGCGCTGGCACGCGAAGGCTGTAGCGCCGAAAAGAGCCTGAGGCAGCTCGACCCCGGTGCATTGGCGCGTGCCTTCGCCATCAACACCATCGGTCCGGCACTGCTGATGAAACACTTCATCCCGCTGCTGCCGCGTGAAGGGCGCAGCGTGTTTGCGGTGCTGTCGGCACGTGTCGGCAGCATCGGCGACAACCGGCTGGGCGGCTGGTACGGTTACCGCGCCGCGAAGGCGGCGCTGAACCAGATCGTGCGCACTGCCGCGGTGGAGCTGAAACGCTCCCGGCCGGAAGCGCTGTGTGTGGCGCTGCACCCGGGCACGGTGGACACCCGCCTCAGCGCGGGTTTTGCGAAACAGGGCCTCACGCTGCAGACACCGCATGCCGCAGCGGAAAAAATCCTCGCCGTCATCGACGGGCTGCGGCCGGAGGACTCCGGCGGATTTTTCGACCAGCTCGGCAACACCATTCCCTGGTAGCCGCGCGCGCAATCAGACCCGGGGAGCCTCTTCCTTCCGCGCACCCGCCACGGCCACTGCATTCTGCGGCGGCGGTGTGAGCCCCATCGAGACATAGATTTCAGTGAGTTTGTCGATGCCGATATTGGCCGGTTTCACCCACTCCACCGGCACGTAGAGCAGTCCGCCGCCGATCGGCACCGGAGCGGTCGGCACCAGCACCGCGAAATACGGCCGGCCGTCGATTTCCACGGCTTCGGAGCTCGGCGCCAGTGCGAGCACGGCGACGCCGTCGCCGCCGAAAAAACACCACACCGCGCTCATCGCGCCGATGTCGCCCTGCTTCTGCTCGAGCAGGCCGACGAAACGCTGGGTGAAGTCATACAGCGGGCCGACCAGCGGCACCCGCTTCAGCGTGACATTGAGGAAACGCGACAGCGGACCGCGCAGTCCGAGACGCAGCGCGAGCCCCAGGAGGTAGATGCCCGCCATCAGCACCAGCGTGCCCAGCAGGTAGGGCACCGGGGATTCGCCGGCGATCTTGTAACCGACGAAGGAAAACCAGTGGCCGATGTCGCTTTCCGGACCGAGGTAACGGTTGAGGACACCGGCCAGCCAGCCGAGCACACCCAGCGTCAGCGCCAGCGGCAGGAACACCACCAGCCCGGCGAGCCAGGTGGCGACGATGGAATCAAAACCGCGCTTGATCAGCATGAACCGCCTTCCCCGATGTGTTGAACGGCAATGACGCAGCGCATGGTCACCGCATGCGCCATGCGCGTCAAGCCCGCGGCGTTCTGGTTTATGCTTGTATCCGGGAAGGAGGCCGCACATGAAAACACTGATGATCTTCGGCAGCACCCATGCCATCGCGCTGGCTGCGGGTTTCGCACTGGGCATCTATCTGCTGCCGATCCTGACCGCACCCACCGCCCCCACTGCCGCCGAGATCCAGGCGCAGTCCGGGGCCGTGCAGTTCAGCGGCCAGTTCCGCCGCGACCTGAAAGACAGCGATTTCCTGCACTGGGGCGAAGGCACGGTGGCGATTGCCCGCCGCAGCATCGCGCTGACCGGCCGCCTCGCACCGGGCCCGGATTACAAACTCTACCTGTCGCCGGAGTTCGTCGAGACCAAGGCCGATTTCCTGCGCCTGAAACCGCGCATGGCGCGTGTCGGCGACGTGAAGACCTTCGACAACTTCATCGTGCCGGTGCCGGAAAACATCGATCCGGCGACCTACAACACGGTGATTGTCTGGTGCGAATCCTTCGGCCAGTTCATCACCGCCGCCAAATACCGCTGAACGGGTGATCAACATGCAGACCGGCATCGAAGACCTCCTCGCATTCTGGTTCGGCAGCGAAACCGGAGACAGCGCGACCGCGGAAGCGCAGAAAAAACTGTGGTGGGCCAAGGATGCCGTCGTCGATGCGGAGATCCGCGAGCGTTACGGCGCACTGGTCGCAGCCGCCGCAGGCGGCGCGCACCGCGAATGGGCGCGCGAGCCGCGCGGACGGCTGGCGCTGATCCTGCTGTTCGACCAGTTTCCGCGAAACATCTACCGCGACACGCCGCAGGCCTTCGCCCACGATGGCCTCGCATTGCGGCTGGCAATCGACGGCATCACCGCCGGCGCTGACCGGGAACTGCGCGCGATCGAAAGGGTGTTTTTCTACCTGCCGCTGGAACACGCGGAATCAGTCGACATGCAGGAACGCAGCGTCGCGCTGTTCACCGCACTGGCGGCCGGCGTGCCGGAGGCGGACCGCAGCAGCTTCGCCGGTTTCCTTGATTACGCGGTGCGCCACCGTGACGTCGTGCACCGCTTCGGCCGGTTTCCGCACCGCAACCGCATCCTCGGTCGCGAATCGACTCCAGAGGAAACCGCCTTCCTCGCACAGCCCGGTTCGTCGTTCTGAAGCCGCATCAGGCGGTGCCTTCTTCGGGGATGCGGTTGATGTCCAGCCAGTAATGCGCGATGGCGCCGATCTCGCGCGTAAATGTGTCGATGTCGAGCATCTTGCAGACATAGCTGTTGGCGCCCATCAGATAACTCTGTCGCAGGTCTTCTTCCCGGGTCGACGAACTCAGCATGATTACCGGCAGGAAGCGGGTGCGCGCCTCCGCGCGCAGTCGGCGCAATACTTCAAGCCCGCCGATCCCCGGCAACTTCAGATCGAGCAGCACGAAAGCCGGCAGGCGGCCGGCGGTGTCGAGCAACAGATCCAGCGCCTGCTGGCCGTCGCGGGCGACTAGCACCTCCCTCTCGATATTGTTCTTGCGGAATGCGCGCAGCGCGAACATCTCGTCGTTGGCGTTGTCTTCGACCAGCAGTATCGGCGATTCATTCATGCGGCGCTCCGTGACGCAGACAGCGTGAAATAGAAAGTGGCGCCCTCCCCCGGCTTGCCCTCGGCGCGGAGGCTGCCTCCATGACGCCGGATGATGCGCTGCACCGTGGCAAGCCCGATGCCGGTGCCCGGAAACTCGTCATCACGGTGCAGGCGGTGAAAGGGCGTGAACAAGTGCTGCTCGTGTGCCGGATCAAACCCTGCGCCATTGTCACGTACGAAATAGAGCGGCATGTCGTCCTTCGTTTCGACACCGAGCTCGATTCTTGCATCACTCTTCCTGCCGGTGAACTTCCAGGCGTTCCCCAGCAGGTTCTCCAGCACGATGGCCAGAAGTTGACGGTCACCGCGCACCTCGAGCTTCTCCGGCAGCACCAGCGTGACCCTGCGACCGGGTTCCTGTGCGCACAGGTCGTCGAGAATCTGGCGGGCCAGCACGACAAGATCGACCTGCTCGACCACCACCTCGACGCGAGCCAGTCGCGCAAGTTGCAGCAAGCCGTCGATCAGGTTGCCCATGCGCATGCTGGATTCGCGCATGCGGGCCAGCAGATCCCTCCCGGCGTGATCCAGTGAAGAGGCGTAATCGCTCTCGAGGATGCGGGCGATGCCGGCGATTCCGCGCAGCGGCGTACGCAGATCGTGCGAAATCGAATAGTTGAAGGACTCCAGCTCCGCGGTGCGCTCGCGCACCCGCGCCTCGAGTTCGGCATTGAAGCGCGCAATACCCCCTTCCGCGCGCAACCACTGGAAGAACAATACCCCGAGGGTAACTATCAATACGGCGCCAAAGGTGGCAACGGCGTATGAGCGCGCCCGCCAATCCTGCAGCACGGTGTCGCGCGCCACGCCGACCGACACAAAAAAAGGATATCCCTCGGTCGCGTCGTAGCTGTAGATGCGCACACGGCCATCGGAGGCCGCAAGGATCTGTATCGTCGCCTTGTCTTTGCCGTTGTCGAAGGCCTGGCGCGTGGGACTGTCCGCGGGCAGCGGCTTGTTGAGATTGGTCTTAATCACCGGCCAGCGCATGACCAAACGGAAATCGTCTTTTCTGTAAACCGCAACGTTGCTGCCTTCGCCGAGGTCAACCGACTTGAAAAGCTCCAGGAAGTAGTCGATGCTCAGACCAAAGCCGACCATGCCGGCAAACGCGCCGTCAGGACCGCGCATGGCATGGGCTACCGTCAGCACCTGGCGTCCGGACGTGCGTCCCGTGATCACATCGGAGAACGTGAACTGGAGATCGCGGCTCGCACGCAAGCGGCTGAAATGGCTTCTGTCCGCGATATTTACCCGGCGGACTTCTCCGCGTCCCTCGCTGTAGAGCAGATTGCCACCGGCATCGAAGATGCGAATGCCGGACACTTCGGGGTAATTGGTGACCCGTGAAAGCAAATCGGCGCTGATGCCCTTATCGTAACGCGGAACAGCATCGGCGCGGAGCGCATCCGGGGGAATAGATTTTGCGATTTCCCGCAACTCGGCCTCCGCATTGCGCAAGCTGGCCTCCAGCCTCGCCTCAATCAGTGCTGCAAAATTGCGGGTGGTGGCCTCAGCTTCCCGCAGCGTCTGCTGGTACGCCGACCAGAGCAGGTAGGTCATCAGGGCGACCACGGTGGCCAGCGACAGCAACAGTCCCGACACCAGGCGACGGCGCTTGCGCAGGTATATGGTGAGGTGAGGCTGCTGGCTCATGCGATCTCGTCTGGGCCGCAGTCGCCTTGACCGGGGAAATCCCCGGTCCGGCAAGATGCTGGCGACTGTTTCCGGAGAAAGGCCCGTGACCTAGTTCAACTCCTCGACCCTGACCTGTACCCCGCGCCGCTCTTCGATGCGGCCGCTGCTGCGGCCCAGCAGCGCCGAACGTTCGTCGCTGCGGGAGTCGCCCACTCCACCGAGGTCAATCCATTCGCCGAGGCGGCCGGACACCGTCGTTGTCACCCGCTGCACGTTGACCGTGCCGCGGCGCTGGTCGTCGAAGCTGTCGCGCTGCGGATTGATGTCGAGGGTGACGATGTCGCCCTGCAGCCGCGGCAGCACGCTGAAACCGGTGTTGGCGTCGCGGTACTCCGTGCCCTCGACCACGCGATCGACGATCTGGCCGTTGACCACGGTGCGCACCACCTGGCGGCTCCTCACCGGGCGCGACTCGCCGACGCGGATGAAGGCCGTCGAGCCTTCGAGCACCTGGATGGTCTGCGCACTGCTGTCGCGGCTGATCTGCCTTGAATCGATGATGCGCGCGCGCAGGCGGTCGTCGCCGTCGCGCAGCACGACATTGCCGCCGCTGCGCGAACTGCTGCCGGGAATGGTGACACGGGCGTTGTCATTGCCGATGCTGCCGGAGAGTTCGGCCTCGCGGCGGTCGCGTTCAAGGTCGGCGTCCTGGCGCACGGTAATCAGCAGCCGCCGCGGCGCCTTGTCGATGCTCGCCAGCACGCGTTTGACCTGCGCCAGTTCGGCGGGCGTCGCGCGGATCACCAGCTGGTTCTGGAAGCCGCTGACGCTGGAATCGCGGCCGAGCAGCGGCTGGATCACCGGGATCACCTGCTCGCTGCTGCGGTAGCTGAGTGGGATGACCTCGACCGTGGTCTGGGCGAAAGCCGGAGACGGCGCGGCAAGGACACCGGCCAGAAAAAGTGCGGCAACAAGAAGACGCATGATGGCTTTGAGGATCATGGATGCTGGTAACAACGGCTGAAGGATGGCCAAAGTTTACCCTTCGGCAGGGTTCGCGGCAGCCTCCGGCGCATCAAAAATTAACCTTTACAATCAATCTGTTATTGACTAAATTCCGGGCATGAGAAAGATTGTCGCCACCCTTGCGCTGCTGCTGTGGCTGCCACTGGCCGCCAGCGCCGACGAATCGACCCGCATTGCGGAGGTACCGGGCACCGCGTCCGCTGCGGAGCCCGGGCTGTTTGCGCAGGCGCAGGAACTGGCATTGCGCGCGCTCGGCTTCATCGGCGTGCCCTACAAATGGGGCGGATCCTCTCCCGACACCGGCTTCGACTGCAGCGGCCTGATCCGCTTCCTTTATGCGCAGATCACCGGCCAGGCGCTGCCGGGCAATGCCGCGGAAATCAGCCGCGTCGGCGAAATCATCGACAAATCCGAACTGCAGCCCGGTGACCTGGTGTTCTTCAATACCCTGCGCCGGCCGTTTTCGCATGTCGGCATCTATCTCGGCGATTCGCGTTTCGTCCATGCGCCCAGCCGCGGCGGCGCAGTGGAAATCGTCGACATGAGCCAGCGTTACTGGAAAAGCCGCTACAACGGCGCCCGCCGCCTGCCGATCTGACGATCGGAATCCCCCAGTTCTCCCTCCCGCTTTACCTCCGGCACTTCCAATCGCCGGTTTGCGCAGGATCAATACCTTGCGTCATGAAACCTGCGAGGTTTCATGCAGATCCTTCGGCACAAATAATAATAGTTCTCATTTTTGTTGATATCGAGAATAGTTCTTGTTACTATTTTTGCCGCGAGCGCGTATCGCTCTCCAAAATTAATTGTAAATACTTGTTTTATAAGGATATTTTAATGAAACCCGTCGCATTGTCACTGCTCGTGGCCAGCCTTTTCAGCACCTCCGTTGCCGCCCAGGAACTAAACCTGTATTCCTCACGCCACTATCAGACCGACGAGGCGCTCTACAGCGGCTTCACCAAGGCCACCGGCATCAAGCTGAACCGCATCGAGGCCGGCGAGGATCCGCTGATCCAGCGCATCCGCAACGAAGGCGCGGCCTCCCCCGCCGATGTGCTGGTGACCGTCGATGCCGGCCGCCTGTGGCGCGCCGAGCAGATGGGCCTGTTCCAGCCGATCGAATCGAAAGTGCTGGCCGACCGCCTGCCGGCGCACATGCGCGCCGCCAACAACCAGTGGTTCGGTTTCTCCGCCCGCGCCCGCGTGATCATTTACAACAAGTCGGCGATCAACCCGGCCGAAATCCAGAACTACGAGGACCTCGCCAACCCGAAACTGAAAGGCAAGGTCTGCACCCGTTCCGGCAGCCACATCTACAACCTGTCGCTGATGAGCGCCCTGATTGAACACCTCGGCGAAGCGAAAGCCGAACAGTGGGCGAAGGGCGTGGTCGATAATTTCGCGCGCGCGCCCAAGGGCGGCGACACCGACCAGATCCGCGCGGTCGCCGCCGGTGAATGCGCGGTGGCGATCAGCAACAGCTACTACTACGTGCGCCTGATGAAGTCGGACAAGCCCGAGGACAGGAAAGTCGTTGCCGCCACCGGCCTGATCTGGCCCAACCAGAAAAGCTTCGGCACGCACATGAATGTGTCGGGCGCCGGCGTGATCAAGACCGCTCCGAACAAGGCCGCCGCAGTCAGATTCCTCGAACACCTGACCAGCGACAGCGCGCAGACCTACTTCGCCAGCGGCAACAATGAATGGCCGGTGGTCAAGGGTGCCCCGCTGAACAACGCGGAACTGGCCTCGCTCGGCAACTTCAAGATGGACACGCTGAACATCAGCGCGCTGGGCAAGAACCAGCCGGTGGCGCAGAAGATCTTCGACAAGGTCGGCTACAAGTAAACCGCGTCAATCGCGGGATTGCCCCGGCCCCGGCCTGAGCATCATCCGCGACAGCAGGATCAACGGCAGCAGCCCCACCAGCACGATGGTGAGCGCTGCCGTTGACGCTTCTGCGAGGCGCTCATCGGAAGCGAGGTTGTAGGCCTGCACCGCCAGGGTGTCGAAATTGAAAGGCCGCATCACGAAGGTCGCCGGCAGCTCCTTCATCACGTCAACGAACACCAGCAGCCCCGCCGTCAGCGCACTGCGCCACAGCAGCGGCGCATGCACCCGCGCCAGCGTTGCGCCCGGTCCCAGGCCCAGCGAACGAGCGGCATCGCTCATCGACGGCGTGATCTTGGCGAGGCCGGCATCCACCGTCTGCAGCGCGACCGCAAAAAAACGCGCGAGATAGGCATACACCAGCGCGGCAATGCCGCCGGTCAGGATCAGGCCGGGATTGGTTCCGGTGAAAAACTGCACCCAGCCGGCAAGGACGTGGTCGAGCCGCGTCACCGGAATCAGCACGCCGACGGCGATCACCGCACCCGGCACCGCGTAACCCAGGCCGGCGATGCGGTTGGCCGCGCGCACGACACGTGTCGGCGACATCCGCCCTGCGTAGCCGACCACCAGCGCCAGCGCCACCGCCAGCACGGCGGTCACCGCGGCAAGGGTCACGGTATTGCCGGTGAGCGTCAGGTAACGCGCGCCGAACTGGGCGTCACCCGAGGTCAAGGCCATGTGCGCCATCACGCCGGCCGGCAACAGGAAACCGAACACCAGCGGCAGCACACAGAACATCACGGCCACCACGGCGCGCAGGCCGCGCAGCGGATAGACGTTGCGCAGCCGCTTGCGGTGCGACACCGAGTGGAAGGCAGCGCCGCGGCGGGTGATGCGTTCGAGCAGCAGCACCAGGAACACGAAGCCGAGGAGCATCGCCGAGAGTTGTGCCGCGGCGACATGGTCACCCAGCGAAAACCAGGCGCGGAATATGCCGGTGGTGAAGGTCTGCACGCCGAAATAGGCGACCGTCCCGTAGTCTGCGAGCGCCTCCATCAGCGCCAGCGCAGTGCCGGCAACGATGCCCGGCCGCGCCAGCGGCAGCGCAACGCGGCGGAAAGTGCCCCAGGGTCCGTAGCCCGAGACCCGCGCCACCTCGATCATGCTGTCGGACTGCTCGAGAAAGGCCGCGCGCGCGAGCAGGTAGACATAGGGATAAAGCACCAGCGCCAGCATCACCACCGCGCCGCCCAGCGAACGCACGTCCGGAAACCAGTAGTCCTGCACGCCCCAGCCGGTGAATTCCCGCAGCGCCGTCTGCACCGGGCCGGCGAACTGCAGCAGGTCGGTATAGGCATAGGCCATCACGTAGGCCGGCATCGCCATCGGCAGCAGCAACGCCCATTCGAAGACGCGGCGCCCCGGAAAGCTGCACATCGTGGTGATCCAGGCCGTGGCGACACCACCGACGATGACGCCGAAAGCAACACCCAGCATCAGCAGCAGCGAATTCACGACATAGTCGGCGAGCACCGTATCGACCAGGTGGCGCCAGGTGTCGGTCGACGGCGCCAGCAGGTTGAGCAGCACGACCACCACCGGCAGCGCCAGCAGCACGGCCAGCGCGACGGCAATGATGGTCAGCAGCCGCGGCAGGCGGGCTCGCGCGGCGAATCCGCCGTGGACAGGTTGGGTGGTGCTGATGGTGGTCACCGGGCGGGCGGCACCGGCTTGACCGGCACCTGCTTCAATGAATCGTGAATGGATCGTAAGTAATGGAAATTACTGGAGAAATCATTTTAACAAGAATCATTATCAGCGGCAAAAACGCTATAATTTCCGCATGCCCGCGCGCCTCGATTTCACCGATATCAGCCACGCCTACGAACACACCCCCGTGCTGCAGGGCGTCAGTTTCCATGTCGAGCCGGGGATGATTGCCTGCCTGCTCGGAGCCAGCGGTTGCGG
>JALHND010000060.1 GCA_022843705.1 Burkholderiales bacterium
GCACCGACGAAAATGCGCTCCTGTACCGCTTTGGTCATGCCCATCACGTTGACCGGCTTGCAGGCCTTGTCGGTGCTGATGGCGACCACGGTCTCGACCGGGTAGCGGTTGTTCTGGATCGCGCGCACGATGTTCATCGCGCCGATGCAGTTGGTCATCACCGCTTCTTCGGGGAAATACTCGCAGGACGGCACCTGTTTCAGCGCGGCGGCGTTGACCACGATGTCGGCATCGCGCACTGCGGCGCTGACGGCCGCATAGTCGCGCACGTCGCCGATGCGGAACTCCAGCACGTTCATGAAGTTGCGGAAAATGACTTCATCCGTGCTGACGGTCTTGTGCAGATAGGCCATGCGCATGTCGTGCTGCTTGGCCTCGTCGCGCGAGTACACGATGACCTTTTTCGGCAGGCCGAGCTCGCCGGTCAGCACCCGGCGCACAAAGGTCTTGCCCATGGAGCCGGTGCCACCGGTAACCAGCACTTTTTTATTCTTTAAAATCATATGCTTGCATTATCCCGTGGTGACGGCCAGTTCGTCAATCATGGCCGGCCATGACGGCGGTTCGTAAGCGAAGGCCGCACGGAAGCGCGTGGAATCGAGGCTGCGGTCGCAATGGAAATCATCTTCGGGTTCGATCCGGGTGGACAGCCCGAGGCGGTCGCGGATCAGCGTCAGCAGCTCGTACTTGCTGATCGCGGCGCTCGACACATGATACAGACCGTGCGCCCCGGGGTATCGCGTCAGCAGCATTTCGATGATGCGCGCCATCTCGGTCGTCGTGAAACCCGAGAATATCGCCCGGCGGTAGCCGCGGATCGTGCCCTGCTGCGCGAGAAACCACTCCAGCAGGCCCGTCTTGCGCGACAGCTCGCTGCCGATGATCGAAGTGCGCAGCGTGATTGCCGGCGATGCCGAGACTTCGCCGAGCAGTTTGGAGCGGCCGTAGATATCGGTCGCGTCGGGCGGGTCGTCCTCGCGGTAGCCGCCCTGCTTTCCGGAAAACACGCAGTCCGTGCTCATGTGGACCAGGCGCGTACCCGCTTCGGCGCACAGCGCGGCGAGGCGGTGGGGAAACAGCGCGTTGATCTCGATCGAGGGGATGGCTTCCGCCGCTTCCGCGCGCTGCTTGACGATGCCCGTGGCGTTGATCACCGCGTCGGGGCGGAACCCGGTGAAGACCCTGCGCACCGTGCCGAAGTCCTGCACGTCGACGCCGTCCACCGCGTTGCCCGCATGGAACAGCCCATAACCCGCGTAACGCTCAAGTGGCCCGCGCAGCGTTACACGCGCCACGTGGCGAGTGCCGAAGTGGCGCAGCAGCTGGTGTCCCAGCATGCCGTCACCGCCCAGTATCAGTATCCGCATCAGTCTTGTCCGTCAGTTCCTGCATCCAGCCTTCGAGCCGGTCAAGCAGGCGATTGCGTTCAAAATGCTCCCCAAAATAAGCGGCGCCGCGGCTGCTCATCAAGGCACGCTCCGTTTCCGACGATGCTGCAAGCCGGCGGGCAAGCGCCGCCAGACCTGCGGCATCCCCGGCCGCGCAGGTCCAGCCGGCGCCCGATTCGTCGATGATCCTTGCGCCCTCGCCATCGAGGGCGCCGATCACCGGTTTTCCCGCCGCGAGATAGGACTGGATTTTACTGGGTATGGTGAGGGCGAATACGGGATCGGCGCGCAACGTGACCAGAAGGGCATCGGCCGCAGCGAAATACCGCGGCATTTCGGTCGGCGGCTGGCGTCCGAGCAGGGCGACCGTTGCCTCCAGCCCGCGCTCGCGGATCTGCCGCGCCAGCGTGTCGCGCATCAGCCCGTCGCCGACGATGATCCAGTGGATGTCGGGCCGGTCGCGCATGATTTCCGCGGCGGCGATGATCGTTTCCAGGGATTGCGCGCTGCCGAGGTTGCCGGCGAACAGGATGCGCAAACCGTGAAATCCGGCGAGCGGGTTCGCATCCCCGGCGGGAGCCGGATTGCGGTACCAGTCCTCCGCCCAGTTCGGCAGATAACGGATCCGCTGCCGCGGAATGCGGCGGGCCACGAGACTGGCGCTGAAGGCCTGCGACTGCACCAGCAAGGCGTCGCAGCGGCGGTGCACGAAATCGGCGACCGCAGCGCCCGCCGAAAGAACCGCGCCGCGCAGTCCCATCGCCTCGAGGGTATCTGGCCAGAGATCCTGTATCCACAGCATCACCGGAGCCCGCTTCAGCGCGCCCAGTAGCAGCGCAGGCAGGCCGACGGTGATCGGAGAGGGCTCGAACACGAACACCAGATCGAAACTGCCCCGGCAACGCAGCGCACCGAACAGACTCGCCGAGCAGGCAAAGGAGAGGTAATTCAGTGCGAGCCGCCAGTTCCGTGCCTGGCCGCGGCTGACCAGTGGCACGCGGATGACGCGTACGCCATCGAAGTCCTCATTGGCCGGGCTCATCCAGCCGTAGCCGGGATAAAACTCACCCTCGGGATAGTTGGGTATGCCGGTGAGCACCGTGACCGAGTGCCCGCGGGCGTGCAGGCCTGTGACCAGATCGTTGATGCGAAATGGTTCTGGATGAAAATACTGGGTGACAACGAGGATTTTCAAGATGTCTGGACCTAAGCTTTCAGGCCTCACGATTCGCCGGGCGTTCGGGAAATAGGCGGCTCAAGAGTATTCCCCAAAGAAAAAAAGTCACAATGCCAGGATAAGGCTGGCGCATGCCCACCTTGAATGAATTGTCGACGATCAACAGGAACAACACGATGGCGGCAAGGCATGTGTAGGGCGCCGAGCCCAGGATGCTGCGCCATTGTCGAAGGATGCCGGCAACGGTCAACCCCAGCATGGCCAGCAGCGGCAACAGCGGAAGGATGCCAAAGTTGTAGGCGAAGTCCAGATAATAATTGTGGGCGCTGGGGGTTTTTTTTCGGTCTGGTGGGGCAACATGTCCAAGTGCCGCGGTTTTGGCACTCGACAGGATTTCTTCCGAATAAAATGCCCAGTACCGGATTCGCTCCGCGAGGTTTTTCGGAGCGAATAGCGATGAATCGGTATGCAGGCGGATCAGCCCGTACTTCCCGTCCAGCTTTCCTGCGGCCAGCGAAAAGTATGCGGCTGCGGATACGGTCACGACAATGCCCAGCAACATTGCGGAGCTGGCCTTTCTGCGTTGTCGCCAGAGCAAGACCGGAAAGACGCAAACCCCGACGATGAGACAGGCTGTGGCAAGCGCAGAAACGGATGCGCCGGTGTAAACACCCATGGGAATGGCGATTCCCAGAAGGAGCGCGCGACAGGCGCGGTGCCCCCAGAGCACATAAAGTGCAAGCAGGTATGCGGCAACCATAATCATCGGCACATACTGCAGGTGCTGATAGATGCTGAATAGATACAGATACGGGGTCAGCAGAAGATGACCCTGCGCCCAGGTGGCGGCCAGTTGCGCGGGAACCAGAACTGCGATTAATCCAAGGAAGCAACGGGCGACAAAGGTAATGTCCTCCGGGTTATTCAGGAACATCTGCCCCAGCACGAGAGCAAACATCGGCAGCACAAACTGGATCAACAGGATCAGTTTTGCCTGCTCGTGTCCCGGATGAACGTGCGACAGCAATACGCTGGTGATCAGCATCAAGACAAAAGTCAGGAACAGTCCGGTCAGCGAAAGTCGTGCGCGCGAATAACCACCAATCAAAAGCACCGCGCCATAGCAGGCAAGAACCGAAAGCGGGACCGGCAGGCGGGAAAGCTGTCCCTCCGTGTCAAAAATGAAGGCGATGTCCCGAAAGACTGCACCGTTGATCTGGAAGAAAAGGGGCAGCAGCAGCGATATGACAATCACCGGGGGAATCCAGCGGCTTTGCCATTGCATTTGCATGGGTGATGAGTGGCTTTGTGGCACTCGTTTTATGGCGCTGCCGTAAAAAAGCAGGGCCAGCACTGACCCCAGCAAGTAGAGGAGTCCCAGTGCATCCTTGCCGAGCAGATAAAATACGTAAGGGACAGCAGCCACCAGCAGGATGTTTGCCAGAACGTCGGGTCCGAAGGTGTCACGGCGCGCATGATTCTGGAGCAATCTCAGCCGGAATCCCTGGGCGATCACCATTACACAGCCGCCAACAAGGGACGCGCCGGTGGCTTGCCAGAATAAAGTCGACTTGCCGGCAGATGCCAGGCTGTCAGGTGCGAGGATGGCTATTGCGAAAATGACCAAACCGGCCATGGCTGCGCCAGCCATCAGGTATTTTATCCATGACGGAAGGGCTGCATGGCCATCCCGGGCTTCGCGTAAAATCAGCGTAGGTCCGATAGCCTGCGCAAACACGGATCCCAGAATTCCTCCGATTGCAAATGCGGTATAGAGCTCGCCTGCGACGACCTTGCCGACCAAAAGCAGAATGAGCAACCGGAAGACATAAACCGAAACGCCGATAACAGCCGTGGATCCGAAATGAGGCAAAAGCTGCAACCAGCCGCCGGATTCCGGGGTGGGCAAGCGCGTTTTTCCCGCCTCCAGTTTGGAGGGAATGCAAAGCGGAGAGACTGCCCAGGCAAAAAGGATGGGCATGGCATGGGGCAATCCGGCGATAAGCCATCCGCTGACAACCATGAAAGCCGCAATCTGCAACGCGAGAAATCGTTTTGCATAGGGCTGGTCTTGACGCACTTCGGCAGAGCCGAGTACGAGTTCCGCAATCCACTCTGAGCAATTGCGCATGACCAGCACGGCGGCAAGCAGAATTTCGACGCGACCAAAGTGCACACTCAGCCAAAGGGATAACAATGCCAGCGGGAGAAACAGTAGCAGGCGCGTGCCAAGAATGAGATCTGGCGAAATTGCGGATTGCCGATTGAGCAGGATGTTTCGTGCGTTGGCAGAGAAGGAGTAGAACAGGGCGATTGCGGCGCCATGGACAATTCCAACATCCGCAGCCATTTCCGGATTGCCGCTAAGCCCCAATACAACCATCAGGCCGGTCACCGAGAACGTATTGGCCATTACCGCTGCCGGAAACGCGTAGCTCATGACAGAGGACAGGGCTCAATAAGCATCTGGATTACCGTTCTCACGTGCTTTTCCAGACGCAAGAGGCTTGACCATAGACCTAGCCGTTGCCGCGAACGGAAACCCTCGTTTCCGGTTTGCGAAACCTTGAAATATCCCGCGACTTTGAGGAAGTGGGGGTGCTACAATTCTTCCGCTTTTCACAACGATTTCCGTAAGTTACCGAGCTTTTGAAACAACAAATAAACAGCTTTTTCTCACGCATTGTCGGGCTGAGCCGCATGTTCTCTCAAAACTTGCACGGCCGGCTGATGGGGCGGGCCGGGTGGCCGGTTTTTCTGCGATCCATTAGATTCCGGCACGCCTTCCACAGGCGAAGAACAAGCTTATAACAACCCGCAGCTTTGTCATGAATATCCTTAACGAAAAAATCGCAGTGGTCGGCTTGGGCTACGTGGGCCTTCCGCTGGCAGTGGAGTTCGGGAAACACCGGCCGGTTCTCGGTTTCGACATAAATCAGGATCGCATCCGGGAACTCCGCTCGGGGCATGACCGTACGCTGGAGGTGGCCGATGCCGAACTTGCGTCAGTCAAGCAGCTTGCCTTCAGTTGCGATCCCGAGGACTTGGCTGCCTGTGGCGTTTTCATAATTACGGTTCCCACGCCGATCGACAAGGCAAGCCGACCAGACCTGACGCCGCTGGTCAAGGCCAGCGAAACCGTCGGCCGGTGTCTGAGACCCGGGTCGCTTGTGATCTACGAGTCGACGGTTTATCCCGGATGCACGGAAGAAGTCTGTGTTCCTGTCCTGGAGCAAGTATCGGGACTCAAGTTCAACAGGGATTTTTTCTGTGGTTACAGCCCCGAGCGCATCAACCCGGGTGACAAGGTCAACACGCTGACCAAGATCAGGAAAATCACAAGTGGATCAACTCCGGAGGTCGCCAAGGTTGTCGACCAGCTTTACGCCAGCATAGTCAAGGCAGGAACTTATCTTGCAGCGAGCATCAAGGTAGCCGAGGCCGCCAAGGTGATCGAAAACACACAACGCGACCTCAATATTGCCTTCGTGAACGAACTCTCGATCATTTTTGATCGCCTAGGGATCGATACGATCGAGGTTCTCGAAGCGGCCGGCAGCAAATGGAATTTTCTGCCGTTTCGCCCGGGAATGGTCGGGGGCCATTGCATCGGCGTGGACCCGTACTACCTTACGCACAAGGCTGAGGAAGTCGGTTACCGGCCGCAGGTCATCCTGGCGGGCCGCAAGATCAACGACAACATGGCCCGGTATGCGGCCCGCAATCTTGTCAGGCTGATGCTCAACAACAAACTTGATGTGTCCCGGAGCACTGTCGGCGTGCTGGGGATCACCTTCAAGGAAAATTGCCCGGATATCCGCAACAGCAAAATTGCCGATCTTGTCAGCGAACTGAAGAGCTGGAATGTGAATGTGGTTGTGATGGACCCGTGGGCAGATCCCGATGAAGTGGAACAGGAATACGGAATCAAACTCGGCTCGATTGGTCCGGAGAATCCGGTTGATTCGCTGATTGTCGCCGTCGGGCACAACGAATTCCGGAAGCTGTCCCCGGTTGATCTGCGGAAATTTTGCCGGACTGAAAACCCGGTGCTCGCGGATCTGAAGGCGCTTTACGACCGCCACTCGGCGGCCGACGCGGGATTCACCGTGTTTCGCCTGTGATAACGATCTCCATATTCAAGGAAAACACATGTTGTATCAGCCAATAAAGGGAAGGAAGCTGCGCATTGCCGTCGTGGGGTGCGGCAGGATTTCGAAGAATCACTTTGGCTCGATCGAGGCGCATGCGTCGGAGCTGGAGCTCGCAGCGGTTTGCGATATCGATCCCAATGTTCTCGACGAGCATGCCCGGAAGTACGGGGTGAAGGGTTATCGGGATATCCGGGTGATGCTGGAAAAGGAAAAACTGGATGTGGTGGCCTTGTGCACACCGAGCGGCATTCATCCGGGGCAGGCTGTCTTGTCGGCGAAATCCGGTGTTCATGTCATGACCGAAAAGCCGATGGCCACCCGCTGGGCAGACGGGCAGAAAATGGTCCATGCCTGCGATGAGGCCGGCGTCCGGCTGTTTGTCGTGAAGCAGAATCGCCACAACTCCACCCTGCGACTGCTGCGCCGTGCGGTTGAGGAAAAGCGTTTCGGCAAGATTCACATGGTGCACCTCAATGTTTTCTGGACGCGGCCGCAGTCCTACTATGACCAGGGCAACGGCTGGCGTGGTACCTGGGAATTTGACGGCGGGGCATTCATGAATCAGGCCAGCCACTACATCGATTTGCTCGAATGGCTGATCGGCCCGGTCGAAAAGGTGCAGGCCATGACCAGCACCACCCGGGATATCGAGGTGGAAGACACCGGCGTGATCAACGTCCGCTGGCGCAACGGCGCCCTGGGTTCGGTCAGCGTGACGATGCTCACCTACCCGAAGAATCTTGAGGGCAGCATCACGATCCTCGGGGAAAAAGGCACGGTCCGGATCGGGGGCGTCGCGGTCAACGATATTCAGGTCTGGCAGTTCGAGGATGCGAAGGACTATGACAAAAACATCCGCGAGGCGAACTACGAAACCACATCGGTTTACGGCTTTGGCCATCCCCTGTACTACAAGAATGTGATTGATGTGCTCAGGGGGGATGCCGAGCCGGAAACCGACGGACGCGAAGGGCTCAAATCCCTGGAGTTGCTGATCGCGGCGTACCGGTCAGCCCGGGACGGTGTCACTGTCGGCTTGCCGCTGGAATATTGATCGCGACAGCTTGATGAACATTGCGGTAATCGGCGGCGGCATCAATGGCCTGTGCTGCGCCTGGCGCATGGCCCGCAGCGGGCACCGGGTATCGCTCTACGAACGGTCGGGCATCATGCGCGCGACCAGTAGCGCATCGTCCAAACTGCTGCACGGGGGCTTGAGGTATCTCGAGAACAGGGAGTTTGGCCTGGTGAAAGAGGCGCTGCGGGAAAGGAGTGCCTGGCTGGAACGGGCGCCGGAGCTTGCGCATCCGGTGTCGCTGGTGATCCCCGTCTACAGACAGGGCCGCCGCCGCCGTTTCACGATAGGCATCGGCTTGTTTATCTATGATTTTCTCGCAGGCGAAAGTGCGCTTCCGAAATCAAGCTGGCTGCCGCGTCAGGCGGTACTGGAACGCAGCCCCGGTCTTGACGCTGACGGACTGGTCGGAGGCTACGAATTTTTCGACGGGCAGATGGACGACTACCAACTCGGCCTTTGGGTTGCGCACCAAGCGGGCAAGAGCGGCGTTTCAATCTTTGAAAACTCGGAGATTGTTCGCGTTGACCCTCAGGGAGCTATCACGCTGGGCAGCGGAGAAATCCGGCATTTCGATCGTGTATGCAACGTGACCGGCCCCTGGGCCGTCCGGCTTCTGCGCGCAAGCGGAATTGCCTCTCCCCTGGAGCTGGATCTTGTGCGGGGCAGTCATCTGGTTCTGAATGTGCCTTGTCCGCAGGCCATGCTGCTCGAAGTGCCCGGTGAGCGTCGCATCCTGTTTGTTTTGCCGTGGAAGGGCAAAACCCTGCTCGGGACCACCGAGGTGCGCCAGTTGCTGGACGACCCGATCGAGTGCAGCGCGGAAGAACGCTCGTATCTGCTGGCCGTGTTCAGGCACTATTGGCCTGATGCGGAGTTTGATGTCGAACAGCAGTTTTCCGGGCTCAGGCCGCTGATTCGTGGACACCAGGATCCGAACAGGACGACGCGTGAATATGCTGTGACCCGCCAGGGCAGCCTGATTTCGGTTTTTGGCGGGAAATGGACCACGGCCATGTCTTTGGCCGAAAAGGTGACGGATGCACTCTGAGCACAAGAGGAGGCCATGAAAGACGTATTCATCCATCCATCTGCAATCGTTGACGATGGCGCCAGCATCGGTGAGAGTTCCCGGGTCTGGCACTTTGTGCACGTGTGTGCCGGTGCCCGGATCGGCAGGGGCGTGTCTCTCGGGCAAAACGTCTTTGTTGGCAACAAGGTCGTGATTGGCGATGCCTGCAAGATCCAGAACAACGTCAGCGTCTATGACAACGTAACCCTCGAAGAAGGGGTGTTCTGCGGGCCCAGCATGGTGTTTACCAATGTTTACAACCCCCGCTCGCTGATTGAACGAAAGAGCGAATACAGGAATACCCTCGTCAAAAAGGGTGCCAGCCTCGGCGCCAATTGCACGATTGTATGCGGCGTGACCATAGGAGAGTTTGCATTCATTGGTGCCGGCGCGGTGGTGAACAAGGACGTGCCGGCGTATGCCCTGATGGTCGGGGTTCCTGCTCGCCAGATTGGCTGGATGAGCGAGTATGGCGAGCAGATTCCGCTTCCGCTGGAAGGCGGTGGCGAGTACAAGTGTCCGCACGGTGGCCAGACATACCGGCTGACGGGAAAACAACTATCGGTTGTCAAAACATGAGCATCCCATTCATCGATCTCAAGTCACAATATGTGGCGCTGAAGCCGGAAATCCAGCGCCGAATCAACGCCGTTCTGGATCACGGGCAGTACATCATGGGCCCTGAAGTCCGTGAACTGGAAGAACGCCTGGAGACTTATACCGGAGCAAAACACTGCATTACCGTGGCATCCGGGACAGAAGCGCTGCTGATATCACTGATGGCGCTGGACCTTCGCCCCGGTGACGAAGTCATCACCAGCCCGTTTACGTTTGTTGCAACCGCGGAAGTCATCGTATTGCTCGGGGGCAAGCCGGTATTCGTCGACATCGAACCCGATACCTGCAACATCGATGCTTCGAAAATCGAGGTGGCCATCACCCCGAAAACCCGCGCCATCATGCCCATAAGCCTCTATGGGCAACCATCCGATATGGATGAAATCAATGCCATCGCCGCGCGGCACGGCATACCGGTGATCGAAGACGCCGCCCAGAGCTTCGGGGCGACATACAAAGGCAAGAAGAGTTGCAACCTGTCGACGATTGGATGCACTTCGTTTTTTCCGAGCAAGCCGTTAGGGTGTTACGGCGACGGCGGGGCGATATTCACCGGTGATGACAACATTGCGAAGGCAGCCAGGGAAATCCGTGTCCATGGGCAAAGCCAGCGTTACGTGCATACCCGCATAGGCGTTGGCGGCCGCATGGATACTTTGCAATGCGCAGTCGTGCTGGCAAAACTGGGCAGGTTTGAATGGGAAATTGAAAGACGGCTGGAAATCGGGGCGCGTTACAACAAATTTCTGGACGAAGCGGGGATCAAGCGAGTGCAACAACGAGCAGACCGTACGAGTGTTTATGCCCAATACACCGTGATGCCGCAGAATCGATCCGCCACGGAGCTGCGAATGAAAGCGGCTGGTATCCCCACGGCAGTTCATTATCCTGTTCCGCTGAATGAGCAACCTGCCTACCGACATCTATGCTGCCCTGGCTGCACACCTATTTCCAGCAAGGTGGCTACCGAGGTTATAAGCCTGCCGTTGAGTGCTGATCTGTCGCCAGTTGAGCAGGATGCGATATGTGCGACCCTGGGAGCGGGGGCGAGAAGTGATTAAGGTTGTCACTATCGTTGGAGCCCGCCCCCAATTCATAAAAGCCGCAGCAGTCTCACGAGCGATCCGAATTAACCAGGCACGGAGCATTGAGGAAGTGCTCGTGCATACGGGGCAGCACTACGACGAAAACATGTCCGATGTTTTCTTCGACGAGCTTGATATTCCACGCCCTGGATATAACCTGGAAATTTCAGGTGGAAATCACGGCGCCATGACGGGCCGTATGCTCGAAGCCGTCGAAAACGTCCTCCTCCGGGAAAAGCCCGACTGGGTGCTCGTCTACGGGGATACCAACTCTACTTTAGCCGGTGCGATTGCTGCCGCAAAACTGCACATCCCTGTTGCGCATGTCGAGGCGGGTCTGCGTTCATTCAACATGCGCATGCCGGAAGAAATCAACCGCATCCTTGCCGATCGCGTGTCCACGATGCTTTTCTGTCCGACGGAAACGGCCGTTGCCAATCTTCAGGCCGAAGGCATCACAAAAGGGGTGCATAACGTTGGCGACGTGATGTACGACGTCGCTTTGTTCTATCGAGAAAAAGCCCGATCGCAAAGCAAATGTCTCAAGCAATTAGATCTTTTGGAGAGAGGGTTTGCCCTAGCGACCTGCCATCGCGCGGAAAACACCGATAACCTCGAAAGACTAGGTAGCATTGTCTCGGCATTAGGCAAAATTGCCGAAAGGCTTCCCGTCGTTTTGCCGCTTCATCCCCGCACACGCAAGTTGTTGGCCGACCACGGCTTGGCCAGCAGGCTGGACAGAGTCAAGGTCACTGAGCCGCTTCCGTTTCTTGACATGATTGCCTTGGAACAGGCCGCTAGAGTGATTCTCACCGACTCGGGCGGTGTGCAGAAGGAGGCCTTTTTCTATGGCATTCCGTGCATCACTATGCGCGATGAAACCGAGTGGGTAGAAACGGTCAGTATGGGAGCGAATCAGCTAGTCAGCGCTTCGACTCCCGCCATCATAGCCGCGATGGATGATGTAATGAACAAAGCACGAATTTTGATTCAAGATAAACCTTATGGCGATGGCGATGCGGCGGGAAAGATAGTCACGCTGCTGGCTTAAATCTATATAAACTTAATTTATTTGGTGTAGGAGGTAAGTATGAAAGCAATCGTAACCGGAGGTCTTGGCCAAATCGGTTCTCACGTCGTGGAAATGATGCTTGCACGTGGTGACCAAGTAATTGTGGTAGACAACTTGGCGACTGGCCGACGCGAGCATCTTGCTGATCATCCCAATCTGACCGTCGTGATAGATAGCATTGCCAACAAGTCGCAAATGGAACGGCTGATTGGCGACATGCGTCCGGATGTAATTATTCATGCAGCGTGTTCCTACAAGGATCCAGATGACTGGTACAACGACACGCTAACCAACTGCGTCGGCGGGGCGCTCTTGGTTGATCTCGCAAAGAAATGCGGCGTCAAGCGCTTCATCTACTACCAGACGGCGCTTTGCTACGGCCTCAAGCCAATGCAACAGCCAATTCGTCTCGATCATCCGCGTAATCCAGCGGGAAGCAGCTACGCAATATCCAAGACAGCCAACGAGTACTACATTGAGCTCTCGGGAATTGATTTTGTCACCTTCCGTCTGGCCAACGTCATCGGTCCACGCAACGTGGCTGGACCGCTGCCGATCTTTTACCAACGTCTGAAGGACGGCAAAAAATGCTTTGTCACAAAGTCGCGCCGTGACTTTGTCTTTGTCAAGGACCTTGCTGCTGTCACCGTCAAGGCCTGCGATGGCGTGGGGCATGGAGCCTATCACTTCTCGTCCGGAACGGATGTCGCCATTCAGGAACTCTACGATGCCGTGGTCGATGCCATGAACGTGCCCGGCAAGCCCCGGGCAGAAGTCAAGGAGCTTGGGCCTGACGATGTTTTCTCGATCCTGCTCGATCCGTCTCGCACTTTCCACGATTTCGGCAAGATCGAATTCACGCCTCTGCAAACGACGGTTTCCGAAGCCATTGCCTATTACCAAAAGCATGGCACTCTTGGTGAATACACCCACCTTCGCTTATTGCAAGACAAGAAATAATCGGGGAAATTGAATATGCGTATTCTCATTACCGGCGGGGCGGGCTGCCTAGGCTCCAATCTTATCGAACACTGGCTGCCGCAAGGGCATGAGATATTCGTCATCGACAACTTCGCCACCGGCAAGCGCGAAGTCGTTCCTAAAGTGCAGGGACTTACGGTCAGGGAAGGCAGCATTGCTGAGGAATCCGTAGTCAATGAATGCTTTGCGGCGTTCAAACCGGAAATAGTGGTGCATTCTGCCGCGGCGTATAAAGACCCGGAAAATTGGTTCGAAGATACCCGCACCAACATAACCGGTAGCATCCATGTGGCGAAGGCTGCAAAGGCCATCGGCGTGACGCGCCTGATCAATTTTCAAACGGCTCTGTGTTATGGCCGGCCGCAGAAACTGCCTATCCCGGCGTCTCATCCAACAGCGCCGTTCACAAGCTATGGCATTACTAAGACGGCGGGCGAGCAGTTCATGTTGCTCTCGGGCGTGCCAACGCTGACCTTGCGCATCGCCAACGTTACCGGGCCGCGTCTTGCTATCGGACCGATCCCCACCTTCTACAAGCGATTAAAGGCCGGACAGAATTGTTTCTGCTCAGATACTGCGCGGGATTTCCTCGACATGAGCGATTTCCTCGCTTTCATGGATCTCGCCATCAAAGCCGATGCACCTGTCGGGACGTTCAATATCGCCAGCGGTGAAGCGTATTCCATCAAGGAAATATTCGACCTGGTCGCAGAATATCTCGGGCTGGGTCACATTGATGTGCCTATTGTCCCGCCTGCCGCGGACGACGTGGCCGTGGTTTCACTCGATGCATCGGATACCCTGCGGGCTTTTGGCTGGCAGGCCAAGGTCAGTTTTGCCGACACCATCCGCAGGCAGCTGCAGTGGTATGACCAATACGGCATTTCCGATGTTTATTCGCATCTAAAGGCGCCAACCGCAAAGTGAGAACCCATGAGCAATGCTGACTTTTCGAATTCGCGAGTCTTGGTAGTTGGCGGTGCCGGCTTCGTAGGAAGCAACTTGGTGCACCAGATACTCGAGCAGAATCCGCGCGAGATAATCATTGTCGATAACCTGCTATCGTCTGACGTAGCCAATATTCCAGCCGATGCACGCGTTCGCTTCGTTTTTGGCTCGATCATCGACGACAGAATTCTCGCCGCACTGCCCGTGGATCTCGACTACGCCTTCCATCTCGCCTGTTATCACGGCAACCAGTCATCCATCGCGGACCCGATGGCAGATCACGACAACAATACGCTAACGTCGCTCAAACTCTTTGACCGACTCAAGGACATCAAAGCCCTCAAGAAGGTTGTTTATGCAGCCGCCGCATGCGCTGTAGCGGAAAAGACTTACGATTTGCCGACAGCGACGACCGAGGAGCAGCCGGTTACGCTGTACCACGACAGCCCGTACTCGATTTCCAAGATCGTCGGGGAACTTTACGGAAATTACTATTTTCAGCGCTATCAACTACCCTTAGTCAAGGCTAGGTTCTCGAATGTCTATGGCCCCCGTGAAATCCTCGGGGCTGGACAGTGGCGAGGAACAGTGCATACCGTTTGGCGCAATGTGACGCCCACTTTCATCTGGCGTGCTTTGCATGGAGAAGCGCTGCCCTTGGATAATGGCGGCAATACCAGTCGCGACTTCATTTTTGTGGAAGACATGGCGAGAGGCTTGATGGCCTGTGCCTTGAAAGGGCAGACCGGGGAGGTTTATAACCTGGCTACCGGCCGAGAGACCACCATTCTAGAACTAGCGAAGATGATCAATGAATATACTGGCAACAAGACCCCCTTGGATCTTCGTCCGGCACGCGATTGGGATCGTTCAGGCAAGCGTTTCGCATCCACGGTAAAAGCGCAACTCCAACTTGGATTCACAGCTCAGATGGAGATGCCGGAAGGGCTGCGCCGCACAGTTGAGTGGACCGAAGCGAATGTTGATTTAATTAAACGCAGCATTGCTAAGCACGACAAGCTGATGTCGCAGGCGACCTCTTAACTGGTAAGGACAATACAGTATGAGTTTGAGCAATGGTGTATTTCGATCCTTAAAAAGCCTCACGCGGTACCGCCGTCGTTTACTCGAGGGCGTGATGCTGGATGTCCGTCAGCAATACACGGGCTCAGTCTTAGGTATCTTTTGGGCTTTCCTGTTTCCTTTCTTACAACTTAGTATTTTTGCCATTCTTTACACTGTAATCTTCAAAGTGCGGCCCGCTGGCCTAACCGAATGGCAATATGTCTTGCTGGTTTTCTCCGGGTTGGTTCCCTTGTTGGCATTTAGCGCGATACTTATATCTTCAACTGGTTCGCTCACCGCCAACAAAAATTTACTTCTGAATACCGTATTTCCTGCGGAACTGATTCCGCTGCGGTCAGCATTGGCAGCCCAAGTGCCGGGAGTGTCTGGACTGATAATTACACTGATACTGGGATTTGTACTAGGCCGAACCAGTTGGCAAGCCATTTTATTGGTGCCGGTGTTTTGGCTGCTATTGGTTATGTTTGCTGTGGGTCTAGGTTGGCTACTTTCTTTGTTCTCGTTAGTAGCAAAGGACATTCAGCATGCACTAGGTCTAATAGTCATGCTAATGATGATCTTGAGTCCTTTTGCCTACACCCCAGAAATGGTGCCATCGGCCCTGAAGTTCATCATTTATCTTAACCCCTTGTCCTACTTTGTTCTGGTATTCCAGCAACTTATCGCATACGGTACATGGCCAGAGCTGATCCCGGTGATGGGCTCACTTATTTTGGGGCTGGGAAGTTTTTTGCTGGGCTACGTTGTATTTTTAAAAGCCAAATTCGTTTTCTTTGACTATGCCTAACGATTACGCAATACGGTTGCAGAACGTAACAAAAGTATACAAGCTACATGGCAGTCAAAGAGATCAGCTTGTCGACATACTGGGGTTGCATCGCTTTGGCATCAAACCAGTGGTGCCTTATAAGAAATTCACTGCGCTGGATAACATCTCCCTAGAAGTGAAGCGCGGGCACAGAATAGGGATTGTTGGCCGAAATGGGGCTGGTAAAACCACCCTGCTGAAATTGCTCTGTGGAAATTTCGCTCCGACCAGCGGAACCGTCAAGGTTAATGGTGAGGTTCAGGCGCTTATGAACATCGGCTTGGGTTTCCATCCTGAATACACCGGTCGCGAGAATGTCGAGGCGTCTCTCCAGTACAACGGACTGAATCGTAGCGAATACCGGAAAGCAATGGACGGCATCATCGAGTTCTGCGAACTGGGCGATTATCTAAATCAGCCGTTCAAATCCTATTCGCTGGGAATGCAGGCGCGCTTGATGTTCGCGGCAGCTACCGCAATTCGCCCCGATATTCTGATCATCGACGAAGTTCTTGGGGCCGGAGACGCATATTTTGTGGCGAAATCAAAAAAACGGGTTGAGGCATTGATAACTTCTGGGTGCACCATGCTACTGGTTTCGCATTCCATGCAACAGGTTTTAGAGCTATGTGATGAGGCTATATGGCTTGATGAAGGTTGCGTGCGCATGAGAGGCGAGGCCTTTCTCGTTGTAAAGGCTTATGAGGAATACTTGCATGGTCCGATCATAAGAGCAATGGGTGGTGTCCCCTTATCAGGAAAGAACAGCACTGATGAATCCTCCGCAGTTTTACCCGTTACTGCGACTGAGCCTTTTCAATGCGCTACTGCTCGTTCATTTGAACTACCTAAAGAAATCTTGTTACACACGCCAAGATTTCTCCCGCACGAAGAAACCCCTATTTTTCCCTTCGTGCGTATCGGAAATCAATTCGATTTTGTGGCCCCTGGCGGAGTCTCCCGATGGCAATCTGAGCCGGGTTTGAAGGTATGCGGATTTACGATAGTTACTGAAAGAGGGCGCACAAATAAACTAGTTGCGCTGAGACCCGCTAAAATTATTATTTCAATAATAGCTGAGAGAGGAAGCGGCTATCACTGTCGCTACGGAATCGCTATTGATAATCATCTTGGTGTCGGGGTGGCGAGAATTTTTAGTCCGCCAGACCAGTTTGAAATTTCCCAAAGTGAACAACGACAGGTAGAAATAATATTGAATCCAGTTCAGATTGGGCCCGGAGACTACACTATTGGTATAAGCATTCTAGACAGCACGCCATTAGAGCAACTGAATACTGCATGTCGTTATGATTTGTTGAGCAGAAGTTTCACTTTTAGCATTGAGATGCCGGATTCTCTATCAGTATTAGGGGCAGCGTTTATTCATTCAGCTGAATGGTGCTTTGAGCCGACACAAGAACAAAGGTCTTTAGACAATAACCAAAGCACAGATCAAGGTATCAATTAATGCGACTTTGCCCAAATTGCCGGAATGTTTTGCGAGTCACAGGCGATTCTTGCGAGGCATGTAGTTGGGAACCACAACAACATGAAGGCATACCGATTTATCTATCAAATTCCGACCAAACTGACGGCTCATTCGTTGACTATGTAAACAACTATAAAAATTTGTCAGAGGCGGACCTTCAACAGGAAATTGTTGATGGCGCATACCTGGCTAACCAAGCGGCGAAGCTAATTACTTATTTGGGGACGGATAGGTTCGTATCGATTCTCGAGGTGGGTGTTGGCCAGGGCTTTTTGCTTAGAAAACTTAAAGAAAAATATGATTCGGCCAGAATCACTGCGGTTGACATTTCTATCCCATTTTTAAAGTATGTCAAATCTACTGTGGATGTGGAGTGCTTGGCGGCTAATGCTGAGAACCTTCCGTTTAAGGAAGAGTTTGATCTGGTTGTCGCATCGGATATTCTTGAGCACGTTATCAATCCGATAGACTTTCTATTGAGCGTGAATACAGCACTCATGCCCGATGGGCTGATGGCATTACGTGTCCCTTTTGAGGACAACATGCTTCAGTACTCTAGGTTATTGGGGTCCAAATACAAGTTTGCGCACTTACGGAACTTCTCGAAACGCAACCTATCGCTTATTTTGAGCCAAGCAGGGTTTCAGATCGAACGCATTCATTACGACGGGTATTACCTTTATCGCAGAAGAACTCTGTTCAAAGAAGGGGGAGGAAAGAGGATATTGGAGTCGCTGCTCAAAAGAAAATACCCAAGCGATAACGATGTGAGCAAAATTCCAAATTGGTTGGGAAGGGCGCTGATGAAGCCGTTAGAGATTGTTGTTATCGCCCGAAAAAAAAGAATTATCACATCAATGAATGATGCCTCATGACATTGTTATATTTTGGTTGAATCACTAAAGCAATAAAGGGTATAGCTGTGAAAATTGAGTCGATTACGATTGTATTCATGGGGGATTCTATTACAGAGGGGCAATATGTTCACCATGACCTTGCCCCCGAAAAGCGTATCCCTTGCTGAGTGATTAAACTATGGGCAGGGGGAGCGGAAATGTCAAAGGTGAAGAGGGCGCGGTACACGCTGGAGTTCAAGATTGAGGCGGTTC
>JALHND010000061.1 GCA_022843705.1 Burkholderiales bacterium
CACATCCGCGCCGACCGCATCACCGAATACCGGCATGTCGCCCGCGTGATGGCGGCTGCAGGACGCATCGGACTGGCGAAAATCGGCTTCGTCACCGAACCGGGGGAAACGCGATGAGCCGGCTTCGTCTCGCGCTCGTCGCCCTGCTTGCCCTTTCACTGCCAGCGCAAGCGGACAACACCGCGCAGACCATCGTGCACATGCTCGATTACGTCAGCGTGGACTACCCGGAATTCGTCCGCGACGGCAAGGTGCTGGACAAGGCCGAGTACGAGGAGCAACTCGAGTTTGCATCACAGTCGGCAATGCTTCTGGCGAAACTGCCGGCCGTGCCGCAGCAGGCCAGGTTGCTGGTGCAAGCGAATCAGCTGAAGGCGCGCATCGTCGCCAAGGCACCCGGCCCTGAAATCACGGCACTGGCAGTCGCCCTGCGCTGGGACATGATCGAAGCCTACGGGTTGGCCGTCGCACCGCGAACTGCGCCGGACCTAAAACGCGGCGCCTCGATTTACGCTTCGCATTGCGCAGCCTGCCACGGCGCACAGGGGCGCGGCGATGGCATGACCGGCAAGGGAATGGAACCGGCGCCCTCGGATTTCCATGACGCCGCACGCATGGGGCAACGCAGCGTCTACGGTCTCTACAGCACCATCACGCTGGGTGTAACCGGCACCGGGATGACGCCATTCGGCCATCTCGACGAGGATGAGCGCTGGGCGCTGGCGCTATATGTCGCAACCATGGGCCAGTCGGACGAACGCGTAGTCAAGGGCGGCGCGCTGTGGCAGGCCGGAACAGGCAAGAAGGAAATCGGCACGCTGCGCGCCGTTGCAACGCTGACCGACAATGACGTTCATGCCAGACACGGGCAGGACGTCGCCGCGGCATTCGCCTGGCTCAAGGCCAACCCGCAGGCATTGGCAACAATCAAGGAAGAGCCGATCGCGTATTCGCGTCGCCTGCTCGGCGAAAGTCTGGCCGCGTACCGTGCCGGCAAACGCGATGACGCACAGCAGCTCGCGCTGACGTCGTATCTCGAGGGTTTCGAACTGGTCGAAGCCAGCCTCGACACCCTGGACCGCAATCTGCGCCAGGAAGTCGAAACGCAGATGATCGCCTACCGCGACCTGTTGCGCCGAGGCGCGCCAATAAAACCCGTGGCGCAGCTGGCCGAGCGCATCGACGGCCTGCTCGCCGCCAGCGCCGGCAAACTCGGCCACAGCGGCCTGTCGCCCACCACCGCGGCGATCTCGGCCTTTTTCATCCTGGTACGCGAAGGCCTGGAAGCCCTGCTGGTGGTCGCCGCGATCATCGCCTTTCTGCTCAAGTCAGGAAGACGGGAGGCTCTGCCGTGGATCCATGCCGGCTGGATCGGCGCGCTGGCGCTGGGCGGCGCAACCTGGCTCGCCGCATCGACGCTGATCGAGATCAGCGGTGCAACCCGGGAACTGACCGAAGGGATCACTGCCCTGCTTGCCGCGGCCATCCTGCTCTACGTCGGTTTCTGGCTGCACGGCAAGAGCTACGCCCATGCCTGGCAGGCCTTCATCGACCGCCATCTCTCTGCCGCGCTTCGCGGCGGCACGCTGTGGGCGCTGGCCGGCGTCTCTTTCCTCGCGGTCTACCGCGAAGCCTTCGAGACCGTGCTGTTCTACCAGGCGTTGTGGCATCAGGCCGGAACCGGTGGCCACAGTTCGGTAATCGTCGGCTTTCTCTGCGGCATCGCTGTGCTCGCCGTTCTGGCCTGGGCAATCCTGCATTACGGCTTGCGCCTGCCGATCGGCCGCTTCTTCGCGGCCTGCTCCGCCCTGATGGCGGGTCTCGCCGTTGTGTTCACCGGGCATGGCATCAAGGCACTGCAGGAAGCCGGACTGGTCTCGGCAATTCCATGGGGCGACTTCAACCTGCCCGTGCTCGGCGTCTACGCCACCGCCGAATCGATGCTGGCACAGCTGCTCGTGCTGCTCGTCTTACTCGCGACATTCTTCTGGTCTCATCAAAACAACGGCAATCACCGAAAGCCGAACTGAATCCATTCACTCGCAACACCCTGCCAGCACGCGCGCAGCGCCAGCCAGCCCCGGGTACAGGAAAACAAGAAAAGGGGGCAAGACATGCGTGCAATCTGGGTCGTGGTTCACCGCTGGTGCGGGCTGGCCACTGCAATGTTCCTGTTCGTGGCGGGGCTGACCGGCGCGATCATCTCCTGGGACCACGAAATCGACGAATGGCTGAACAGCCATCTGTTCGAAACGGCCAACCGCGGTGCTGTCAGGGCACCGCTCGATCTGGCGCGCGGCATCGAGGCAGCCGACCCCCGCGTAAGCGTGACCTTCGTGCCGCTGCAGCATGAGGAAGGCCACACACTGGTATTCGGCGTGCAGCCGCGCGTCAATCCCGCAACCGGGCGCCTGTTCGAGCCCGGTTACAACCAGGTGTTCGTAGACCCGGTCACCGGCGATACGCTGGGCCGGCGCGAATGGGGCAAGGTCGCCCTCGATCGCGAACACCTGATGTCCTTCCTCTACAAGCTGCACTACAGCCTGCACATCCCCGAGATGGGGGGTATCGACCGCTGGGGCATCTGGCTCATGGGCATCATCGGCGTCATCTGGCTGCTTGACTGTTTCTTTGCGCTGCTGATTTCCTTCCCCAATCCCCGAGCCTGGGCAAAATCCTTTGCCTTACGCTGGCAAGCAGGCGGCTACCGCCTGAATTTCGACCTCCACCGCGCCGGCGCCCTGTGGACCTGGTTGCTGCTGTTCCTGCTGGCGCTGACTGCGGTATCGCTGAACCTGAACCGGGAACTGTTCCAGCCACTGCTGGCGACCTTTTCCACGTTGACGCCGACGCCCTTCACGACCCGGGCGCCGAGCCCCCTGCACCAGCCCATTGTGCCGCAGCTGCCCTTCGACAAGGCCATCAACATCGCCGAAGCAGAGGCCGCACAGCTCGGGTGGCCGGAACCTATCGGCGCAATCTCCTATTCCCAGCGCTACGGCCTCTACATCGCACGCTTCCATGAGCCCGGCAACGACCACGGCAGCGGCGGCATGGGCGTCAAGGGCATCTATATCGACGGCATCGGCGGGCGCACGCTGGGGGACCGCGTGCCATGGAAAGGGACCGCGGCGGATGTTTTCGTGCAGCTCCAGTTCCCGCTGCATTCTGGGCGAATCGCCGGAATTCCAGGGCGCATCCTCATTTCGCTGATGGGAATCATCGTCGCCATGCTGTCGGTCACGGGCGTGGTCATCTGGATCCGCAAGCGCCGGGCACGGCGCGTTCGCGAAGCCATCTCCGGTCGTGACAACGGCAGCACTGCAGTTGCAACAACCTAGAAAGCATCCGTAATCCGGAATCTTCGCCAGCCAGCACATCGTGCACAGCCAGCCATGCCCAACCATCCATCAAGAAAAAGGGAGAAGCACGATGCACAAACTGATGTTGAAACCCGCAGCAATCGCCGTGGCGCTGGCCATGGCAGCGCCGTCCATTGCACAGCAGACTGAACAGCGACTGCCGGAAGTCAGGGTGCAGGGCAGTACCGTGGAGGAAACCGCCACGGGCCCCGTACAGGGTTACCGCGCCACGCGCAGCGCTAGTGGCACCAAGACCGACACGCCACTGCACGAGACGCCGCAGTCGGTTTCCGTCATTACCCGCGAACGCATGGAAGACCAGGGCGCGCAGACGGTGCAGGATGCACTGCGCTACAGCGCTGGTGTGCGCTCCGACGCTTACGGCTACGACAATCGCGGCGACTGGGCGCTGGTGCGCGGCACCAGCTTCGTCCAATACCAGGACGGCTTGCGCATGCTGTTCGGTTCTTACAACAATATCCGGCCGGATCCGTACACCCTGGAGCGCGTCGAGGTGGTGCGCGGTCCCGCTTCCGTGCTCTATGGTCAGGGCGGCTTTGGCGGACTGGTCAACCTGGTTTCCAAACGGCCGCAGGCCGAGGCACAGCGGGAAATCGTCGGCGAGATCGGCAGCTACAACCGCAAACAGCTCGCTTTCGACACCACCGGCCCTCTGAACGCCGACGGCACCCTGCTTTACCGGTTGATCGCACTCGGACGCGACAGCGGCAGCCAGGTCGATTTTGTGCCTGACGACCGCCAGGTGATCGCGCCGGCGCTGACCTGGAAACCCGATTCCGGGACATCGTTCACGCTGTATGCCAATGTACAGGAAGACCTGTCAGGGTCTTCGGTCGGATTTTTCCCCTGGATCGGCACGCTTTATGCTCCGCCGTTCGGGCGCATTTCCACCAGCACCTTCGTCAGCGAACCGGGGTACGACGAATACCGCGCCGACCAGAAGGCGCTTGGTTACGAATTCTCGCACCGCCTCAATGACACGCTGACCCTGCGCCAGAACCTGCGCTACAGCGACAGCGAAGTGAGTTACCGGTCGTTGTACAGCCGTTTCCCGGTGCCGCGCCTGAACCCGGACAATCGCACCCTCAACCGCACGATCATCCACCAGATCAACCAGGCGGAAACACTGACTGCGGATACGCAGGTACAGGCCAAATGGAATGCCGGCCGCTTCGAAAACACCACGCTGTTCGGTCTCGACTACCAGAAATCCACCCTCGGCGGCGCCAGGGGAAGCGGCAATGCGCCGGCGATCGACGTCTATGCGCCGGTCTACGGCAATTTCACGCCGGTGCCGGTCGCGGCAATCGCAGACACGGATCAGCGGCAGACCGGCATCTACCTGCAGCACCAGTTCAAGTACGACCAGCGCTGGCTGGGCGTGGTCGGCCTGCGCCAGGACTGGGCGAAGTCCGACACCACCAACGTCCCCGCCTCCCGCCTTGATACCGACGCGGTGACCATGCGACTGGGCGGCGGCTACCTCGCCGCCGGCGGCTGGATGCCCTACGCCAGCTATTCGGAATCCTTCGTGCCGGTCGGCGGCGTCAACTTGTTCGGTGTGGCCTACCAGCCGCAAACCAGCGAACAGAAGGAAATCGGCATCAAGTACCAGCCTCCCGGCAGCAACAACAGCTACACTGCTGCGCTGTTCGACATCACGGAAACCAACCGCCGCACGGCCGATCCGGCCAATCCCGGTAACAGCATCCAGGTCGGCGAGGCGCGCAGCAAGGGCCTCGAACTGGAGGCGCAGACCGCGCTGACCCGCAGCCTGGACATGGTCGCCGCCTATACCTGGACCGATGCCAAAGTCACCCGCGACAACAGCAGCCAGCAGGGCAAACGCATTGCCACGGTGCCCGAACACAGCGCCTCGGTATGGGGACGCCAGCGTTTCTCGATCGGCGACACCAGCGGCTTCATCGCCGGCCTCGGCCTGCGTTACGTCGGCGCGAGCTGGGACGGTCTCGACACCGTACGTACGCCCTCAGTGACGCTGATCGACGCGATGCTCGGTTACGAGAAGGGACCGTGGCGCATCACGCTCAGCGCATCCAACCTGGCGGACAGGGAACATGTCAGCACCTGCCTAAGCCGCGGCGACTGCTTCTATGGCAGCCGGCGTACTGTGCTGCTGCGCACGGCCTATCGCTTCTGAACGCGGCCGGCTGCACTGCAGGCCATCTGACGGAAGAACAGGAAGACCGTCCGGTCTTCCTGTTCTAGCTTGGGTACCGGATTAATTATCAGGATCCGCCGCCGCCCTCGCCCATCTGCGACTGCATGTAGTTCTGGATGCCGACCTTGCCGATCAGGTCGAGCTGGGTCTCGATCCAGTCGATGTGCTCCTCCTCGGACTCGAGGATGTCCTCGAACAGTTCGCGCGAGACGTAGTCACCGGTCTCTTCGCAGCAGGCGATGGCATCCTTCAGCATCGGATGGCCGTGCATCTCCGCCTTGAGGTCGCACTCCAGGCATTCCTTGACGTTCTCTCCGATCATCAGCTTGTTCAGCTGCTGCAGGTTGGGCAGCCCCTCGAGGAACAGGATGCGCTCGATCAGCCTGTCGGCGTGTTTCATCTCGTCGATCGATTCGTGGTACTCGTGCTCGCCGAGTTTCTTCAGCCCCCAGTTCCTGAACATGCGGGCATGCAGGAAATACTGGTTGATCGCCGTGAGTTCGTTGGTCATGATCTTGTTCAGATGGGTGATGACTTTTTTATCGCCTTTCATCGCGGCCTCCGGCGTGAGTGATGATGGCCGAGGCTAGCACAGCGATGCGTCGCGACCAAGACGTGCCGCAGGGATGAAACTGGGCATCAGTTGCGGATTGGCGAAGGCTGCAGAACGGCCGTTTCAGGCCGGCTGCAGCTGCGCGCCGAAGGCGCAATCGCGGCGCGATTCGCGCAGCAGGCACTGCGCTTCGCCGGCACACTGCCCGCAGCCGGAGGCGACACCCAGTTCGCGTTGCAGGTCAGCCAGCGTACGCGCGCCGGCATCCACCGCACTGCGGATGTCGCGCTCGTTGATACCGTTGCAGACACAGATGTACATGGCGGGGAAAACGACTCCTTACTAATAGGAATCATTATCATTCAATCCGCCAGCACACCGCAAGAAAAACTATAAGTATTTGTTTTTATTGATATTTTTATTCGACAGCGCAACCTGCCGTGGTCGCCTTCGGTGGCTGCGCGAAGGTGGCAATGTCCACGCCGTTACGGATCGCGGTCATCTCGGCAAGGATCGCCACCGCGATTTCCGGCGGCGTCTTGCTGCCGATCTTCAGGCCCACCGGACCGTGCAGGCGCGCAATCTCCGCCTGCGACAGATCGAATTCCGCCAGCCGCTGGCGGCGGGCGTCGTTGTTTTTCTTCGAACCGATGGCACCGATGTAGAAGGCCGGCGACTTCAGCGCCTCCAGCAGCGCCATGTCATCAAGCTTGGGATCATGGGTCAGCGTCACCACCGCGCTGTGACCGTCGAGATTCATTTCCGTGACCACATCATCGGGCATGCCGCGCTTCAGTTCCACGCCGGGCACATCGAAGGTGGTGCTGTATTCCTCGCGCGGATCGCAGATCGTGACCTGGTAGTCCAGCGCCTGCGCCATCTGCGCAAGGTAGGTCGACAGCTGTCCGGCGCCGATGACCAGCAGCCGCCAGCGCGGGCCGTACACGGTCTGCAGCGTGGCGCCGTCAAAGGTCAGCTGGTCCTGCCATTTCGCCGGCCCGGTGCTGGCACGGCCGGTTTTCATGTCGAGCCGGCGCAGCACCAGTTCGTGGCGTTCGATGCGCGCCAGCAGTTCGTCGAGGCCGCTGTCCGCGGTCAGCGGCTCCAGCACCAGTTCCAGCGTGCCGCCGCAGGGCAGGCCGAAACGCTGCGCCTCCTCCGCCGATACGCCGTACTTGGTGGTCACCGGCGAATTTTCGGCGAGCGTGCCGTTCTTCACGCGCAGGATCATGTCATCCTCGACGCAGCCGCCCGACACCGAGCCGACGACCATGCCGTCGCCGCGGATCGCCGACAGCGCACCGATCGGGCGCGGTGCCGAACCCCAGGTGCGGATCACCGTGGCCAGCACCACGCGATGGCCGCCGGCGACCCAGTCGCGCGCCGTCCTGACAACCTGCAGATCAACACTGTCCATGAAAATTTCTCCGTCCATTCATTGCCGGGCGACCGGCAGGGCTATTGTAGCGCGCCGCATGCGGTAACATCGGGCGCTGGACACACGGAGAACCGCAACAATGGAAATGACCGGCGAACAGCTGATCGCCCTGCCCCAGCAGGCCACCTGGGACGCACTGAACGACACCGCCGTGCTGATGGACTGCATACCGGGCTGCGACTCGATCGAAAAGCAGTCCGACAACGAATACCTGCTGACCATGACCGCCAAGGTCGGCCCGGTCAGCGCCAAGTTCAAGGGCAAAATGACCCTGCTCGACGTGCAGGCACCGGATTCCTACACGCTGCAGTTCGAGGGCCAGGGCGGTGTTGCCGGTTTTGCCAAGGGCGAGGCCCGGGTCAACCTTGCTCCCGAAGCAGAGGCCACCCGGCTCAGCTACAGCGTCAAGGCCAACATCGGCGGCAAGCTGGCTCAGGTCGGTGCGCGCCTGATCGACGGCGTCGCCAAAAAAACCGCGGAACAGTTCTTCACGGCATTCAACAAACGCGCCAGTGGCGGCGCACCGGCCTGACCCGCCCCGCTCCGTGACAATAAAAAAGCCGGCGTTCCCGCCGGCTTTTTTTGCGCCTGCCGGAATTACCCGACGTGTTTGCGCAGGAAAGCCAGCGTACGTTCACGCGCGAGCTTCGCGCTGGCTGCATCATAGGATCCGCGCTGGTCACAGTTGAAACCGTGGCCTGCGGGGTAGACATGGTGTTCGAACTGCGGGTGCGCAGCCTTGACCTTGGCCACCGCATCCATCGGGATGCCCTGGTCCTTTTCACCCCAGTGGAACATCACCGGGCATTTCGGCTGCAGGCCGGCATGGTTGGGAATGCCGCCGCCGTAATGCGGTGACGAACAGGCCAGACCGTCCACTTCCGCGGCCGCCTTCCAGGCCACGGTGCCGCCCCAGCAGTAACCGACGATGCCGGTCTTCCCGGATCCCTGCAGCGCCTGAACCGAAGCGCGAACATCCTTGACCGCGTCATCCAGGCTGGCCTTCTGCATCAGGCCGCGGCTGACCTCGATTTCCGGTTGTGTATAACCGCACTCGTAACCACGCTGCACGCGGTCGAACATCGCCGGCGCGATCACCCGATAGCCGTCGGCGGCGTAACCGTCGGCGACGGAACGGATATGGCTGTTGACGCCAAAAATCTCCATGACCACGACCAGTCCGCCGCGCGGCTTGCCCGCGGGCTCCGCCTTGTAGGCGCCGAATTTGTGGCCGTCGGCCGCTGTGAGTTCAATCATGCTGCCCATGCTGTTCCTCCATGCTGTAGGTAAACTGCGGACGATTATAGCCCGCGGTCGTCCTGCGCTAGACTACGGTCCACTGAATGGAACCCGCAAACCACAAGGAACGGCCATGCTGAAAATCTGGGGACGCACGAACTCGATCAACGTGCAGAAAGTGCTGTGGACCTGCGCCGAGCTGGAGCTGCCCTTCGAGCGCATCGACGCCGGCATGCAGTTCGGCATCAACGACACGCCGGAATACCGGGCGATGAACCCCAACGGCCTGGTGCCGCTGATCGATGATGACGGTTTCCTGCTGTGGGAATCCCATGCCATCGTGCGTTACCTCGCGCGCAAACACGGCTCCGGCAGCCTCTGCCCTGCCGACCCGCGGGCCGCCGCCGACGCCGACCGCTGGATGGAGTGGTACAGCACGACGCTGTGGAACCACATGAAACCGGTGTTCTGGATACTGATCCGCACGCCCCCGGAAAAACGCAACCTGGCCGAGGTCGAGGACAACCGGCAGAAACTTGCCGGTTATCTGGCGATGGCCGACACCCACCTCGCGAAAAATGATTACTTCGCCGGTGCCGCCTTCACGATGGCCGACATCCCGCATGCCGTGCTCGCGCACCGCTGGTTCAACGTGCCGATCGAGAGGCCGGCACTGCCCAACTACGAACGCTGGTTCAAGGCGGTATCGGCACGGCCCGGCTTCGTGAAACACTGCGCCGCGCCGCTGACGTAAAAACGAAGATCAAAATCATGGCCACAGAGGCCACAGAGAAAAACAAAAAAGCACACCCCGGTTTTCCCTGTGCTCTCTGCGTCCTCCGTGGCTAAAGGTTTTTAAAACCCATGACCACCCGGCACAACTACCGCTATTACGAATTCGTGATGGCGGCCTTCGTCACCGTGCTGATCTGCGCCAACCTGATCGGCCCGGCGAAGATTGCCCAGCTCGACCTGCCGCTGCTGGGTGTGGTCACCTTCGGCGCGGGGGTGCTGTTTTTCCCGATCTCGTACGTCTTCGGCGACATCCTGACCGAGGTCTACGGTTATGCCCGCGCGCGGCGGGTGATCTGGGCCGGATTCGCCGGACTGGGTTTCGCATCGTTCATGGCCACCGTGGTGGTCGCGCTGCCGCCGGCGCCGTTCTGGACCCACCAGGCCGCCTACGAGGTCGCCTTCGGCAATGCGCCGCGCATCGTCGCCGCCTCGATGATCGCCTATTTCTGCGGCGAATTCGTCAATTCCTACGTGCTGGCGAAAATGAAGATCGCCACGCGGGGACGCTGGCTGTGGACACGCACCATCGGCTCGACGATCGCCGGCGAGGCGGTGGATTCGGCGCTGTTCTACCCGCTGGCCTTCTACGGCGCCGGCATCATTCCCGACGACAAGCTGCCGATGGTGATGGCTGCGCAGTTCGTGGCCAAGGTCGGCGTGGAAGTGCTGCTGACGCCGGTGACCTACAGGATCGTCAACTTCCTGAAACGCGCGGAGCAGGTCGACCACTACGACCGCGACACCGATTTCAGCCCCTTCGCGCTGAAACCCTGAAGCGATCGCTCAGGCGCGCAGGTAACGCGCGAAGGCCAGCAGCCCGCCGCCGAAAATCATGCCGAACACGATCAGCTGCAGCACATAGCTGATCCAGGCATAACCCGTGTCCTCGCCGCGTTCGGCCAGGTTGTGGCAGTAGAGCAGGAAGGGCGAGGTTGAATTGAACAGCGGCATTTTCTCGTACCGCACATCGAGCAGCCCCTTCACCGACAGCAGGACAAGCAGCACGAGGAAGGCGGCAGGTGTGGGCAGGGGCATGAAGCCGAGTATCGCCCCGGCGAGCAGTGCAAACAGCATGGGACCGGTTCCGACAAAAAAGAAAAGAAAGGCGGTTTGCTGGTCAGGGAGGTGGGATTCGAACCCACGACCTCCTGCGCCCAAGGCAGGCGCGCTACCGGGCTGCGCTACACCCTGATTCGCAATGCGGAATTCTACCGGAAAACACGCACAGCCCGGATGCAGGCAGCGCCGTTCCGCTAGAATCCCGGCTTTCCCCCGGCCGGACCGCGATGACCCAATCCAACTGGCGCACCCCCGCGATGGTGCTGTTCTGCGGCGGCATGATACTCACCGTCGCCCTCGGCGTGCGCCACAATTTCGGGCTCTACCTGCAGCCGATGACCGCCGACCTCGGCATCGGCCGCGAAACCTTTGCCTTCGCGATCGCGATCCAGAACCTGCTCTACGGCATCTCGCAGCCGATCACCGGGCTGATCGCCGACAAGTTCGGCACCGCGCGCGTGCTGATCGGCGGCGCCCTGCTCTACGCGCTGGGCCTCTACCTGATGTCGGTGTCCACCACCGGCATGGAACTGACGCTCAGTGCCGGACTGCTGATCGGCGCCTCGCTGGGCTGCAGCGGATTCTCGATCGTATTCGGCGTCATCGGCCGCGCCTTCCCGCCGGAAAAACGCAGCGTCGCGCTGGGTATTGCTGGTGCTGCGGGCTCCTTTGGCCAGTTCGCGATGCTGCCCTACGGCCAGTGGCTGATCAACCAGATGGGCTGGCAACACGCGCTGGTGATCCTCGCGCTGACGGTGCTGGTGATCATCCCGCTGTCCTCGGCACTGATCGAGGACAAGGGTGCGCAGGCCGCGATCCTGTTCAAGCAGTCGGCCGGCGAAGCGCTGCGCGAAGCCTTTGCCCATCGCGGCTTCCTGCTGCTGTGCACGGCCTACACGGTCTGCGGCTTCCAGCTGCTGTTCATCGCCGTGCATTTTCCGGCCTACCTGGTCGACCAGAAAATGACGCCGGAGACCGGCATGGCGGGCCTTGCGCTGATCGGTTTCTTCAACATGATCGGCAGCTACGCCTGGGGCTGGCTCGGCGGGCGACATACCAAGAAATACCTGCTGTCGCTGCTTTATTTCACGCGGTCCATCGTCATCACCCTATTCATCCTGCTGCCGGTGACACCGCTGACGGTCTACCTGTTTTCCGCCGCGATCGGTTTCCTGTGGCTGGGCACGGTGCCGCTGACCGGCGGCCTGATCGCGCATGTCTTCGGCGTCAGATACCTGTCGACGCTGACCGGCATCGCCTTCTTCTTCCACCAGGTCGGCAGTTTCGCGGGGGTGTGGATCGGCGGCTATGTGTTCGACGCCACGGGGTCGTACACGGTGATGTGGGTGCTGACCATCGGCATGGGCATTGTCGCCGCCCTGCTCAACCTGCCGATCGATGACCGCCAGATCGACCGCGGTCCGTCCACCAAACCGGCCTAGGCCGCGGCAGTGCCCGCCGGCGCGGTGACCGCGGCATCCTTGGCGGCCTCCGCGATCAGCCAGTCGCGGAAAGCCGCCACCGTGGGGCGTGTCTTCGCATGGGGTTCGCAGACCAGGTAATAGGCCGACTGCAGCGGCACCCGCAGCGGAAACGGCATCACCAGCCGGCCGGCGGCGATATCCTCGGCCGCCAGCGCCGGCATCGAGGCCACCACGCCGACGGCATCCATCGCCGCCTCGAAGGCCAGCACCGCGTGGCTGAACCGCGCGCCGCGCTTGGCATCCACACCCTTGACCTCGGCCGCCTTCAGCCAGACGTCCCAGAACGATTCACCGTCATACATCTCGCCGGTGTCGTCATGCAGCAGCATGTGGTGCTTGAGATCCTCCGGCGTGCGCAGCGGATGTTCACCGGTCAACGCCTGCGGGCTGCAGATCGGCGTCACCGTCAGCGGCAGCAGCTTGTGCACGTCGAGATCGGGATAATGGCCGTGGCCGTAGAGAATCGCGACATCCGAGTCATCCAGCCAGTTTTCGATGGTGGCGCGCTCCGCGACATCGGCCTTGCCGTCGACACTGGCGCGGCGCATGCGCGCAGAAATCCGCACGTCGATCTCGTGGTGCGCGGCGATGAAGCGGTGCAGCCGCGGCATCAGCCAGCGCGCGGCGAACGACGGCGCCGCGCTGACGGTCAGCATGCCGCCGCTGGTATGCGTGCGCAGCCGGTCCACCGCCTGCGCCAGGCAATCAAAACCTTCACGCAGCTTGGGCAGACAGGCCCGGGCGGCGTCCGTCAATTCAAGGGCACGGTTGTAGCGGTGGAACAGCTGGACATTGAGATATTCCTCCAGCGTCCGGATCTGGTGGCTGACCGCGGCCGGGGTCACATTCAGTTCAACTGCGGCTTTTTTCACACTCAGATGGCGCGCAGCGGCCTCAAAGGCCTTCAGAGCATTCAGTGGCGGCAAGCGTTGCGACATGATGACGATCAGCTTAGCATAACTTAATCGATTCCTGACAATTTATCAGGTGTTGCAATGCAACATACCGGGGGCTTGCGGGTCTATACTTCAGTCCGAACTCATTGACTTAAAGGGCAGTGAGGCCTCAACGCCGGGACGGCGAACTACTGGAAAGGTCAGGGTACACACAATGAACAGCAATATCGAAAACAAATTTGGCTCAGTCATTTATGACAAGCTCAACACGGTGCGCATGAGTGCTTCCGAGCGCCAGGCCGCGATCAACGCGATGCGCGATGCCGACACCATCGTTGATGCCATTCTGTGGGTGACGCGCAAGATTGAACAGGTCGGTGCTTTCCTGTTCATGAAGCCCAGCATCAAACACTGATACGCCGGCACGGCGTATCCGGCACCCCCGGCCGGGAGGCCCCTCCTCCTCCTTCCGGCAGATGCGGCAGCCCTCCGTGGCGCCGCAGGGTAAACGCGGCGGCTTGGCCCGCCGCGTTTTTTTTTGCAGCTTCCGGTTTGACAGGGTTGCGCGCGTCGCCCGACAGCGACCCTGAATTTCCATCAAAAACAAACGGTTACAGGACAAGCTTCAGAGTCCGTCTCTCAGGGGCGACGTCCGGCCGGCCGAGCAGCCTGCCCTGCACTCCGGATAATTTATAACTAATTGTTTTTAAACAATATTTTTATCTGGCCCCGATGTTGCTAAAGACTGCAATGCCACACCGGCCATTCATTCACCGCGTCCCCACGGTCGCATCCACTCCGGAGGTCACATGCTCAATCGAGATGCATTCTTCAAAAAGCGCGAGGACGCCGCACCCCGCAACAACGTCAACGTCACTCCCGCCCTGGGATCCTCGGGCACGCCGGCGCCCGATGCGGCACGGCCTGCGGCAGGCGCAACACCCCTGCTGCGCACCGATCCGCCCACGCCCGCGGACCGCGCCAAATCCGGCGGCAGCAAGCTGATTGTCGGACCGGACATCAAGCTGAAGGGTGTCGAAATCACCGATTGCGACACGCTGGTCGTCGAAGGCACCGTCGAGGCCTCGATGGACAGCCGCGTGGTGCAGATCGCCGAACACGGCGTGTTCAACGGCACCGTCAGCATCGACATCGCCGAGATCCACGGCTGCTTTTCGGGTGAACTGACGGCACGCGAGCAGCTGATCATCCACGCCAGCGGCCGCGTGTCCGGAAAGATCCGCTACGGCAAGATCAAGATCGAGGAAGGCGGAGAACTCTCCGGAGACATCGCAAGGACCGAAGGACGTCCCCTGCGCAGCGGTCAGCCCGCACTTAAAGCAGCATCCTCAGCCAACTGAGGAAGGCGGCTTACTGCAGCACGGGCGCCGAAAACGCGGCCAGCATCCGGTCATTGAGGTCACGCGGGATCGGCGCCACCCGCGACTGCAGCAACTGCAGCATCTGGTCGCGCTCCTCGGGCCGCAGGCGCTCGTATTCGGCGCGCGCATCAGCAACGATCGCGCGTTTCTGCGCTTCGCTCAGCAGGGCCAGCTGTTCGTGGGCGCCACGCACCGCGGACGCCTGCTGTGCCAGCTGCTCGATGATCAGCGGCCGCGCCAGCGCATTTTTCGGGTCGGCCAGCATGCGTGTCAGGCTGGCATAAACCTCCGCCCGCTGCGCCGGCGTCAGGTGCACAAAGCCGGCATCAATCAGGCCGCGCAGCTGCGCTTCATCCACACCATGCACACCCGCCAGCGCCGGTGCGACCGGCGGCGGTGCGGCAGGCTGCGACGCCGAATTCACCGCGGACTCGATCGCCGCAGTGGCAATCTGGTCGCGCAGCATCTTCAGCAGGAACAGGGTCAGCGGTTCGGCCGCGTACACGGGCGCCGCAGTCACCGCGAACAACAGGGTGACAAAGACACCTCGCCTGACGCGCTGCATGTTCGACATGGTGGGTGGCCCGGAAGGGCGGGAATGCCACAGGGAGGGCCATGAAACCGCCGCAGCGATGCCCCTGTCAAGGCCGGGCCCGCGACCGGCCGGAGCGCAGGTCAGGATGCAACACTCGCATTAATTTATAAGTATTTGTTTTTAAACTATTTTTATGCGGATTCGAGCTGCCACTCCCTGTTGCATTTTTTGCACGCAACGCGGATCCACTGCGGCTGCTCGTCATCGTCCACACGCCCCGCCCCCAGCACGCGAACCACGCCATAACTGGCGCAGCCGGGGCAGACACACTGCTCGGCCAGCGCTTCGGCGCGGCCGAGCATGCGGATGTAGCGGCGCAACGCCACGACCCCGGTCAGCGTCGCCGCAGCGATCATCCCCAGCGCGGTCAGTGACAAAGGCCCCGGACCGCGCAGGTTCAGTTCCTCCATCAGCGCCATGATCAGCACGGCACAGAGGAAGGCCGTGACGAACCAGACATGCCCCTCGATCAACTGGCGCTCGTACCAGATGCGGAATCCCAGACGGGCAATGCCCTGTGCGGGAGTGGCCATGTGCCTGCCGATCCGCTGGCGCCGCCGGATGCAACCGGTCAGCGCTTCCGGAAATCCTCCACCGATTTCGCCAGCCTGCCGTCGGCGGTCTTCAGTGCACGCGTGACGGCCTGCGTCGCGCCAAAGGTCGGCACGAAGGCCGAATGTTTGCCGGCGCCGCCGATCACCGCGAGCAACAGGTCTTCCGGACGCTGCACCGCGTAGACCAGGTCCTCCGGCTGCGGATCGGGCAGCCGGTCCTTCCAGGTGACTTTCACCCGGCGTTCGATGTTGTCCTTCGACAGCCGGCCCACCGGCAGCGTCGCATGCTGCTGCAGGAAACGTTTGGCCTCGGCCTTGGTGAATTTCTCCGCCACGGCCTTCGCATGTTCGGGCCCCATGATCACCAGCGGCTGCGCCTTGTAATAAATGTCGTTCGATCCCGCCGTGCACATGGTGCCGGCGATGGTCGTCAGCAGGCCCTCGGCATCAAGGCTTTCGTGGTCGTTGACGTTGTGCAGGCATTCCGCACCGATCACCGTCACCGCGCTCGCCTCGCGCGGCAGGCCGCGCTCGACATGCAGCGGCTCCCAGGGACTCTCCGCCTCGTTCTCCGCCACCAGGTACGAATACTTCGCCGGCGAACCGAAGGTCGACATGTCGCCCAGTGCCGGAATCGCGCCGCCGATATTGAGCAGCGCCAGCCGGATCGCGCGGCCGAGGGTCGCGTTGGCGCGATGCCCCGGACCGAAGGCATTGTGGCCGGAGTTGACACCCAGTTCCTTCGCCACCGGCCCGTTGACGATCACCAGCGGCGCGCACAGATGCGTCGTCGCCTGCACGCCATAGAGATTCAGCGGCTCCTCGCACATCGCCTCGATCGCCAGCAGGTAGAGCGGGAAATAACGCGGCTCGCAGCCGGCCATCACCGCATTGGCGGCCAGCCGCAGCGGTGTCGCCTCGCCCCAGCGCGGCGGAATCTTCGCCACCGGCTGGTCCCAGGGACGGTCGCAGTACTGCAGCATCGCGGCGACGCGCGCCTCGGTCGGCGGCACCACCGGCAGGCCGTCGCCCCAGCCCTTCTCCATCACCAGCGCGTTGACCGCGTCGAAATCGTCGTCCGCCTCGATGCCGGCGCCGGGCGCCTGCAGCAGTTGCGCAAGGTCGCTCATTGCGACTTCTCCTTCAGCAATTTCACGAACTGCGGCACCGCATGGTCCGCGCGTGCCTTGACGCCTTCAATCGACTGGCCGCCGAGCGGATGCTGGATCACCAGCAGCGGCAGGTCAGGCACGCCGAAAGTGCGCGCCTGGGCCTGCCCCAGCTTGAGAAAGGGATCGGAACAGATCACCGCGGTCGTCAGGCCGCGTTTCCGGAGGTTCGCCATGTCGTGGACACTCCACGACGTGCACGACCCTCAATCGGCCATTGCGGTGATGACGTAATCCGATTCGGCCGCCAGTTGATCGAGTATCGCGCCGGGCGCCGGCAGGCTGACGCTGTCCTTGCGCAGCGACACCACCGAGGCCACCGGCAGCAGCGCCTTGACACCCTCGACGATGAAGCGCAGCAGGTGGTCGGCATTGCCCTTGCTGTTGTCGAGCACGCCGAGGCGGATGCCGCCCTGGGCCACGGCACGGGTTTCGGTTGCGGCGACAGCCTGCGGCGACGGCGCCTCCGGAACCACCAGACGGATTTTCTGACTCATGATGAAACTCCCGCTTCTGTTTTTGATGAACACGATGCGCACGCGGCGCAAGGCACCCGCCGACTCTAGCGCATGCCCCGCGGGGTCGCAACGCAGGGCCCCACCTGGCAACACGCTGCAATTTGCGGATTTACGGCGACACCAAAAGAAAAAGCCGCCTTGCGGCGGCTTTTCCAACTACTGGCGTCCCCACGGGGATTCGAACCCCGGTTACCGCCGTGAAAGGGCGATGTCCTAGGCCTCTAGACGATAGGGACTGCGTCTTGTTTGCAGCGAGGTGTTCTGCTGGTGGAGGTAAGCGGGATCGAACCGCTGACCTCTTGCATGCCATGCAAGCGCTCTCCCAGCTGAGCTATACCCCCACGAGAGCGGCGAATTATACCGATGCGTTCCGGGACTGTAAACCGGGAAATCAAGCCGGAAACAGGGCCAGTTCCCGCGCCATGCGCGCCAGCACCTGTTCGCGCCCGATCAGCTCCAGCGTCGCGTCCACCGAGGGCGTCTGCGGCTCGCCGGTGACCATCACCCGCAGCGGCATCGCGAGTTTCGGAAACTTGAGTTTGTGTTCCGCGACCACGGCCTTCATCTCTGCGCTGATGCTGGCGCGGTCCCAGGCCACGGAAGCGAGCCGCCGGCACAGATCCTCCAGCGCCGGCCGCGCATCGGCCGTGTAATGCTGCCCGCGCAGCTCGGCGGAAGGCTCCAG
>JALHND010000062.1 GCA_022843705.1 Burkholderiales bacterium
GAAAAGCAGGAACACACCGAATGGCACCGCATCAGCATGTTCGGACGCCGCGCCGAAGTCGCCGGTGAATACCTGCACAAAGGCGATCCCGTCTACATCGAGGGCCGCATCCGCACCCGGAAGTGGCAGGACAAGGAAGGCAACGACCGCTACAGCACGGAAATCGTCTGTGACCAGATGCAGTTCCTCAAGGGTAAGCGCGAGGACGGCGACAAGCCCGAGCAGCCGCGCCGTGAGCCGGCGAAGCGCCCGGGTGGCGGCACCGGCAGCTTCGACGACATGGACGACGATATTCCGTTCATGCAGCCGTTTCACGGTGGACTGTGGAGGGTGGTGTAGCCGTGCGCGCCTACGACCCAACCGAGCAACGGTTCCTGAAAGACGTGGACCAGCACGAAATGACGGTTGTGCTGGATGACAAGGAACATCGTCACCTGCGCTTTCGTCGCCCTGGAACCTACTGCATGGGATTCGACGTCATCACTTGGCCAGGATACCTGTGCATCTGCGGAGACATGGGCGATTACCTGTTTTCCAGACTGTCGGATATGTTTGAATTTTTCAGAGGAAATCCTGACGGACCACTGGAAATCAACCCCAGCTACTGGGGAGAAAAAACCCGCAATAACAAGACCAAAGAATACAGCGCCGAACGGTTCCGCGAGGCAGTCAACTCTTATCTCGCCGACGACAACGAGGACATCACACCGGAATTGCGCGAGGCCGTGCGCGACCAGGTGCTTGCCTTTGCTGACGACGAATGGCTGGCGCTGCCAGCCGCCCACGATTTTTCGTTCGGCGATTTCCAGTTCGACAGCTTTTACGAACACGACTGCAGGGAATGGACTTACCACTATCTCTGGTGCTGCTATGCCGTGGCGTGGGCAATCCGGCAATACGACAAAACCAAATAGACGAAGGCAATAGCACATGACTGAACAACCATCGCTTGAAGGCGTTGACGACATCGACGCACCCAGCATGATCGTCCGCGTGAGCGCGACGGCCGTAAAGATTGCGGCTCCGTTCATGGCCAAGAACGACATCCGCTACTACATGAACGGCATCAACATCCGGCCACTTGTGGGCGGCGGTGTCATGCTGGTTGCCACCAGCGGCGCTCACATCATTGTGGTCCGCGATGTCGAGGGCTTTGCCGAACGAGAAATAGTGGTGTCCGTGATGAAGGACGGGCTGAAATACGCCACCAACCAAAAAATCACATTCGATGTGATGTCGAATGGGCGCGCGATGATTGTTGATGAGTCGGCGCAGCCCCTTTTTATCCAGCCCAACAACTCGCTGATAGAAGGTCATGTATTCCCGCGCGTGGAAAACATTATCGACCTGATTGGCTACAAGCCAGGGTTACTCGGAGCCGTCAATCCAGCCTATCTGGCCGATGCACTGGATGTCGGGTCAATGTTCAGGTCCATCCAGTTTTATTCCAAGCCAGACAACAACAGCCCGTTGATCTTCACCTGCGGCGACATTGCGGGAATCGATTGCATGGGATGTATCGCCCGCCTTCAAATGGCGCCGCCTGAATTGCCGAAATGGATTCCGGAGCGCAAGGCGGCAACAAATCTCGGCGAAGTTTAACCGGAGGATTTTATGGGAACCCTGAACAACCCCGGCATCTATCGCTGCCTGGACAAGCTGAAAGCCAACCCGGACATGCCCTACTTCCTGCTGCTGGCCAGCGATCCGGACGCACCCAAGACCGTACGCGACTGGGCGGCGCGCTACGCCCAGCGGCCGAACGCCAAGGGCGACAAGGTGGCGGAAGCCCTGCAGGTGGCGAAGGACATGGAGGACTGGCGCACCGTGCCGGCCCATCATCCGTTCGATGACGCCATCCCGACCTGGTTGTTCCGCAGCTGGTCCGGTGGCGTGGTGTTTGGCGTACTGATATCGCTTGGCACCTTTGGCGTGTGGGTGACGCGATGATGAAAATCACCATGCACCCCGAGCAGACCAAAGCCTGCATCGTGCTGGAAACCCCGGAGGACATCCGGAAAGCCGCGGCCATTTTCAACCGCGGCGTGAACTGCATGTCCGACCGGGGCCGGGATGTCGAGCATACGACCGACGTGCTGAACGCGGCGGCGAAGGAAATCCAAGTAAAGCGGGCGGTGGCGCATGGCTGAAATATTAAATCTCGCCGAAATTCCCGGCGGAGTCGAGGCCGCCCGCAAAGAACTTGATCAGATGGATCGCGCAACCCTCATGGCGCAGCAGCTTTGCCAGCGCGGGGCAATCAATGCAGTTGAATTCCTGATATCCCGAGGTGCTGGCATGGAAGTCGCGCAGCAGATGAAGGAAAGCCTCGCCGCCTGGCTGATGACGATTCACGAAGTCGCCAATGCCCGAGGCATCGAACTGATTTCGTATCAGGCGCCGGAGGATCAGCGTGGGTAAACCGGCCTCCAATACGGAACTTCTGCTGCTGCCCTTCGTCGAGTCCGGCTACTACCTGATCGACAGCCAGGGTGCCATCTGGCGTCGCAAGGGTGCTGGCCGCGTCCGTGCCGAGAATAAATCCAGCACCGGATATTTGCAGGTGCGCAAGGTCGTAAACGGCACCCGCATAAATGCGGGCGCCCACCGCTTGGTATGGGTGGCGAACTTCGGTCCTATCAAGGACGGGCACGAAATCAACCACATCAACGGCAAAAAGGCCGACAACTGCCCCTCGAATCTCGAACAAGTTACCGGGTCAGAAAACATGAAACATGCTCACAAGACCGGGCTGCGCGACCAGCGCGGAGCCAAGAACCCAGCCAGCAAACTGTCAGCCAAGGATGTGGCAAACATCAGGAGGCTCTATGCGGCCGGCGGAGTCACACAAGCAGAGCTTGGCAACAAATATGGCGTTTCATTCAAAACGATTTCCAAGATTGTCCGAGGCGACCGCCGTGTCGTAGATGCCGGGCCAGTGGCCGACTACACGTCGCGCCGGGCGGTGAACAAGCGGCGCGTGAGGGAGTTTCCGCGATGATCTGCGAAAACAAAACCTTGTTCGGCCGCCCTGCCTGCCGCTTCGAGGCGCGCTACGACGAAGTGAGGGAGCCGGCGATTGATCTTTTGAAAGACATCGCAGAGATAAAAATAACGGGCTCCTTTCCTGCCCGTCACCAGAAAACATACGTCCGCGATGTCTGCGTGACGTGCGGCAAGACCATCGAGCGCAAGCCATGACCATCCCCGAGCGCATCAAAGCCATCTACGACGAGTGCGAAGGCGTCTGGGGCGAGTCCGGCATCACGTCATGGGAGCGGCAGCGGCTGGAGGAATGGAAGCACAAAACCAGCCTGTCTGAAAAGCAGGAGGAAATTCTGGAGCAGATCGAGAAAAAGGCATTTGGGGACGACGAAGAATGAGGACTTTATCCATCCGGCAGCCTTGGGCATGGCTGATTCTGAACGCCGGCAAGGACATCGAAAACCGGGACTGGAAAACAACGTACCGGGGTCGCATTCTGATTCATGCCTCAAAGGGCATGACGCGCGACGAATATTTTGACGCCGCTGAAACAGCTATCGACGCTTTGACGGTTCGCCCACACCAGCGCGGGCTGACTTTGCCTGCGTTCAAGCAACTCGAGCGAGGCGGCATTGTCGGGTCAGTCGAAATTTCTGATTGCGTCGAGGAAAGCGATTCGCCGTGGTTCTTTGGTTACTACGGATTCGTGCTGCGTGACCCCAAACCGCTGCCGTTTTATCCGGTACGTGGGCAACTTGGATTCTTCGACGTGAAACTGCCATGAGCGCCCAGCCCGTCACCACCAGCGGGGTCCGCAAGCGCCTGCCGAAAATCCGGGAATGGCTGTCCAAAGCTGGCGCCGAAGTGCTGGAGTCCACGAACGAATGGGAACTGCTGCGGTTTCGCGCTGATGGCCACACCTGCGTGGTCTACACCAACAAGCGCGACCGCCTGACGATGGACACGCTGACCACCAAGGCGATGACCGCCTACTTCAACGGCCTGCCGTGGAGCGCGCATGCCAAGGTCAAGGGCAAGCGCACCAGTGTGGACGAATTGACGATCCGCAAGCGCGACGGAGACGACTGCTTTTTCTGCTGCGAGCCGGTGCCGCCCGGCGAGGGATCCATCGAACACCTGGTTGCGGTTGCGCACAAGGGGCCGAACCACATCAGCAACAAGTTTCTGGCGCATGCGCTGTGCAATGCGAGGGCTGGGAACCAGCCAGCGACCGTCAAGATCACCATCCACGACAAGGCCAAGCTGGAGAAATACCGCCGTGAACTCGAAAGCCGTCTACGTCAAAGCGCAGCCACAGTCGAGGCAGCACACCTGCCACTGGCCAGGATGCACGACACAAGTGCCGCCGGCCATGTGGGGGTGCCGCCAGCATTGGTTCAAGCTGCCCCACCACATCCGCAACGCGATCTGGGAAGCCTACCGGCCCGGACAGGAAATCAGCGGGACACCCTCCCCCGCCTACATTTCAGCAGCGGAGGCTGCGCGCCGGTGGATTTTGGATACCTTTAAATCGGAGCCGAAATGACCCAATCGCAACCACCCGGAATGCCGGAGGAGCCGAAAGACGTAGCGAGGTTTCAGAGATTCGCTTGTGGTGGCTACATTTACGGAAATGTATCTAGTAGCGCGGTGTCAGGTTACATCGACGCCCTCCGCACCGCCCTTGCCGCATCTCAGGCCGAGGCGCAGAGGAATCGTGACGCTGCGGAGACGTGGGCAAAGGCGCATAACGTCCAGATAGAACGCGCCGAGAAAGCCGAGTCCGCCCTAGCCGCAGAGCAGGCACGGTGCAGGGAGCTTGAGGCGGATGCGAGGCGGTGGCGCGGTTTAATTAACTGCCGCCGTATCCGTGTGATGGGACGTGCTGGATTCAACGGGGATCAGAAAGGCTATCGGCACATCGGCATTGAGTTCTGGACACATCACCAGTGCGCCACTGAGGGTGACGCGAAAGAGGCGCTTATTGAATTTGTAGAAGCAGCAATCGACGCCGCCACAGCGCGGGAGGGAGCGGAAGATGGACAATAAATGTCCGAAGTGCGGAAGCGAAACGCTTGAGTGTGGATATGGTCTTGCTGGTGGCGGCATCGGAGTTTATTTCTACTGCACAACCGAAGGCTGCGGCTATTTCGACAAGACACCTGATCCTGAACTGTCTACGCCAGAAGAATTGGCAGCGCACGCTATAAAACGAGAGGAAATCAAATGACCACCCCCGCTGACACCGACGCGCTGATGGCGCTGCTGAGAGAAAGTGCTGATATGTTGTCTGAGTCACAGTCTGGTTACATTCCCGGTTGTGGAGCGGATGAAAAATGGGACAAACGGCGCGATGCGTTGGTCACGGAAATAAACGAAGCCCTCACCGCCGCGCAGCAGAGCTGCACACCTTGCTGCGGGAAGTTTTCAGCATGTAGCCAACCGTGCTCCCCACGCGCCGATTACTGGCAAGAGAAGGCGACTCTCTGCGACGAATTTGCCGCGCAGCAGAAGGTGCAGGAGGATGAATGGGTGAAGTGCAGCGGAGAGAAAGGGGCGCGAAGAAGCGCGACGTATATCCCGGAGGATCAGTTGCATAAGCACATCTGCACAGAGCGAAATGGGGTCTGGTATTCACGGCGTCCTCTGCCGCCGCTGCCGAAGGAGTGACTGATGACCAAGAAGGAGGCCCGCAGGCTGGCTAGGATGAATGCCGCCGCGCTCATTGAAGCAGAGGGTCTGACTGAGTTGTATGGGAAACATATCCACGATCCTAATGATCGTGCCAGCGAGGAACTTTTGGCCGAGGCGCAACGGTGGATAGTCAAATTGATAAGAGGAAGGAACAAAGGATGACCAACACCCCGAAGCATGACGCGGAGCCAGTGGCGAAAGAGATCCATTTCATCATTGACGGGGCGCCGTCACACGAAAGCGGGAGGCTCGTAGAGTGCGAGGATGAAAACGGGCGCAGCATAAACGTCGGGCGTTGGGAGCAACGAGGAAAATACTGGCATCTTATTGTCGCGGTGCCCCCCTCCGGCATCGCTGCGGGGATGGAGATGGCTGAGATATGCCGGAAGTCAAAGTTGTTCGCGCAGTTTCTCGACCAGAACTTTTGGCATGCTCACCACGTTGACATTGTTTGGCGCATGGATGGTAAAGATATTGTTGAGGAAGGCGACTGGCTGAAAAACCTCTGGTATGCCATCCGCGCCGCCATTCCGCAGGTGCAAAAATGAAGCCGCACATTCACATTCTCAGCGACAAATATGACATCGTTTATTCTTTAGATTCTCCAGACGACATTGATTTGGTTAATGCGGTCCTGCGGCGATTGGTTCCGTCAGCCATCCCGCAGGCAGGGGAGTTTGTGGTGGTGCCGGGGGAAACATTGGGGAATTATATAGATGACTTGCGCTGAATTTTATTGCGCCGACGCTGGCGTTTCCGCGCAGGCTTGCTCTTGGGCTTGGGGCGATAGGCCAGCACTACGTCAGCGATTCGGTTCAATGCCTTGGGCGGCTTCATGCGGTCAGTTCCTTGTAGGTGATGCGTTTGTGGGCGGTCGCAACGATCAGGGCATCCAGCCTGGCCATCGTGCGCGTGCGGACGTTGCCCTCGTTGAGACGGAAGGCGAACTCGTTGACGTAGCGTCCGAGGTGCTTCCTGCTGGCATGGTGGTAGACCCCATGCAGTCCGCGCTTCATGACCGCAAAGACGCTCTCCACGCCGTTCGTGGTGACTCCTGCGCGCACGTATTCGCCAGCGCTATGGTTGACGGTCTGGTGACGAAAGAACAGGCCGTCCAGCCCGTTGTATACCCCGGCTTCGTCGGTGTTCAGTTCCGACCCGGCTTCGACGTTGGTGTGAATCGCGGTGTGAACGCTCTTGGTGTCTACGTCCCCGACAGGGAAGGCCAGCGTGCGCCCTCCGCGTTCACGCATGGCGAGGACGGCGGCTTTTCCCACGGTGCCCCGACCTTGCCGGAGCTTCTTGCTCTCATGCTTGTTCGCTTCTTTCCCGCCAACGTAGGTCTCGTCAATCTCGACGATACCGCGCAGTGTGTCCATGTTCTTGCCGCAGGCTTCGCGGAGCCGATGCAGGACGAACCATGCCGACTTCTGGGTGATCCCGATTTCCTTGCTCAACTGGAGCGAGGCAATACCCTTCCGGGCGGTGACGAGCAGATACATGGCATAGAGCCACTTGTGGAGCGGGACGTGGCTGCGCTCCATCACGGTCCCGGTGCGGACGGTGAACGCTTCCTTGCACTGGAAGCAGCGATAGTGCCCGGCAGAGTGAACGCCGATGCGGTCGCCCATACCACAGATGGGGCAGCGCACCCCTTTGGGCCACAGGCGAGACTCCAGGTAGGTCCGCGCCGTCTCCTGATCCGGGAACATCGCGAACAGTTGGTGAGTGCTGATGGTGATTTTGTCGTTGTGCATGGGCTAACCCTCCCTTGGGACTTGCGGATTCATATCAGGAGTGGGCGGTATTTTCGATTGCAATTTTTCAATGTGATGTGCTTGCGCGAAGATCAACGCTTCGTGAGTGGTCACGTCATAGAAGCCCATCAACTTGGAAATGTCCTGCGGTTGGTAAGGGCCGAGCGCCGGATCATCAATCGGGATCGCTGTCGGCAATTTGCGCCAGTTCTGCAATTCATGGGCGCGCTTTGCAATGGCTATCTCGTTGGCCTTGCGTCCTGCTGCAGCGGCAATTTCACACAGCGCCTCAACATCCGCCTTCGAGTAGAGACTCAATATGGAGCGCACGATCTTGTCGTGAGCGTCCTCAATCCCGCGCTGAGATGCGCCGGGGATATCGTTCAGGTATTCGCGGATGATTTGGTTCCAGTCCATGATTTACCTCCCGATCATGACCGAAGTGACTTCGCGCGCATAGGCATATTCGGCCATCACCCGTTTCGCCGCATCGTACTTATCAAGGGCGCGAACAGCGGTGGACGAAAGGAAGCGGGAACCGTCTGCTGCTTGCGCCTTGAAGAACACTGTATACGTAGTCATGTTTATCTCCGGTTAGCCTACAACCCGAATTATACAGATTCCTCCGCGCAAGTCAAGTATATTGTGAGCTATGGAAAATAGCTTATGAATCAAGATGCAAGTAATGTATATAATTCCCAAACATTGCGAGGCTGGCTGCGTATGGTGGAAAACCAGACAAATCAAGTCAAGCTGATGAAGGAAATGGATACCATGCTCGCAGCCGCGACGAAGGGAGGGGAGTGATGATCGAGGCATATCCGCTCTGCTGGCCGGTCGGCCGCCCGCGCACCGATAAATGGCGCCGGGAGCGCGCCCGATTCGATATGAGTTTCGCGCGAGCCCGTGATGAAATCGTGCGCCAGATCGAACTCATGTGCGGGAAATATGCACTCGCCCGCCGTGAAACCGGCCTCGTCATCAGCACCAACATCGCGCTGCGCCGCGACGGCCTGCCCTTGGCCAGCCAGCGCCAGCCTGACGACCCCGGGGTCGCCGTGTACTTCACGTACAAAAAGCGCCCGATGTGCTTTGCCTGCGACCGCTGGCAGCGCGTCGAGGACAACATGCAGGCCATCGCCAAAACCATCGACGCCCTGCGCGGCATCGCCCGCTGGGGCACCGGCGACATGATGGAGGCGGCGTTCACCGGCTTCACCGCCCTGCCGGCACCCGGCCAGACCACGGCGCGCGGCTGGCGGGAAGTGCTGGGCGTCGAGGCCATGAACCCGCCACCGACCCTGGCGTTCGTCACGTCCGCCTACAAATCGCTTCGCTCCAGGCACCACCCGGACAAAAACCCGGGCGATGCCGGCGCCGCGGCCCGGTTTCAGGAAATCATGGCCGCCTACGAGCAGGCATGTCAGGAGCTTGGCGGGTAGCCATGAGAACCCTCACCCTTGAGCAGACTGCGGAATTGCTCCATGTCTGCACGGAAACCGTGTCGGAGTGCATCCGTGCGCGCGGACTTCCGGCGGTCAAAATCGGGCGTGCCTGGGTGCTGGTGGACGAGGATGTTATAAACTGGTTGCGGTCGCAGTACGGAAAGGGAGGAGCATGCGGCTCTACACTCGCGGGAAGCGCGGCATCTGGTGGATTGACGCCACCGTTGCCGGGCAGCGCATTACAAGAAGCACTGGCACCACGTCCAGGCAGCAGGCGGAGGAATTCGCCGCCGGCCTTGTCAATGATATCTGGCGCGTCCGTCGCCTCGGCGAAAAACCCCGCATAACCTTCGGGCAGGCGGTCCTGCACTGGCTTGCCGCGCACCCGGATCGCCGCAGCATCGAGGACATGAAGGACCGGCTGCGCTGGCTGTGCGGCCACCTTGAGCATCATGCCCTGCCGGTATCGGCAGATACCCTCAACGCCATTCTGATGGACCGCGAAGGCAGCAATGCCACCAGGAACCGGTACGCGGCCGAGGTATCAAAGATCCACCACCATGCTCACCGGCAAGGCTGGATCGAGTCCGTTCCGGCGCTCCGCCGGTACCACGAACCAAAGCCCGAACCCCAATGGCTGAGCCGTGAGCAGGCCGACACCCTGCTGGCCGAACTCCCAGAACACTTGGCTGACATGGCGGAATTCTCGCTGGCCACCGGCCTGCGGGAGTCGAATGTACGCCTCCTGCGCTGGTCACAAGTCGATACCACCCGCCGCGTGGCTTGGGTGCTGTCAGGACAGGCCAAGAACGGCCGCGCCCTGTCCGTGCCTCTGAATGCCGACGCCATCGCCGTGCTGGCCCGTCTGCGCGGGCGTCACGCGGTTTACGTGTTCACGTACCAACACAAGAACGGCGCCCGCTCACCCGTCAGGAACTGCAGCAGCGCGGCATGGTACAAGGCCGTGAAGCGCGCCAAGGTCGAAGGCTTCCGCTGGCATGGCTTGCGCCACACCTGGGCTACTTGGCACGTCATGAACGGCACGCCGCTGCCGGTGCTGCAACAGTTGGGCGGATGGTCGAGTTACAGCATGGTGCTGCGGTACGCACACGTCGCCGCGGACTATGCGGCGCAGTTCGCGGACGGCAGTCTGCGGGACAAATCTGCGACAAGTTCTGAGGAGGCCAGTTGTCCGGAAATGTCGGACGACTCGCAACACACTGATGTATCGGCAGAAAATATGGGGTGGCTGATGGGACTCGAACCCACGACAACCGGAATCACAATCCGTCAGCCTACGGCTAAGTTATTGAATTTAAACGACGCCTTGGCGCGGAAACGGCGGAAAATCGCCTGATCACGGGACAAATCCGTTACAACCCGGCACAGCAGGTTGCACCTTGGCGGCAACATTCGGCGGTAGAATTTCCAGCAGGAGGAACACCATGATCACGGTAGGCGATATCAGGAAAGCGATCGAGGGGCTGCCGGACGACGCGCAGGCAATAGTGCTGTTGCCTTACGCTGGCGCCGAAGGCGGGCTTGGGGCGCCACCTACCCAGACCCAAGTCGTTGCAGTGAGGTGCGAGCCGCACACGCCGAGGCTGGAGATTGATATCTGATGAGCGACAACAATAAAAAATCTTTTGACGCCGCCCTTGCCGCAATGCCGGAAGCGGATAAAAAGCGGCTGGCGCTTAAGATACTGGGTCTGCAAAACCGATCTGCCCGATTTGATGAAAACGACGTTCTATACAGATTGGCTGAAATGGTGGATCCCGTAGAAACCCAACGGCTCTGTTCTCAATGATGGGCTCCCTCCAGAAGCGCCGCGACAAGATCGTGTTCAGGATTGCCCTGCTGGCGCATGTCGCGGTGGCGGCCGGCGCGCTGGCCTACTGGCTACTGCGCTAACCCGTAAGCCGCGTCGATTTCCTGCGACCTTGACCGCGCCTGCCGCCGGCGGGACTGCCGGTTGGTCGTGCCCTCCAGTTCATCCCTGACGCGCTCCCGCAGCGTCTGCGCCCGGATGATGATCATTTCGTGGTGCGCCTTGCCCTGGTTGCGTTCCGCGATTTCCTTGAAGGTGGCCTTGACGTCGGCCTCCAGCCTGGCCGCCTTATCGACATCCCCCGCCCGCTCGGCCCTGACCTTGGCGGCGATCGTGGTGCCCAGCTTGGCGTAGTAGTCGCTGCGCAGTTCATCGACCGCGCGGTTGGCGCGGGTCTTGGCCCACTGGGCTTCGCGGATGTTGCTGATCCGTGCCGGCGTGAAACCGATGGCTTTCTGAGTGACGTCGCCGGCGGTGACGTTCTCGGCCGGGATCGCCACCTTGCCGGTGGCCTGCGACCGGATGCCAGACTCCGCCCAGTCCGCCGCCTGCATGGGGTTCTTGATGAAGTTCGGCAGCAGTTCTGCCATCGCCAGTTGCCAGTGCCCGCGGCTGGCCATTTCCAGCGCCCGCACTTCCCGGCCAATCAGCAGATCCGCCGGGATCCCGAACACCTGCAGTGCGGAATCCGGGGCAATGTTGCCCATGCCAATGCGGCCGGACAGGTCGAGGCCCGCCGGGTAGGTGACCCCCTTGGAAAGCATCTGCGCCAGCATGGCTGAACCCGACAGCCGGTACACGAGTTCCCGGAATTTCGTTTTCAGGTCCAGATCCTCGCCGACCACGGCCTTGTAGAAGCGTTCGAGCAGGTTCCGCAGATCGTCGGCACCCGGCATGCCCCAGAGTCCCGCCACGGCGAACATCAGCGCGAGGGAATATGCTGCCATCGCCCTGCCCTCCGGCCCGTTCTGGAGCATCATGCGCGTCCACAGTTCCAGCGTCTGGAGCGTGAAGCCACGGAATTGCAGGATCGCCGCCCCCGCCCCGCGCATCAGGCCCGGCCGGTTGATCTTGCCCATCCGGAAGTGGGTTTCGTCGATCACCCATTCCGCGAAGCTGCGCGGCGAGAATACCCCGAGTTCATCCCGCGCCAGCGGGTTGGCTTTCAGGACTGCATCCACCTTGCCCTCGACGCCGCGGATTCTGGCGATCCGATGTGCCGCAATGAAGGTCACCAGCCGGTTGATCCGCTCGGCGCCTTGGAACGCGATCGACACCGCACTGATACCGTCGTCAATGCCCTGCTGCAGCCGGCGCTGGGTCGGGGTCCGGTTGTAGGCTTTGCCCATGAGTTCATAGGTTTCCAGCGGCACAAAGAACCCTTCGTCCCATGCCGCCTGCAAATCCTCCCGCACGTCGGCCGGCGCCTTGGCCGGGTCGAACAGGTCGAAGCCACGGGACACGGAGCCCATCAGGGATGCGTCCTTGTAGGCCCGCGCCAGTTCAGCCTGCACCCGCGACGCCCCGATGAACTGCGTCATGTAGGGCGCGGAGAGCAGTTGCACCTGCGTCATGTTCACGAAGGCTGAGGCCGGCACCCCGGCGATGTAGAACAGGAACCCGGCCTGGCGCAGCCGCACCCACTCCTCCTGCGGGTCGTTGACGTACTTCTGGTAATTCTTGGCGTATTCGATGAGCCTGGGCTTGCGCTTGTCGATCGCGGCGATGCCGGTTTCCCAGCGTTCCGCATGCTGCCGGCGGGACAGGTAGCCCGACAGCCCGATGATGTAATCGGCGATGGCGCGCTCGAAGTCGGCCGAATAGCCGGGCACGCTGTCCGCCCCCAGAAAGTGCTTTCGGAAGCCACGGGACTGCAGCCCCTTGGCCAGTTGGTCACGCACTGAATCCCACTGCTGGTTGTCCACCTGCGCGAGTTCGGCCAGCATGTCCAGATCGGCCATGCGGATATCCCCCTCCAGCGGAACCCGCTCCGGCGTGTTGAACGCCTTGATTTCCACCTGCTCGCCGCGGAAGCGGGTGCGGGCTTCATTCAGGGCATTGCGCACGGACGGGATGCTTTCCAGATTCCGGCGGCCAGGGATGTTCCGCTCTACCATGCCGGTCTCCACCTTTCCGACCCACAGCGTGGCGCCAGTGCGGTCGCGCACCACAATGACGACATCGCCCCAGCGGGTGAACGGCACATACCCGCTCTCCCTTGCCTTCTCGATCTGGTCGAAAATTTCCAGCGCGGCACGCAGGTAGGCCTTCTGCCGCGGCTCGGCCTCGGTGATGCGCTTCTCCAGCGCACCGCGGATGTCCTTGCCCAGCCTCTCGACCGGAATCCCGAAGTCCCGCAGCGCCTGGTCGCGGAACATCGTCAGCGCCTTGTCGAACATCTTGCGCACGCCCCAGTAAGCAGACTTCTCGGCATCAGTCAGGGTGACCGTGTCGCCCTTCTTCGACAGGCGCGCGGTCTGGCCGGTGTTCTCCATCGACATTTTCTTGCCGGCCAGCACTTCGCCCTTGAGGCGCCCCAACTCCAGCACCGCATCCACCCGGCCGCGCTCCTCCTGCGTCAGGTCGAAATACTTCTCGGCCATGCGCCCCAATTCGGCGGCATAGCGGTCGCGGGTTTCAAACTGGCTTTCGGCTGTGCGGTACACGGGCGTGAAATCAGGCTCCAGCGCAGCGATCGTGCGCGGGTAAACCGCGAATTTCTTGAAGGTGCTGAGGTCGCCGATGTAGTCACCAATGAATTCGGAGTGCGGCTGTTTCAGGTCAGCATTGGCATCGCCAGTCGCCTCACTGATCTGCTTGCGGGAGAACATCGGCAGTCCGCGCATGGCGGACTCGCGCATGGCGGGGGTGATGTCGAAGCCGGGTTGAGTTCCGTAAACCGCATACTTGGCTTTTTCGTCAGTCTTTCCGGTGCGCCCGTAATCCGTTCGATCTATTTCAACTTCGCCAATCCGCCCGCCGCCCAGTTTCCGCAGCACGTCCTTGGCCACCGATGGCACGATTTTGTCGTAGAACGCGATCATGCCCTCGCCGCCGATTTTCAGGTCGAGGCCGCGCAGCGTATTCCAGTCATCGCTGGCCGCAGTGTCCTTGATTTTCTTGGTGATCTCCTTCCCCGCAAGTTCTTCGACTCGACCCTCGGTCACGCCCGTTTCTTCAATCACCGCGCGACCACTGTTGTCTCGCACATCAATATCAAACAGCCCGTCACCGGCCCGACGATAATCAATGCGACTGACTTGCTTGCTCAAGTCGTACCGATCCGCCGACTGCCGCCCCGTCACCATCGCCACGCGGTCAAATCCGTTTTCCGCGGCGTACCTTATGACGCGCTTCAATGCAAGGGATACCCAGGCTTCGGTTTTCTGGACAAACGGGGCCGGCGGAATGCCGTTATTCCCTGCCGTGCCGTTAAGCTCTTCCAGCGCACCAATAATCCGGTTCCATTCATCGGCCTCCGGACCATTGAAGTCATCGCCACGGCCATTCACAAACGCCGGCTTGCCGGTGCGCTCTTGGAAATCTCGCTCCATTTGAGTGGCGCGATTCATTGCCGCCTTTTCCCCGCCAAGGTCGGCAATTATTTTTTCTGCTTCACGCCTTAAACTTTTATTGAAAAACCCTTTGCGCTTCCCCTGCTGCGCCCAGTCCGACTGGATTTCCTCGATGAACAGCACCCGCTTGCCTTCGGCGTCGGTGCGTTCGTTGAAGCGGATGTGGGCGAGGATGTTGGGTTGGGTCCAGTGGGAGGATTTATATTTCGGACGAGCGGTTATTTCATGCGAATCAGCAGTACGTTGCGCAATAGCAATAGCCTGCTCTGCAGTCTCAGCATCTTCAAGCGCGATTTCTGACCGGAATCCCTGATTGCTGACAACACTCCATCCATCGTAATCGGCCCCGGTATCTTCGCTAAACCTCGTTGCCTTCCATCCGGTTTGACTTTCACGGTCAACCGGCAACGTCAGCAGCAACTCCCGGTAGTTCTCGCCGCCGGGGAGGGTGTATTGGCCGTAGCGGGTGCCGTCCTCATCGGCCTCGCTGGTGTCAACCTCTTTGAGTGCGTCGTCAATGCGCTGAACCTGCAGGCGAACCGCCTCCGGAACATCGGCATCCCCGGTCACAATCTCGTTGGCGTCGAATTCTTCGCCATCAGTCCGGCGCACCAGGTAGGTCATTTCAAAGGTGCCGGCCATTTCGTTTTCGCGGAATTCAGCAACATCGAACCCCAGCGCATCCAGTTTGACCTTGGCATCGTCGATGATGGCGTCCGTGCCGCCTACTTTCCGGCCGCCCAGCATCGTCTCCTCAACCTTGACGCCGTTCTCGCGGATGAAGGTCACCACGTCGTCTCGGCTCACCTTGCCGGTCTGCAGCTGCAGCCAGTCCTTGACGCCGGACCACTCCAGTTCATCGGCCTTGAATTTGCCCTGCTTCGCCCAGGACTGCAGGGACATGACCCACTGGCCGGGGCTGGCGCTGTTGGGGGCCTTGTCGGCGATGAAGTCCGCCATGCCAGAACGCCAGAGCGGCCCCGGGCGGCTGGCCATTGCGGGCTCACCCACAGCCGCACTGGCGACCGAACCGCGTTCCACAAACCGCCGCGCCGGCAGGATGTAGCCGGCCACGACGTCGGCATCACTCACGGGCACATTCAGTCCGAGGCTGCGCAGGAACCGCTTGATGGCCGCCACGGCACGCTGCACCCACGTCGATTTCGGCTGGGTCTGCGCGAGTTCGGCCAACACTTCCTCGGCGGCGTACAGGCGATGTTCCGGGTTGTTGATGTCGAGGCCGTATTCCAGCGCCTTGCGCGCGACCTGGCCGGCTCGGACATTGGCCAGCTGGTCGAGAACGGCATCCAGTTCGGCCCCGAAGGCGCCACGCAACCCGTAGTGCCCAAGGACTTCGTGGAACAGGACGGTCTGCGCACGATCGACGGACGGCAGGGCATTGGCAAACAGATATACACGGCCGCCCCAGAACATACCCTCCGGTGCGCCGCTGGCGCCTTGGCTGCGCTGGGCGGCGTCCTGCTCACGAATTGCTGCAGGGGCCTGCGCGATCGACGGTAGGATCACGACATCCGGGGTGGCCTGCCAGCGGTCGAGGATCGGCCGAAGCGCGGTTTCGATGGCAGAAACAGAAAGCCCCCTTTCGGGGGCTTCGGTGCGGGAGAAAACGCCTTTTAGGTTCGGAACTGTCTGGCCACTTCCTTCGGGTCCATATGCAGCCATTCCTCGGGAAACATGTTCGGCGCCCCTACGGAATACGTCCTCCAGTAATCCGGGTCTGCCTCCACTTTCGCTGCGTACAAGGGACTGGAGCAAGCCAGCTCGACGAATAGACGACTGACCCGATCTTCCCGTTCGGTCGCGGAAAGTTTTGGCCAGTTCGTTGAACCGGTCGCGGGTGACGGGGGTTCCGTTTTCAACAAATTGCCGGCTGGCGAAGTCATAGCGGATGCCTTCAATCTCGGGATTTTGATTGTAGGTCGTCTGCAGGAAGGTGTCTATGAGATTGCGCAGGTTTTGGGCCTCGTCCGAGGACCATTCCAATGGGGCGATGCCCACCGCCGGATTGCCCTCGGTCTGCTCTGCGGCGGGCCGCATGTGGCGGGTCGTGCCGAACCGCAGGGCCGAGGACAACATGGCCACGGTGCGCCGCACAACGGCGTCCTGTGACACGGCGGCCGGGTCACCGATCAGGACTTTTTTGGCATTGTGGGCATAGTTCAGAACGGCCGCATAGACGAAGTTCCCGCCCTCACCGGGGTCAGACCGGCTGACATCAATCCAGACCTCGTTGCCGCGCTCATACACATGGAACACCTTGCGCTGTGGCGTGACTACGGCAAAACGCCGGTCCGCCCCGGACTCGGCGCGTTCGTCGGCTCGGGTATCCTCCCCCATGAAACGGTAGGTCGGCGCGACCTCGCTGAACACCGTGCCTAGGTCTGAGGATGCGCTGACGCGGTGCCTGAACAGTTCGTCGTGCGCAGCAAGTTCGGTGACGAAATCAGCCGCGAAGTCCAGTTCTTCCGGCTTTGCGCGGGAGAACATCGCCGTGCCGGCGTCGGTTTCGCCACCATCTTTTCCTTGTCCATCCTGTCGTGTATTATCTTTCCCATGATTATCGTTAATTGCACCACTTGTGGCGTTCAAATTAGCCGCTGGCCCTTTCAAATCAGGGGCAATAAGTCCGGAACTTACTTCTGCTCCGGCAAGTGCGATGGCGCGTACAAGCGCGTCGGGCAAATCACCAGCAAGGGATACCATACTTCCCAAATTGCCGGAAAGCGCACGCTTGAGCACCGCAGGGTCGCTGAAAAGAAACTCGGCAGAAAACTTACTCGCACTGAGGTCGTTCATCACATCAACGGGGATAAACTTGACAACCGCCCGGAGAACTTGGTCGTTTTTACCCAATGCGAGCATATGCGAGAGCACAAGCCGCTGAGTTTTGACATTACGATTGCTGAACGGCTGATCCGCGAAGGACTTGCCCTTAATAAGGTCGCGCAGCGCCTTAACGTGGCCTCGCATACTATCGAGGAGGCGTTTGCGAGGCGCGGACGGACCCTGAACGACATCCGAGGATTGCCTAAGCACGCCAGAGTTGCTTGGGATTTTGAGAAGATTGTCAAGCTTGCCAATAAAGGACTCACTGCGGACAAGATTGCTCATGCTTTCGGCAGCACCAGAGCCTCCCTCAAGAGATACTTGAGAATCAAACACAAGACCACGATCACTGGATTGCGATAACTCACTTGCCCTGGCGCCGGTGATCTTGCTGCCGAAGTCCTCGATTTTGCCGGCCGGCTTGGGTGGCGCCAGCGCCATGCCTTTTTCCTTGGCGTACGCCTCGGCCGCTTCTCGCGTGTCGAAAATCCGCGCCTTGCTGCCGCCCATCAACAGCGGTCCGCCGCGTCCCTCGGTAACAATGCCGCCGCCATCGTCGCTTTCCAGCACGAAACCATCACCCTCCGGTTTCACGGCAAAGGTGAAGGATTTCTTCTTGGCTGGCGCCCCCTGCGCCGGAGTCGCCAGCAGATCACCCTGCCCGCGTGCCGCGGCCTCATCCGCCGTCCGGTTGCTGCCGGTCAATGTGAAGGAATCGCGCATGGCGTCCGCGGTTTCCTTGAGAGATTGGGCGGCCTCAGCCATCTTTTGAGCCGCTTCCTG
>JALHND010000063.1 GCA_022843705.1 Burkholderiales bacterium
CGAGCGGTTGCTCCAGGCGTGGTTGGTGCCGCGCTGGATGACGACGTCGCCTTCCTTCAGCACCACGTCCTGGTCGTCGAGCAGCATCGTCACTTCGCCCTTCAGCACCACGGCGTAGTCGATGGTCTGCGTGCGGTGCATGAAGGGATGGCGGCCCTTGGCCGAACCGGCGGTGGTGGCGTTGCGGTTGCCCATCGCCTCGAACACCGCCTTCGACTGCTCCGGTGAAATATTGCGGATCGCTTCGGTCTCGGGCGCGATCTCGCTGATGCGGAACACCGTGCCGCCGGGCAGGGGATGGATCTGCTTCGGGCCGCCGGTGGGATCGGGCTCGGTGGCGTGCAGGATGTGCGGCGTTGCCGCGGTTTTCCACATGTCCACCGAGATATGCCCCGGGCGCAGCGGATTGGTACGCACGGCTGGCGCGAGGCCGTCCTCGATGACAATGGCCTTGCCGTTTTTGTCGTGGCCGGTGATGACGCGGCGGATTTTTCCGTTCATTCAATGACTCCCTGGTCGATTCCGATGAGGGGCACACGATATGTTGACCGGCACCGTTCGTGCAACTGCGGGTCCACATAGGGAGTGGTTTCTGAATTGCGCCGGCAGTTGATGCGTTTGACAGTGGCGCCCCCGGATTCCGCTGCGCTTCATCCGGGCTGCAAACCCGTAGCCCGGATGCTTTTCCTGTTCAAGCCCTGCTGCCCGAAAGTTCGCCTTCTTCCCCCTCCGCCGGCTTGCTGACATCGCGCCCGATCAGCATCGCGCCGATGCGGGCCGAGGCTCCGGTGTAGAAACCGGCGGGCAAATCCGTCACGGTTTTCGGGTTGAGGAAAGTGCCGAACACCATGTCCCACAGCGGCAGGTCGGCATAGTTGTAGCGATGGATGCCGCGGGCGTGGTGCACGTTGTGCATCTCCGGGCGCTGGATGAAATACCCCAGCCACTGCGGCGTCCTTATGTTGGCGTGCTGGAACATGCCGTTGAAGGTGATGAACAGCGCGCCGATCACGCCGGCTTCCATCGTCACTCCGAGCAGCGGGAAAAACACCAGGCTGCTGATGCTGGTGAAAATCGCCGCGTCCAGCGGATGCAGGTAATAGGCGCCGAAGGCATCGAGGCTCTCCGCACTGTGGTGCATCTGGTGCCCGGCGCGCCACAGCCAGTCCGACTGGTGCGCGCTGCGGTGATACCAGTAATGGAAAAACTCATACACCAGCACGCCGACCACTGCGCCGCCGATCGCGCCGAGGCCGCTCAGGTCAAACAGGCTGATGCCCTCGAACAGCTGGCCCCACAGCCCGGCGACCCAGCCGGTGAAGAAAAATATGCCCACGGTGACCACCAGCGCGCGCAGCCGCCAGAAACGCGGAGTTTCGAAGCGGCGGTGCCGGTGCACCAGATCGAGCAGGATGAACGCCGGGATCAGCGCCAGCGTCAGGTAACCCAGAACGTCATACATCGGAATGCCTCCCTTGAATAAGTTGTCCGGATTGGCCTAAACAGACCAAACGGTCCGGAAATATACGCAAGGGAAAATTCCTTGTCAAACTATTTAGTCTGTTTTATTCATTTTTAAAATATATAATAAAAACAAGTATTTATATAATTTAATGCCTTCTGTGTATTATTTCACGGAGTTAAGGCATACTGTCCGGTATGTTGATTTCAAAGCAAAATCCCAAGCCATGAGCATGCGCAAAGACGGTCTTGCCACCCGCGAAAAAATCCTCGACGGCGCCCGCGACCTGGTCCTCAGGCTGGGTTATTCCGGCATGAAGATCGACCATGTGCTCGAACACGTGGGCATCACCAAGGGCGCGTTTTTCCACCACTTCAAGACCAAGGACGAGCTGGCGAAAGCGCTGCTGCGGCGTTATGCCAGCCAGGATGCGCTGATCTACGCCGAGACCCGCGAGCAGGCCGAGAAGCTGAGCGACGATCCGCTGCAGCAGATCCTGATCTTCATCCGCCTGTTTGAAGACATGTTCAGCGAAATGACCGAACCCTATCCCGGCTGCCTGCTGGCCTCGTACGTCTATGAACTGCAGCAGTTCGACGACGAAACCCGCAGCCTGCTGCACGAAACCTTCGCGCGCTGGCGCACGCTGCTGCAGGAAAAATTCGAACTCATCGTGAAGAAATACCCGCCCAAAACCCCCGTCAATCCCGCACAGCTGGCCGACGGCTTCACCGTGGTGCTCGAAGGCGCATTCATCCTCGCCAAAGCCATGAACGATGCCCGGATGGCGAGCGAGCAGCTGCGGCTCTACCGCAACTACATCGAGCTGCTGTTCGCCGCGCCCGCACCAGCGCGCTGAAAGGGATTCGTCATTCCTGCGCGCTCCGCCGGAAGTCCCCTTGTTCCCTTGGGGGAAAGCCGGAATCCAGGCGGCTCGTGCTGAATCGCAAGGCGACTCCCTTCGGGGGTGGGGCCGCCTTTTCGACATAAGCTATTGTTTTTGTTTAAAAAATTCTGGTTATCGCAGGTGCATTACCCGATAACACACCCATTTACCCCCGAGCTTCAGCAGAGATGGGTTAGTAATTATCAACAATTAGTATAGAAATTTCGGTTTTTTATACACATCAGGCATAATGCGCATAGAAAATTCTTTTTTCTATACACATTAGTGGCGAAGGAGACAGATCGTGACCACGATTAATCCATTGGCCCAGCTCCCCGCGCAACGCTTCGAAACGCCCGCCATTCTGAAAAAGCTGACTGCGGCCAGCCGCGCACTGGCTGAACTCAAAGGCGTGGCTGCCTCGATCCCCCACCAGGACATCCTCATCAATACCCTGGGCATGCAGGAGGCGAAAGACAGCTCCGCCATTGAAAACATCGTCACTACTCACGATGAACTATTCAAGGACGACGCCTTTCCTGAGGGTCTGGCCAACCCTGCTGCCAAAGAAGTATCGCGTTACCGGCAGGCATTGCGGATCGGCCTCGATGCCGTACGGCAAAGCGGCCTGCTGACCGTCAGGCACATGATCGAGATCCAGACCGCGCTGGAGCGCAACAGCGCCGGCTTGCGCAAATTGCCCGGGACCGCCCTCAAAGACGGCGCCGGGCGTACGGTGTACACGCCGCCACAGGATTACGACACCATCGTTGCGCTAATGAGCGACCTTGAACGCATCATCAACGACGACCAGGCCCATGAGGCTGATCCGCTGATCAAGATGGCGCTGATTCATCATCAGTTTGAGAGCATTCATCCCTTTTACGACGGCAACGGCCGTACCGGTCGCATCATCAACGTGCTGTATCTCGTCAAGCAGGGGCTGCTGGGCAGCCCGGTGCTTTACATGAGCCGCCAAATCGTGCGCACCAAAGCGGATTACTACCGGCTGCTGCAGACTGCCCGCGCAGATGACGCCTGGGAGGACTGGGTGGTATACATGCTTACGGTGGTTGAGCGCAGTGCGGGTGAAGCGATTGCCACGATCAATGCGATCAATGCGGCACTGATCGATGCCAGGCAGCGAATCCGTGCGCAATACAAGTTCTACAGCCAGGACCTGATCAACAACCTCTTTACCCACCCCTACACCAAAATCGAATTCATCGAGCGCGACCTGAAAGTGTCGCGCCTGACAGCGACCAAATATCTGAATGCCCTGAGCGAGGGTGGTTTTGTGCTCAAGCAGAAAATCGGCCGCTCAAATTACTACGTCAATGTGGCGTTGAACGCGATCCTGACGGGCGAGGCCATGCAGGGCGATGGCAAGTGAAAGTGTCCAGTTGCGAGAAGGGCGGCGCGGCCACCTAAGGCCGTCACCCCGGCGGAAGCCGGGGTCCAGAGCGGGGCATGACAGAACCCTAGATTCCGGCTTGCGCCGGAATGACGGCGTTGAGACTGTTGTTTCCCATCACCCAATCACTCGGGTGTATACCCCGCCAGCTTCACCATCTCCGCAAAACGCTTGAGCTCCGTCTCGATGAAGGCGGTGAACTCCTTCGGCGTATCACCCACCGGCGTCAGGCGCAGGCCCGCGAGGCGTTCCTGCACCGCGGGGGTTTTCAGCGCCCTGGCCATCTCGGCGTGCAGCTTGGTGGTGACCTTCGCCGGCAGCTTTGCCGGGCCGAAGACGCCGTACCAGCTCATGTTGTCGAGCGTGACGCCGGGCGCGCCGGCTTCGGCGATGGTCGGGATTTCGGGCATGAAGGGCGCGCGCTTCGGGCCGGTGTAGGCCAGCGCGCGCACGCGTTTCGCCTCGATGTGCGGCATGCCCAGCGGCGTGGTGACGAACATCATCTGGATCTCGCCGCCGACCAGCGCCGCCATCGCCGGGCCCGCGCCCTTGTAGGGCACATGCACGATGCGCGTGCCGGTGCGCGCGTTGAAAAGCTCGCCCGCGAGGTGCAGCGTGTTGCCGGGGCCGGCCGAACCGAAGGCGAGTTTCACCGCGGGATTCTTGCCAAGCGCGATCAGCTCCTGCACCGTGTTCGCCGGCACCTTCGGATGCACCGCGAGGAAATAACCACCGCCCGAGGCGACGTTGGTGATCGGCGTGAAATCGCGCCGCACGTCATAGGGCAGCTTCTTCTGCGTGAAGGGATTGGTCGCGAAAGAGGCCGAGGTCAGCAGCACCGTGTAGCCGTCGGGCGAACTCTTCGCCACCAGGTCCGCGCCGATGATGCCGTTGGCGCCGGGGCGGTTGTCCACCACCACCTGCTGGCCGATCTGCGCCGAGACCTGCGCGCCGACGAGCCGCGCCACCGTATCCGGCGCGCCGGGACCGAAACCGACGATCAGGCGGATCGGGCGGTTGGGAAAGTCCTGCGCGAGGGCGGGCGCGGCGAAAGCGAGTGCGGCCAGGCTGAGGATGGCGCGGGTGAACATGGAGAGACTCCTGATTTTGTTATCGATGCGAGGGCCGATTTTAACAGGCGGGTTTTGTGCCCCGGATTGCATCGGATACTGCGCGGCGTCCCGTGCCTCATTGACCCGACCCCGTGGCCCGCTTCCGTAACCCGGATGTGCCCCGCAGGAATTCACCTCGGGTGGCGCCCCGCAGGAAATCACCCGGGGTCTCCCCATAACCGGTTTTCGTAGCCCGGATGCGCCCGAAGGAAGTCACCTTGGGTGGAAGCGAAGCGAAATCCGGGACAGGCGCATCCAAGACAAAGTACGCCGCTTTCACCCCCGATTCCGGTCTGCACCTTTCTTCCGTGCCACGCATCGCACAAGATTGCAGTTGCAGCCCGAATGAAGCGAAGCGAAATCCGGGTCCGCAAAGCGGACGCCTGTTTCCCCAAGTCCCCAACCCCAACAACCCATCCCGGAATTTCAACTTGGGCGATACTAAAAAATATCAATAAAAACAAATACTTATAAAACTCCCCCGAGGCATCCCACCCACAACACCACAGCATCAACCCCAAGCCTGAATCCCGATCACAAGCCCGCCTTGCCCGAATTGACACTCAGCGTTCGCGAACCGTGAATCATCCCCCGCGCATGCTGTGTTACAAATCCCCATCCCCCGACGAGACCGTGGATTTTCGTAGGGTGGGCAAAGCGCAGCGTGCCCACGCAGAAACATGCAGGGATGTAGGGTGGGCAAAGAACGTAGGGTGGGCAAAGCGCAGCGTGCCCACGCGGAAGTCGAACACCACAACAAGGAAAAACAAAAAAATGAAAGCCGTCTTCTTCACAAAAAACGGAGGCCCCGAAGTCCTGCAATACGGCGAGCAGCCCGATCCCGTCGCCCGTGAGGGCCAGGTCGTGGTCGACATCCACGCCGCCAGCGTCAACGGCGCCGACTGGAAAGTCCGTTCCGGCTACCACGGGCCGACCCAGAAATTCCCGCACATCCCCGGCCGGGATTTCTCCGGCGTGGTCAGCGCCGTCGGGCGCGGCGTGACCGATTTCAAGGTGGGCGACGAAGTCTTCGGCGTGGCGGAGACCAGTGACGAAGGCTGTTATGCCGAGAAAGTCGCGATCAACGCCGCCATCGTCACCAAAAAGCCCGCGCAGTTAAGCCACATCGAAGCGGCCGCGCTGGGACTGGTCGGGCTCACGGCGATTGTCTCGATCGAAAACGCGCTGCAGGTCAAGGCCGGACAAACCGTGCTGGTGCAGGGCGGGGCGGGCGGGGTGGCGAGCTTCGGGTTGCAGCTCGCCAAACACCTCGGCGCGCGGGTGATCACCACCTGCAGCGCGGCCAACATCGAATATGTCAAAAGCCTCGGTGCCGACCAGGTCATCGATTACAACAAGGACGATTTCACCCAAGTGCTGAAAGACTGCGACGCCGTGTTCGACACCGTGGGCGGCGAAGTCGCGAAAAACGCCTTCAAGGTGCTTAAGCGTGGCGGCCGCGCGGCGTTCATCAACGGCCCGGCGCCGACACCGCCTTATGAAGACATGGCTTCACTCAAACCCGACGCCACGCGCAAGCGCGCCCACCTCGACCGCATCGTGCAGCTGGTGACCTCAGGTGCGGTGAAGCTGCCGCAGATCACCCCCTATGCGCTGACGGATGTGCAGGCGGCGCATCGGGTGAGTGAGGGACGGCATTTGCGGGGGAAGCTGGTGTTTAGGGTGAGGTAGGCGGAGCTCCGCGCTTGAGTTCCTAGTGAATGGTCGTTGCACTTTGTTCCGGAGCAAAATAGGGTGAAGGCAGGGTCGGATAAACGCGATAGATGTGCCGAAAGACATCGTTTGATTTAATCTCAACATCGTCCTCGTTGTAGGTGGGAGAAGGCAGCCCTGTGCTGTCCTCGTACAAAAAATCGCGGATTGTCACCAACACAGCATCGCGTGTGGCTTCTTTGGCGGTCCAATTGTCGATGCGTAGTTTTTCGGCCTTTAGTTTGGCTAGCAGTTCTACTGCCACTTTCTTGATGCGTGCGATTTCCTTTTTGCTTAAATCTGGTTTACGCAAGAGGTCGAACAGCACGAGACTTTCCTCATCAAGGCCTTCGCGCATGGCGCGGGTTGATTCGTCATCCAGTGTTTCCATGAAAGTCAGCAATCCATCAAAAGTGGCTTCGATAGTCGCTCGATCTTTCTCTCGGTTGTAGGCGGTAACAATCTCTTCGTATTTGCGCTGCAGGTCGGTGCGGAGCGGGTTTTGCGCAATCAACTTCATAAGCCGTTGTTCTATAATTGTTTTCATGTTCTGCACCGTGGTGCGTTTGGCTTTTGAACGTTCGAATTCTTTGCGCAGACGGTCAAAGTCGATCTTGCTGATGTCGTACGGCTTCGATTCTTCCGCTTGCGACTGCTCCGTGGCATCAATGGCTTCGTCCACCACCCGATGCAGTTCGCGGATGATCGCCGTGATGTCCGCTTTGTCGCGATCTTCCTGCAGGCTCTTGTAGATGATGTTGATGGCATCGTAGTCATGCCGATAGCGGTTGATGTTCTTGTTGTTGAGGCAGGCCTTGAACTTCTTGAACATCTCCCGCGCCATCACTTCGAAGCGCTTGCGGGTCTCGTCGTTTTCGTTGACCGCCTCCTTGGCGGCAACGATGGCGGCATTTCGCTCAAAGCCTTTCTTTTCGTTGATGTCTTCGAGTCTAAAACCGCGCTCGCCTAGAAAGACCTTCACCAGCGTTACGGCTTCGTCCAGGTCCTCCAGCAGCTCTTCTTCCGGGTGTGCAGGGTCAGCTTCATCCTTTTTGCGACCGGTATTTCCAGCGAAGGTCGCCAGCGCCTTGCGCAGCCCCTTGAGAATGCCGCAGTAATCGACGATCAAGCCGTTGTTCTTGCCTTCATTGACACGGTTGGCGCGGGCGATGGCCTGCATAAGCGTATGCGCCTTCAGCGGCTTGTCGAGGTAGAGCGTGGACAGGCTGGGCACATCGAATCCGGTCAACCACATCGCGCAGACAATCACCATCCGGAACGGGTGTTCTTCCTTCTTGAAGGCGGAATCGAGTGCGATGCGTTCGCCGTTGCCGAGATCGAAGCCTTCCTTCATCAGTCTGCGGTGCGGGGTGATATCCAGGTCCCATTTGCGGAATCGTGCAACCTCGCCCTGTTCCTCGCTGACCACCACGGCGATCTGCGTTTCCGCCATCCAGCGCACCTGCCGCGCACGGTAGATTTCTTCCTGCTCGTCCCGGGCGTCATTGACGCTGCGGCTGATTGCCAGTGTGTGCTCATCCCAGTACTTGCGGATCAGGTTATACATGCGCACGCAGGTGATCTTGTCGATGCATACCAGCATGGCCTTGCCGGTTTCCCAGGCTGTCGAGTAGTGGCTGACAAAATCGCGGGCGATCAGATCCAGCCGCTTGTCGGCGGTGATGACGTGATAATCCCGCGCAAGGTCGCGTTCCAGTCTTTCCTGTACGTTGATATCGTTGATTTCCAGCTTTTCCAGTGTTTCGGCGACCTTCTCGTTCACCTTGTCGGTGGTGACTTTGAGCTTTTCCCCGCGCGCGTCGTAATACAGCGGCACCGTAGCCTTGTCTTCCACGGCGCGCTGGAAGGGGTAGGTCGAGACATATTCACCGAACACCCGCTTTGTGATTTCGTCGTCCTTGAACAGCGGTGTGCCTGTGAAGCCCATGAAGCCGGCATTGGGCAGCGCATTGCGCAGATTGAGCGACAACCGCCCATACTGGGTGCGGTGCGCCTCGTCGGTAATGACGATGATGTCATCGCGCGTGGACCACGGTTTTTTGGGGTCAACGTCTTCGCCGAACTTCTGGATCAGCGAAAACACGTAGTTTTTCTGCTGGCCGAGCAATTCCTTGAGATGTTCACCGCTGGCAGCACGGCACGGGTCCTTGTCGTGGTCGGCCAGGCCGCAGCCAGCGAAGGTCTTGTAGATCTGGGTGTCCAGATCATCGCGGTCGGTGAGGATCAGGAAGGTGTAATTGCCGCCCAGCTTGCGGTGCACCTTACGCGCAAAGCAGGCCATCGAATATGACTTGCCAGCGCCCTGTGTGTGCCAGAACACGCCGAGCTTGCCCTGGCGTTGCTGGCGCTCGCGCACTGCCTGCATTGCCCGGTTGACACCGAGGAACTGATGGTTACGCGCGATGATCTTCACCAGCTTGCCCGTGGAGTCGTCGAACAGAACAAAATTCTCCAATAAATCCAACAGGTTACGTTTGTCGCACACGCCCTTGAGCAGGGTTTCCATGTCCACCGCGCCGGGGTCGTCTTCTTCCAGCCGCTTCCATTCGTGGAAATGCTCGAAGCGCGCCGACAGCGAGCCGATGCGCGCGTCCACGCCGTTGGCCAGCACCATGACGGAGTTGTGGTGGAACAGGTGCGGCACCGTGTCCTTGTAATCGGCGAGGTTCTTTTCGTAGGCGGCGCGGATGTCCTTGTGCACGTTCTTCAGTTCCATGAACAGCAGCGGCAGGCCGTTGACGAAGCCGACGATGTCGGCACGGCGGCGGTACAGATCGCCGCGTACCCACAGCTCGCGCACCGCGAGGAAGTGGTTGTTCTCCGGGTGCTCGAAATCGAAGACTTTCAGGCACTCCCTGACGATCTCGTCCTTGCCGTTGCGGAAACTCACCACCACGCCGTCACGCAGCAGCTTGTGCTTGTCATGGTTGAGCGAAAGCGGCGATTGCGTGGCGCTGGCCTCGACAATTTGCCGCAATGCGTCGCGGTAGGCGTCCTCGGGCAGGCCGGGGTTCAACTGCATCAGCTTTTCACCCAGCGTGCGCGTCAGCACCACTTCGCGATCGCTTCTGCGGCCGAGCGTGCCTTCAGGACCGAAGGTCTCCTCGTTGTAGGCAAATACCACTTCCCACTCCAGCGCGTCGCGCAGGTAGTCGGCGGTGGTTTGCTGGACGAGGGTGTCCTCGGTCATCCGGCTCATACGGCGATTTCACCACTCATCAGTTTTGGGAGCAGCAGGTCGCGGGCGGCGCGGAGTTTTTGATTCTGAAGGGTTAGCGTTTTCAGCTGCGCTACAGTTAGCTGAATCGTGCTCTGAAATGTGCTTAACAGGCCATCTGGGGGAACCAGTATGGGATATTGCTTCATTAACTTCCAGTCTGCGCGAGGCATTTTTGATCCTTCTTTCATACCCTGCGCTGTCGCGGCGACAAAAGCGTCGCTTGAAATTGTCATCAAAACAAGACCGCCTATGGATGCCGTTTGGGGGCGAATAACAATAGCGTCAGCCGAGGCCACGCCATCAACAAACGCAACACCAACTTTGTGAAAGTAAGGTCTTATTTTTCCAAACAGGAATTCGCCAGCGCGGAATCGGTGCTTGGTGCTGGTCACTTGTTCTGCTTGTCCCCAGTCAGTCAATGAAATTGACCGTTTGGGTATGTGTTCGAGCCCAATGTAGGGCGTGTCCGGCTCCAACTGGTTGGGTAAAACTTTTTCGCGAATATCCTCACATATTTCCCCAAGCTTCTTTCGCTTCCAGCCTACCGGAACACCATTGGTTATGCTGGTGTGTTCATGACCGGGAAAGTGCATGCGGACAAACCACTCTAGGTAAAGCTGTCGCGCCGATTCCTCCAGCAGCGCCATACGCTGGCGGTTGTTGTCGATCAAATTGTCGTAGGTGGAAAGGAAGTCAGAAATGCGTTCTTGAAGGGGGAGGCGTGGGTGAGGCACTTTAAAGCGTTCAATCATTTCTTTGGTCAGCGCTTTTCGAGTGCCGCCGCTTCCTGCCAACGAGAGCATTGTGCTCTGCATGAAAGGGGAAATGAGAAAGTAAGCAACAAATCGGGAATCGAATTCCTCGGCCTTCGGGCGGACGATGGCAACGTGCTGATTTACACGTGCGGGTAGTATCTCCTCAGGGACTTGGCAGCTACGTGCCACGGAGTCTCCGGTGATGTTTAGTAGCACATCATTGGGTTCAACAGTTACCCCCCGGAGTTTGTTGGCAAGCTCGTCGTTGAGGTGGGCGAGGCCATCGGTAACGAATTGCCCGTTGTAGATGTTCTGACTCCGGATAAACGAGACGCCACTTTCTTGGTAAACTGAATCACCACCTCGCGGCGTTGATCCGCTGCCTATCTTCGAACAGTAATCCCCGAGAGGCACTGTCTTCCATTTGTTACGGATCACCACGCTCCCAGCTCCTCGAAATTCGCTTGAATCTTCTTAGCTAACGCGACTGCTTCCTTGTTGAGATCCGCAAGCTCGGTGTGTATATCGCTGAGCGTTTGCTCGAAGTCAAAATCCTCGTCTTCCTCCGGTGGCGCGACCCCGACATATCGGCCGGGCGTCAGGCTCCAGTCGGCGGCTGCAATGTCCTTGCGATCTACGAGCTTGACCAGTCCCGGCACTGCCTGCAGTTCGGCTTTGGGGAAGCGGTCCTGCAGCCACGCCACCTGCCGGTGGAAATAGACGGTCTGCTTGAGTTGTTCAACCGCTACCTTGCGCTGCTCATCGAGTTGCTTCACCAGACGGGCTACTGCGCGGCGGTCGTAGGCCGCGGCAAGTCCATCATTGCTGACAAGGTCAAATCCGGCATCGGCGGTGCGCGCGGCGTGTTTGTAGAGCAGGTCCACCTGCTTGATCAGGCCGCGGATGGCTTCGGCGATGGGATCGAAGGCCTTGCGCGCGGCGTGCTGCTTGTCGTTGGCTTCGGGCAGGGCCTTCGCGTATTTCTTGCGGAAGCCGTCGAGGCTTGCGAGCAGTTTGGCGCGGTCGGCGGCGTAGGGCTTTTCTGCGTCGCGCAGTTCGGTGGCGGCGTCGCTCAGTGCCTTGACTTGATCTTTATTTGTATCGTATTGTTTTAAAACAACTTTTTCCAGAGCCGCGTAGCGCCCGCGTAGATCTCCGAGCGTGGCTTCGAATGCGGCGAGAGTATCCGGCACGGCTTTGCCCTCGGCGCAGACCTTGCCAAGGTAGTCGCGCATCAGTGCGAGGTAGCGCTCTTTCTGTCCGCGATAGAGCCAGACGATAGCCGAGAGGTTACGCATCTGCTCGGGCGAGAAGTCGTAAATCTTGCGCGTGACTTTGCGGTAAATGTTGCGCGCATCGAGCATCAGCACTTGGTCTTTGTGCGCTTTGGGTTTGTCGCGGTCGAAGAACCACAGCTCGCAGGGCACAGTGCGGGTGTAGAAGAAGTTGGAGCGGATCGAGATCATCACGTCCACGTCGCCGGTCTCGACGATTTTCTGCCGCACCTTGGCTTCATCGCGCCCGGCGGACGACGCTTGCGAGGACATGACGAACCCTGCGCGGCCCTTGGCGTTGAGGTAGCTGTGGAAATACGAAATCCACAGGTAGTTGCCGTTGGACACTTTGCCTTTGTTGTTGACGCCGGGCAGACCAAACGCCTTTAGGCGAGGGTCATTCTTGATCTTGTCGGCATCCACCTCATCCACGTTGAAGGGCGGATTGGCCATCACGAAATCTGCTTTGTTCACCAATTCGTGTGGATCCTCGTAGTAGCTGATGGCTTTCTGGATATTCCCGCCCAGTCCGTGCACCGCGAGGTTCATTTTGGCGAGGCGTATGGTGGTGGCGTTTTTCTCCAGGCCATAGAACGTGAGCTTGTCGCGCGGGTTCTGCCGCATGCGTTCGACGAAATGCGCGCTCTGCACGAACATGCCACCTGAACCGCAGGCGGGATCGAAGACCTTGCCATGGTCGGGCTCGATCACGTTGGTGATGAGCTGAACAATGGATACCGGCGTGAAGAACTCGCCGCCATCGTGTGCCTTCTGGTCGGCGAACTGGGTCAGGAAGTATTCATAGATGCGGCCGAAGATGTCGCCGCTCGCCTGTTTGAGTTCTTCCGGATTGAGCGTGCGCAGCAGTTGGCCGAGGACCGCATTGTCGAGTTCGGCGTACTCGCCCAGCGGCAGCACGCCCTTGAGGTCTTCGTAGTCTTCCTCGATAGTTTCCATCGCATGCTGAATGGCCTTGGCGCGGTTTGCGCTGTCCGGCAGCGCAACAAGGAAATCAAACTCGGCTTCCGGTCGCAGATAGATGGAGCCTTTTTGCGAGAAATCTTCCTTGGTCAGTGCGCGGGTTTTGCCGCCGCGTTTGGGCAGCTTGGCTTCAATGTCGCCTTTGACAGCCAGGTAACGGCTGTAGGCATGGCGCAGGAAGATCAGGCCCATGACGGGCATGAAGTATTCGTTGCTGGCGTAGTTGGAGTTGGCGCGCAGGTTGTCTGCGGCGCTCCATAGACGTTTTTCGATTGCTTCGATGTTTTCGAGTTGCGCCATATTATTGATTATATTGATTAATTGTATTTATTTTTGCGATTGTAAGGCAAAGATTACAACACACTGAATGTGCTGGCGGTGCTAACTTCATGGCTAAAGAGTGGAGGTGCTATGGGATTGGCCAAAGCGGAGTGGATTGAGGGTGAGGATCGCGGTTGGCATGGCCGTGATACGCATGTTTGTCCGGATTGTGTCGAGGATGAATTTCTTAAGGGGGTGATTTCTGGCAACGCGGTTGAAAACGAGTGTGACTACTGTGGCAAACAATCAGAGGAGGCAATAGCCGCGCCTTTTGATGTCTTGATGGAAAAAGTAGCAAACACATTGCACTACTACTACGCCGAGCCTGGCGCGGCTGGAGTGCCGTGGGATGGTGGGCCAGTCATCGAACCTACAGATACAGCGGATGCATTGTTCTCTTTGCCGTTCGAGGCGGAGGACCAATTGTTTGAAGAGGTTGTTGGTGCGTTCACAAATTTGGGATGGGTTCGGGCTGCAAATGGTCACTGGTCTTCGACTCATCTTAGTAAGGCCTTGGACTATTCCTGGACATACTTTACGCACACGGTAAAGCATCGTTATCGCTACTTTTTTTATTCAATGGCGCACCGCGATCCGTTTGATATGGATATTCGGTCTCCAGCCCAACTTCTCGGCGAAATTGGTGGAATGTGCCAAGGGTTAGGTTTGGTTCGTGAGTTAGATCTGGGTCAGACTTTTTATCGAGTCAGGGAAAGACTGGGTGAGGCGGATTGGGAGGTTTCTGAGGAGACGGCGGGTGCGCCACCCGATGTGATGGCTGGCGCTGGACGGATGAACCCAGCAGGCATCAGCTACTTATATATGAGTTTTGAAGTTTCAACGGCACTCGCGGAAGTGTTGGGGCGACCTCCGTGCAAAGCTGTTGTGACAACGTTCAAAAGTTTGAAGAAACTTATTGTTTTGGACTTAAGCATCTTGCCGTCAGAACCCTCGATCTTCGATGACAATAAGAGAGCGGAAAGGGAGGCCGTTTTATTTCTGCAAAATTTTGTTGAGGAAATAACAAAACCCTTGCAGAAGGATGGAAGGGAGCACATCAGTTATGTGCCTTCGCAGGTTGTTTCTGAATACTTTGCAAAGGTATTCAAAATAGGTGGAGGGGATGGCGAGGGCGTTTTGTTAGATGGTATTGTTTATCCGAGCGCCGTTGCTGATGGTGGAAAAAACATTGTTCTGTTTCCAAGACCAGATTCGTTGCAAGGCTTTTCCGAAGTAGTAGGGTTGGAAGCTTGGGAAGAGAGACACTTCGCCACTTGGGGGGAGTTATCCCGGGCATTAACGTAATTTTGCCAAACAAACTTCGTCGTATTGGCAGTGCTCCGCTGCGGCTTGCTCGTGAGAACTATTTAATCGAGGACTTTTAATTGTGGCAATTTCGAATCTCAACTCTCTTGTAAGCCAGTTTTCGAGCGAATATGACGCCAAGTTAAAAGATGGCATCTGGCGACAACAGAGCGATAACTTCCGGAAATTCTGGGATGGCAGGATCCGGTACGGGGGCGCGGGTGAAATCCCGGATGAGGAGTGCGATGAAGTCATCCGGATCCTTGATCGCAATGGCAAAGGTAACACCAGGGACAGTGAGGCAGTTGCCAAGGCTATGGTTCCTCAAGGCGCTTGGCGCCGAATGTTGAATGAGTTTCGCAATAACGCCGAACTTGGCAGCCTCGTAGCGAAAATCCTGGATGCATCTAAGCCTGATGAGCGGGCCGATTTGATTGATAAGCTTTATGCATTCAATGCCGGACGCGCCAACAATTTGACTGGTCCGAGCGGTAACACTATTAATGCATTTCTCGCTGCACATGATCCGGTCAAAAACCTGAGCGTGATTTCGCTCAAGGACCGCCGCGCGATTATCGAATTTTTAGGGGTACCGGTTTCATTTGACTGGGAAACCGCATCGATTGGCCGCCGTATTGTCGCTTCACATGCTGCACTGTTTGACGGGCTCCTTGCGCTGGGTTTGTCGGGATCGGCGCGCACATTGTCCAGGTTTTGCTATTACCCACCGGTGAGGGCGTTGTGGAAGGGTGACCATATAGTCAAAACGCCGGAAAAAACGATTAACGTGAGCGTTCCGACTGCTACTGATGTCGAAGAGCCGGGTGAGGCCGAGACTTATGATGTCCGTGAATCCATGCGCGTTCAGGCTATGCTGGCGCAGATTGGGACGAGCATGGGGTTGTCGATATGGTTGCCGAAAGCTGATCGCGGTCGTGTTCTGAAACATTGGACGCCCAATCCGGGGGAATTGTTGGACGATTTACCTTTGGGTTACGACTCGGCAACGATGAAAACCATTGAGCAAATCGACGTGCTCTGGTTGAAAAAACGCTCAATCGTGCGCGCTTTTGAGGTGGAACACACGACCTCAATCTACTCGGGGCTGCTGCGTATGGCTGATCTGATCGCCTTGCAGCAGAACATCAAGATCAAACTGCACATTGTTGCGCCGGCTGTCCGACGTGACAAAGTCATGCAGGAGATTCGCCGTCCCGTGTTCTCGATGCTGGAGGACCGAGAGCTATCCGAAATGTGCACATACATTTCTTACGATAACGTCAAGGAATTGGCGAATCTGAAGCACCTGGGCCGCATGACAGACAAGGTGTTGGATGACTATGAGGAAGTCTCCGAGGCGGATGATTCCTGACGGAGGTGAGTGCGTTAAGGAATTCGGTAAGGGAATGATCGATTCAATATCAATGTCGTTTTAGTTTGTAAGTTTTATTTTTGGCGGGCTTATGGCGACTTTAATCCCCTCCTTAAACGCCAGCCTCCGCCGCATGACCAGCGGCGAGCGCCGCTTTGCCCAGCGCCTCGTTGACAAGCTCGAAGACGATTACTGCTGCTGGTATGACGTGCCTATCGGCGTGGCATCCCGACACCCCGATTTTGTATTGCTGAGCCCGCGGCGCGGGGTGCTGATCCTGGAGGTCAAGGACTGGAAGCCGGAGACTATCGAGCGCGCGGACAAGGCGCAGTTCACGATTCATGGCCAATCCGGCCTTCAAAAAGTCGTCAATCCCTTTGAGCAGGCGCGCCAGTATGCGCATGCGGTGGTCAATCTGCTGCAGCCGGACCCGCAGTTGCAGCAGGGCGATGGTCATTACAAGGGGCGGCTTTGCGTGCCCTTCGGTTATGGCGTGGTGCTGGCCAATATCACCCGTAAACAGTTTGAATTGGCGCAGCTGGATAAGGTGATCGAGCCGCACCGGGTGATCTGCCGGGATGAAATGCTGGAGAACGTCGAGGCCGAGGATTTCCAGAAACGGCTCTGGGGCATGTTCTCGGTACAGTTCGGTGCGGCGCTGACCATGCCGCAGATCGACCGCGTGCGCTGGCATCTCTTCCCTGAAATCCGCGTGCAGCCCGAACAATTGAGCCTGGGTGAAGCCGAGGCTGTGGAGCCGGACGGCCGCAAGGAGCCGTCGATGTTGCCGGATCTGCTGCGGGTGATGGACATGCAGCAGGAGCAGTTGGCGCGCAGTCTGGGCGAGGGGCACCGGGTCATCCACGGTGTGGCGGGTTCGGGCAAGACGCTGATTCTCGGTTTCCGTTGTGAACGGCTGGCGCCGGTGCTGAATAAACCCGTGCTGGTGCTTTGCTACAACGCCGCGCTCGCTGCCAAGCTGCAGAGCGTGATCAAGCTGAAGCAGCTCGACCAGAAGGTCAGTGTGCGCACCTTTCATGGCTGGTGTTATGAACAGCTGCGGCTCTACAACGTGGTGATGCCGCCCAAGGGCGACAAGTTTTTTGAGCAGCTGGTGGAGTCGGTAATTCGTGGCGTGGAGCAGGGGCAGATTCCCCGCGCGCAATACGGTGCGGTGATGATCGATGAGGGGCATGATTTCCAGCCGGAGTGGTTGAAGCTGGTGACGCAGATGGTGGACCCCGAGACCAACTCGTTGTTGCTGCTGTATGACGATGCGCAGTCGATCTATGGCGGCAAGACCCGGCGCAAGTTCAGTTTTTCCAGTCTCGGTGTGCAGGCGCAGGGGCGCACGACCATTCTGCGGCTGAATTACCGCAACACCGCTGAAATCCTCGGCACCGCTTACGAATTCGCCCGCGAATACATCCGTCCCGAGCAGGCCGAGGAGGATGGCGTGCCGCTGATACAGCCCGAAAGCGCCGGCCGCCGCGGCCTGCCGCCGGAGCTGCGGCAGTTTCCGACGCTGGCGCAGGAGGGCGTTTATGTGGCGGAGCAGTTCCGCCGCCTCAACAAAACCGGCCGGCCGTGGCGGGATATGGCGATTGTTTATCGCACGGGCTTTATTGGTGAGGAAATGGCCAAACAACTCAAGCTGGCCCGGATACCCGTGCAGCATCTGGGCGGTGCCGGCGGCAAGAAGCGCTTTGATCCCGCGGAGGACAGCGTCAAGGTGCTGACAATGCACAGCAGCAAGGGCCTGGAGTTTCCGGTGGTGGCGATTCCCGGGCTCGGTTACATGCCGCACCGGGATTTCGACATCCACGAAGAAGCGAAGCTGCTGTATGTCGCCATGACGCG
>JALHND010000064.1 GCA_022843705.1 Burkholderiales bacterium
AAGCCGGTGAACAGGGCCAGTGTCGAACTGGTCTTTGACAACAGCCTGGGCAAGGCCGCCGGACAGTGGTCGAGTTATGCCGAGATTTCAGTCAAGCGCATGCTCGAACGCGATGGCGACTCCTCGTACTACATCAACAACATCCATGTCCGCCGCCGCGACGTGGCGGACATTTTTCTCGGCACCGGCCTGGGCGCACGAGCCTACGCGATCATCGAGCAGGGCATGATCTCGCGGGTGATCGAGGCCAAGCCGGAGGAACTGAGGGTTTTCCTGGAGGAAGCTGCCGGCGTGTCCAAGTACCGCGAACGCCGCCGCGAAACCGAGCTGCGCCTGCGCGACACCCGGGAGAACCTGGCGCGGGTCGAGGACATCCGCCAGGAACTGGACAAGCAACTGACCCATCTGCAGGGGCAGGCCGAGGTGGCCACCCGCTACCATGCCTTGCAGGCTGAAGTGACGGGCACCCAGCAACTGCTGTGGTTCGCGCGGCGCCAGGAGTCGGCGGCGACGCGCAATCGCCATGCCCGGGACATCGAGCGGCTTGCCAATGAACTGGAGGCGGAAACCGCCCGCCTGCGTGATGCCGAGCGCAGGCTCGAGGAACTGCGCAACGGGCATTACCGTGCCGGCGACGAAGTGCATGCCGCCCAGGGTGCCTTGTACGAGACCAATGCGGAAATTGCCCGCCTGGAACAGCAGATTGCTCACATCCGCGAGAACCGCAGCCGGGTCGAGCAGCAGATCGGCGGCCTGGGCAGCCAGCTGGCCTCGTCTGAAAACCAGCTGGAGCAGGCACAGGCCAGTCTGGCGCAGTGGCAGGAAGAGCAGGCGCAGGCCGGGCAGCGCATCGCCGAATGCGAGGCGCGCATCACCGAGGAACGCGGGAAGCTGCCGCTGGTCGAGGAGGGCTGGCGCGGCGCCAGCCTCCGGCGCGATGAACTGCAGCAGGCCATGGGGCAGGTGGAGCGCTCGCGCCAGGTCGAGCAGACCAAGCTGGAACATGCGGTGCGGGTGCTGGAGCGGCTGGCCGTGCGCAACGAACGGCTGTACGAAGAGCAGAATGGCCTTGAAAAACCGGATACCGCTGCACTGGAGGCCTTGCATGCGCAGATTCAGGGCATCGAAGCCGTGCTTCATGAACAGCGTGAATCCCTGGCGGCGAAGGAACGGGCGCTGCCCGGGCTGGAGCAGGAACTCGAGGCGCGTTCCGCAGCCCTGGACCAGGCGGTGCAGGGCATCACCGCCACTGAAGCGCGGGTCGAAGCCTTGCGGCAGTTGCAGGACAAGCTTGCGCATGGTCCGGGGATGGACGACTGGATCCTGGCGCGGGGCATGGACGGCGCGCAGCGCCTGTGGCAGGGCATCACCATCGAAACCGGCTACGAGGATGCGCTTGAAGCCGTGCTGCGCGAGCGCCTGAACGCGGTGACACTCGACGGACTGGACGTCTGCGGCAGCTGGGACATGCCGCCGGGCAAGCTGGCCGTGGCGGAAACAGGAGCCGGCGACGGCGATGCCTCAGCCCCGGTTCCTGCCGGCGCCGTGCCGCTGGCGCGGTTCGTGAACTGCCGTGATCCGCGGCTGGTGCCGGCGCTGGCGGACTGGCTGGGGGGGGCTTTCGTCATCGACAGTCTGTCGTCGGGACTGGCCTTGCGCCGGCAGCTCGCGCCGGGTGCCGTGCTGGTGACGCGCGACGGCCGCCTGCTGACGCGCCATACCCTCACATACCACGCGCCGGATTCGGAGCTGCACGGCGTGCTGTCACGGCAGCGTGAAATCGAGACGCTGGATGCCGAAGTTGCGGCAAGGAAGGTTGCGCTGGAGGGGTTGCGGTCGGCAGTGGATGTCCAGGCGGCGCTGATTGCCGATGCCAAATCGGAACTGGCTGTGCTGCGGCAGGAGGTCACGGGGTTGCAGCAGAAACACCATGGCCTGCAGGTCGAGAGCGTGCGCCTGACCGAGCAGACGCAGCGGCTGACACAGCGCGGCGAGCAGATTGCTGCGGAGCTGGCGGAAATTGCCGAGCAGGTGCTGACGGAAACCGGCCAGCGCGAGGATGCTTCGGCACGGCTGCTGCAGCTGGGCGAACAGGCCTCCGGTTATGCCGGCGAACTGGAAGAGGCGCAGGCGCAGTTCCGCGAGGCACAGGCGCTGCTCGACCAGCAGCGGGAGATTCTGCAGCGCGCGGACCGCGAACTGCAGGAGGCGCAGTTCCAGGGCAAAACCTCGGCAGCCAAGGTTGAAGAGGTCGGTCGTGCGATTGCCGCATCCGGGGAATCGATCGAACGCCTGCGCCAGGCGCTGGCCGCCGAACAGGAGTCGCTGTCACGGCTGGATGAATCGCCCTGGCAGAGCCAGCTGCAGATTTCGCTGTCGCTGCGCGGCACCAAGGAGCAGGCGCTGGCCGAGGCGCGCGACGTGCTCGAATCGACCGAAGCGCAGCTTAAGGAAGTCGAACAGGAACGCATGGCGGCAGAGCAGAAGCTGGAGCCGCTGCGCACGCGTATCAGCGAAGTGAAGCTGAAGGAGCACGAAGCGCGCATCAACGAGGAGCAGTATGCGCAGCAGTTGGCCGAGGCCGGGATTGACGAGGCCGTGCTGGCGCAGCAGCTTGAGGAAAAAGGTGTTCGTGCCGGGGCGCTGCAATCCGAAATCAACCGCCTGAACGGGGAAATCAAATCGCTGGGAGCGGTGAACCTGGCGGCCCTCGAGGAGCTCGAGACGGCGCGGGAACGCAAGACCTATCTCGATGCGCAGTCGGAAGACCTGACCTCGGCGATGAATACCCTCGAGGACGCGATACGCCGCATTGACCGCGAGACCCGCGAACGCCTGCAGTCGACTTTCGACGAGGTCAATGCGCATTTCTCGCGGATGTTCCCGGCGCTGTTCGGCGGCGGCAATGCCAAGTTGCTGCTGACCGGCGAGGAAATCCTCGACAGCGGCATCCAGGTCATCGCCCAGCCCCCGGGCAAGAAAAACAGCTCGATCCATCTGCTGTCAGGCGGCGAAAAGGCGCTGACCGCGATGGCGCTGGTGTTTTCGATATTCCAGCTCAATCCGGCGCCGTTCTGCATGCTGGACGAGGTGGACGCGCCGCTTGACGACCACAACACCGGACGTTTCTGCGAGCTGGTGAAAAAGATGTCGGAGCAGTCACAGTTCGTGTTCATCAGCCACAACAAGATCACCATGGAAATCGCCAACCAGCTGCTCGGTGTGACCATGCAGGAGCCGGGAGTGTCGCGCATCGTCGCGGTGGACATCGATGCGGCGATGAAACTCACGGAAGAGGCGGCCTGAAGGCCGGAACGCCGATGAGCGACCTGCAGATCGCATTGGCGGCAATCGGGCTGGTTGTGGTCGGCGGCGTGTATGCCTTCAACCTTTTGCAGGAGCGCAAGCTGCAGCAGCGCTTGCGGCAGGCCTTCGAGGGTGAACGGGATGACGTGTTGCTGAAGGCGCCGAAGGCGGATCCGGTTGAGCTGCAGCAAGAGCCGCGGATCGAGCCGAGGATCGGTGCTGCAGACGGCCCGGTCCCGGAGGGCGGTGCCGATCCGTCCATCGAGTTCATTGCATTCATCCGTGCCGGCCAGCCGGTCGGCGACTCGGCCCTTCGCGAGCTGCTGTCGCAGCTGGCGACGTTCGGCAAACCGGCGCGGGTGCTCGGTCGTGACGGCGACGGCACAGCCTGGCGCCTGCTGGACCGCGGCAGCCATGCCGGCTGCCATGAACTGCAGGCAGCACTGCAGCTGGTCAATCGGTCGGGACCGGTGCATGCGCCCCAGCTCAACGGGTTCTGCGATGCGCTGCGCGAGTGGTCGGGCAGGCACGGTGCCACGGTAGAGTGCGGAGATACGGCGGCCGCCCTGGAAACAGCGCGTGGGCTGGATGCGTTCTGCGGAGAGATGGATGTGGCCATAGGCGTGAACGTGGTGGCGCCTTCCGGGAGCGCGTTCCCTGCGGAGCAGGTGGCCGAGGTCGCTCTGGCCGCGGGGTTCAGCCTGGAGCCGGACGGGCTGTTCCATCTGTGCGATGCGGACGGACATACGCTGTTCACGATGGAAAACCACGAGCCCGAACCTTTCGCAGGAGGGCGTCTTGCGACGATGCAGACCACCGGCCTGACGCTGCTGCTTGATGTGCCGCGGATTGCCGGCGGTGTCGCGGTGCTCGACCGGATGGTGCAGACCGGATCCGCGGTGGCGGAAAGCCTGGGCGGCATCCTGGTCGATGACAACAGGACTCCGCTGCAGCAGGCCGGGCTCGAGCGCATCCGGCAGCAGTTGCAGGAGATCCACGCCGCAATGGCGGCGCGCGACATTGCGGCAGGGAGCCCGCGGGCGCTGCGGCTGTTTGCATGACTTCCGCGTCGCTGCGCGAGCGCGTGGCGCGGTTGCGCGAGGACATCGAGCGTTACAGCCGCAGCTACTACGAGCTGGATGATCCGCTGGTTCCGGACGCCGAGTATGACCGGCTGTTCCGTGAGCTGCAGCAGCTGGAAAACGAGCATCCCGAACTGGATTCTGCGGATTCCCCCACACGCCGCGTCGGCGGTGCGCCCCGTGAAGACCTGCCGGAGGTGCGTCATGCGCTGCCGATGCTGTCCATTCGAACAGAGACCGATTCCGGTGCCGGAGGCGCAACCGCTTTTGATGGCCGCATACGGCGCGAACTGAAGCTCAATCCTGATGACCCGCCGGTCGAGTACGTGGCCGAGCTCAAGTTTGACGGTATTGCGATCAGTCTCCGCTACGAGGCGGGAGTGCTGCTGCGCGCGGCAACGAGGGGTGACGGCGAAGTCGGCGAGGATGTCACGCCGAATGTCCGCACCGTTCGCAGCGTGCCCTTGCGCCTGCGCGGCGATGACTGCCCCCCGGTGCTGGAGGTACGTGGTGAAATTTTCATGCGCCGCGACGATTTCGAGAAACTCAACGAGCGCCAGCGGATTGACGGACAGAAAGTGTTTGTCAATCCGCGCAATGCCACGGCGGGGTTCATCCGGCAGCTCGATTCCGGGGTGACGGCGAAGCGGCCGCTTTCCTTTTATGCTTATGGCATTGGCGAAACCGGCGGCTGGAACATTCCGGACACCCAAGGCGGCATTCTGGATGCGCTGGCCGGTTTCGGTTTTCCGGTTTCGGAAGAGCGTGCCGTGGTGCGGGGGGCGGATGGCCTGATCGCGTTCCATGGCCGGATCGCAGCGATGCGGGACCGGCTGCCGTTCGACATCGACGGCGTGGTTTACAAGGTGAATTCGCTCGATCTGCAGGGCAGGCTGGGCTTCGTTTCCCGTGAGCCGCGCTGGGCCTGCGCGCACAAGTTCCCTGCGCAGGAGGAGATGACGCTGGTGCGGGGAATCGAAATCCAGGTCGGCAGGACGGGCAGGCTGACGCCGGTGGCGAAACTGGATCCTGTTTTTGTCGGTGGCGTGACGGTAAGCAATGCGACCCTGCACAACGAAAGTTTCGTGCACAGCCTGGACCTGCGGGTCGGTGACACCGTCATTGTGCGCCGGGCAGGTGATGTCATTCCGCAGGTTGTTGCCGTGGTGGCCGGGAAGCGGCCCGCCGGGGCCGCAGAATTCCGGATGCCGGCACAATGCCCCGTCTGCGGTTCGACAGTGGTCAGGGACGAGGAAGAGAAGGACCATCGTTGTGCCGGAGGGCTTTATTGCCCTGCCCAGCGCAAACAGGCGCTTCTGCATTTTGCGTCCCGTCGGGCGATGAATATCGAGGGCCTTGGTGACCGGCTTGTCGAGCAGCTGGTGGATGCCGATCTGGTCAGGAGTCCGGCGGATCTGTACCGCCTCGATGTGGCGACGCTGGCCGCGCTCGACCGCATGGGCGAAAAATCCGCGGCGAACCTGGTCGAGGCGATCAGCCGCAGCCGCCGGACGACGCTGCCGCGTTTCATATTTGCGCTGGGCATACGCAACACCGGTGAAGCCACTGCCCGCGACCTGGCGCGGCATTTTGGCAGCCTGGATGCACTGGCGGCGGCCGATGAGGTGGTGCTGCAACAGGTATCTGATGTGGGACCGGTGGTGGCGGCGAGCATCGTCCGTTTCTTCGGTGAGCCGCACAATCGCGAGGTCGTGGGCGATTTGCGGAAGCAGGGGGTGGATTGGCCGGAAGGCGAGGCGCAAGGTCCCCTGAGCCTGCCCCTGGCGGGCAAGACCTTCGTGCTGACCGGCACCCTGCCGGGACTCAGCCGCGACGAGGCGAAGGAGCGGATACTTGCAAAGGGCGGCAAGGTGGCCGGCAGCGTGTCGAAAAAAACCGACTATGTGGTGGCCGGCGGCGAGGCGGGGAGCAAGCTGGAGAAGGCGCAGGCGCTGGGTGTTGCAGTGATCGACGAAGCAGGCCTGCTGGCGCTGCTTGAACAACAGTCTTGACGGTTAACGGGAGCACTCGGGTGGCAAACAAGACATCCATACGCAAGGCGGTTTTTCCGGTGGCCGGGCTCGGCACCCGTTTCCTGCCGGCGACGAAGGCGAGTCCGAAGGAAATGCTGCCGGTGGTCGACAAGCCGCTGATCCAGTACGCGGTGGAGGAGGCCCTCGCGGCGGGGGTGACCGAGCTGATTTTTGTCACCGGGCGCGGAAAACGCGCGATCGAAGACCATTTCGACCAGGCCGTGGAACTGGAGCTGGCGCTGGAAAAAAACGGCCGCAGGGAACTGCTGGCCGAGGTCAGGGGCATACTGCCGCGCGGCGTCAGTTGTTTGTTCGTGCGCCAGGCGCAGCCGCTGGGGCTCGGGCATGCGGTGCTCTGCGCGCAGCCGGCGGTGGGGAATGAACCGTTTGCAGTCCTGCTGGCGGATGACCTGATCGATGCGCGTGTGCCGGTGCTGGCACAGATGGAAAAACTGCATCGTGCCGGTGGAGCCTCGGTCATAGCCGTGCAGCAGGTGCCGCGTTCCGAAATTTCGCGTTATGGTGTCGTGGCGGTTCCGCCGCGTTCGAAGTCGCCGCATGTGATCAGCGGAATCGTCGAGAAGCCGCCAGCGGCCGAGGCGCCGTCGCGGCTGGGCGTGGTGGGACGTTACATCCTGACGGCGGGCATCTTCGACGAGTTGTCGCGTTCCCGTGCGGGTGCCGGAGGGGAAATTCAGCTCACCGATGCCATTGCGCGGCTGCAGCGGAAGGAGGCGGTGCTGGCCTGGGAATTTGAAGGGCGCCGTTATGACTGCGGGACCAAGCTGGGTTACCTGGAGGCGAATGTCGAGCTGGCCGGAAAACATCCGGAGATCGGTGCGGCATTTCGTCGTTATCTGCGCGGGCGTGCGCGTCGCGATGCCTGAAATCGGCCCGGGCTCGAATATAATCACGTGCTAATATTCTTCCGGACATAACCACCCTGCGAGGCGCGACATGGCTAACAAACTGATGATCATCATGGTCAATACCGACCCTTCCAACGGCCCAGAACTGGGGGCGCCGTTTTTCCAGGCGACCGTGGCGGCTGCAATGGACTATGAAGTGGAGGTCATACTGACGGCGCGCGCGGGGGAACTGGCGAAAAAGGGTGTCGCGGAGAAACTGTTCGTCAAGGAGGGATCGCCGAAAAGCGTCTACGATTTCATCAAGGACGCCCACGAAGCAGGCGTTCATTTCAAGGTTTGCACGCCGACCCTCGAGTTGTGGGGCGATGACCTGATTCCCGAGATCACGGAAACCGTCGGCGGCGCCTATGTCATCGAACAGGCCATGGATGACGACGTCGTCACCTTCACTTACTGACGCTGCAGGCGAGGCATCGTCTTTTCAGCTTCCGTCCCCGGTACTGCCGCCGGGTGCGGAGTTGATCATTGCGCCGGGCGAGGTCCGTGCTGCGCTCGACAGGGTATCGCGTGAAATCACCGCGGTCCTGGCCGACCGGCGCCCGCTGGTGCTGGCGGTGATGCGGGGGGGCGTGGTGTTTGCCGGACAGTTGTTGCCGATGCTGCCCTTCCAGCTGGATTTCGATTATGTCGATGCCACCCGGTACGGCGATGCGACCCGCGGCGGTGAGCTGCAGTGGCGGGTCGACGTGCCGGCATCCGTGCGCGGGCGTGTCGTGCTGGTGCTGGATGACATCCTGGACGAGGGGCGGACGCTTGCGGCCATACGCGGCAGGTTGCTGGCTGCAGGGGCGCTGCAGGTGCTGGTTGCGGTGTTCGCGGACAAGCGGCTGCCCCGGCCAAAACCCGTCACCGCGGATTTTGCCGGAGTCAGCGTTCCCGACCGTTATCTCTTCGGTTTTGGCATGGACGTGCGCGGCGAATGGCGCAACCTGCCGGCCGTTTACGCACTGCGCGAGGACTGAGCATTCATGCCCGTGCTCGGCATCATCGGCGGCAGCGGACTGAACCGGATTGCGGAGCTCGAAGATGTGCGCCGCGAGGTCCTGTCCACATCTTACGGCGCACCTTCGGCGGCACTGACTTTCGGCAGGCTGTGCGGTGCCGAAGTGGTTTTTCTTGCGCGGCACGGTGACGGGCATGTTTTCGCGCCGCACCGGATCAACTATCGCGCAAACATCCGCGCATTGCACGATTGCGGAGTGCGTGACGTTGTCGCGGTGACCACTGTCGGCGGCATTCTGGAGGCCCTGGAGCCAGGCACCCTGGTGGTGCCGGACCAGATCATCGATTACACCCATGGCCGTGCGTCCACTTTTTTCGACGGTGTGGACCAGCCACTGGACCATGTTGACTTCACGCAGCCGTTTTGCGAAACGATGCGCGGCAGGCTGTTGCGTGCAGGTGCGGACGCCGGAGAAGAACTGCACAACGGCGGGGTCTACGGAGCGACCCAGGGCCCGCGACTGGAGACAGCCGCCGAGATCCGCCGCATGGCGCGCGATGGCGCCGATGTTGTGGGCATGACCGGAATGCCGGAAGCAGTGCTGGCCCGTGAGATCGGACTTTGTTATGCGATGCTGGCGGTGGTGGTCAATGCCGCGGCCGGCATTGGCGCCAACCGCCAGGGTATTGCGCTTGAAGACATCCGGGCGGTTTCCGACGCGGCGATGAAGCGGGTGGCGATCCTCCTGGCCGGGGTTGCGGGCAACCATGGCGGTTAGGGAGGTGCTGCGGATGGGTGATCCGCGCCTGCTGCAGGTCGCACGACCGGTGGAACGGCTGGGGACACCGGAATTGCAGGCTCTGATCACCGACATGGAGGACACCATGCGGGCGCTGAACGGAGCCGGGCTCGCGGCGCCGCAGATCGGCGTCGGGCTGAGGGTGGTGATTTTCGGCATGGCGGCGAACCCGCGTTATCCGGATGCGGAGCCGGTGCCCAGGACCGTTCTTGTCAATCCGGTGATCACTCCCCTCGACGAGGAGCTGGAAGAGGGGTGGGAGGGTTGCCTGTCGGTGCCGGGCATGCGCGGGCTGGTTCCGCGACACCTGCGCCTGCGGTATTCCGGTTTCGACGCGGAAGGGGGCGCCATTGAGCGCAGCGTCGAAGGTTTTCATGCGCGCGTGGTGCAGCACGAATGTGATCACCTCGATGGTGTGCTGTATCCCATGCGCATCCGCGACCTGCGCAACTTCGGCTTCACGGAAGTGCTGTTCCCGGGGCAAATCCTGGAAGACGACTGATCGGGAATGACTAGCGGATGCGAAGCTGTTCCAGCAGTTCGCTTTCGAAGCGCACGGTGGTTTTCGGATTGTTCAGCGCGGCGCCGCTGACGACAAAGGTGTCTTCCGCGCGGGCACCCAGGGTGTTGATTTTTGCGGCGTGCAGGTTGATGTCGAACGCGGTCAGCGTGCGGGAGATGCGGGACAGCAGTCCCGGACGGTCGCCCGCGACGATCGAGAGCATGCGGTAGTTTCCGCGTTCATCGGTCTGGATGCTGACTTCCGGCGTGATCGGGAAATGGCGCAGCTGGCGGCTCACCCGGGGTTTGGTCAAAGGGGGTAGCGGTTCCCTGCGGGACAGCCGTTCCGTCAGCTCGTATTCGATGTAGCTGATCAGGTCGCGGTATTCGGGCTGGCGGTTCGAGCTGTCCTGGATGTGGAAGGTGTCCAGCGCATAACCATGGCGGGTGGTGTGGATCCGGGCTTCGAAAATGTCGAAGCTGATGCCTTCGAAGAAACTGCAGATCCGCGAGAACAGCTCTTTCTGGTCTGCGACGTATACCAGGACCTGCAGTCCTTCGCCGATGGGCGACAGCCTTGCCTTGACCACCGGCACCGGGGAGTTGACCCTGCGGTGGAGGTGACGGGTGTGCCAGGCGATTTCCTGCGCTTCGTGGCGCAGGAAATAGGCGGTGTCGAGCTGCTGCCAGAATTCCCGGTAATCGGATTCCGGTATCGCATAGAGACGCAGGCGCACCATGGCATCTTCCTGGCGTGCGCGCTGTCCGTACTGACGGTCGCTGCGTTCCCCGGTGAGCAGGCGCCGGGTGGCATGGAACAGGTCTTCCAGCAGCTTGGCTTTCCAGGCATTCCATACTTTCGGACTGGTGCCGCGGATGTCGGCCACCGTCAGAAGGTAAAGTGCCACCAGCCGGCGTTCATTGCCGACGCGCTGTGCGAAGGCGCGCACCGTCTCGGGATCGGACAGATCCTGCTTCTGTGCAGTGGCGGACATCACCAGGTGCTGTTCGACGAGCCATGCGACCAGTTCGGCATCCGCGGTCGCCAGGCCGTGCGCCCTGCAGAAACGCAGCGCGTCAACCCTGCCGAGTTCGGAATGGTCGCCGCCGCGTCCCTTCGCGATGTCGTGGAACAGGCCCGCGAGGTAGAGCAGTTCGGGTTTGTCGAACTCGCTCATCAGCCGGCTGCACAAGGGAAATTCGTGCGCCAGTTCGGGGACTGCAAAGCGGCGCAGGTTGCGCACCACCTTGAGGATGTGTTCATCGACGGTATAGACGTGATACAGGTCGTGCTGCATCTGTCCTACGACCCGGCCGAAAGCAGGGATGTATCGGCCGAGAATGTCGAACTGGTGCATGCGCCGCAGTTCGCGGATCATCCGCGTCGGGCTGCGCAGGATGTCCATGAACAGTGCGCGCATCCGCGGGTCCCGCCGTGCCGCCGGGTTGATGCGGCGGCGGGCGCGCCACAATGCGCGCAGGGTCACCGCACCGATGCCCTTGATGTCGTGGTGCTGCTGGAGCAGGGAAAAGGCCTCGAGAATCGCGCAGGGATCGCGTTCGAAGATTGTCTCGTCCGGCGCCGACAGCAGTTCCCCGCGCACCACGAAGCGCGGATTGAGCGGCGTGACCATGGAGCGGTTTGCCGGAGGTGCGATTCGCAGCGCGAGGTTCTGCAGCAGGATCGTGTTGAGTTGCGACACCGATTTTGCGGTCTGGTAATAACGCTGCATCAGCCGTTCGCTGGGCCGCCGCCCGCCCCGATTGGCGAAACCGAGCTGTGTTGCCAGCGCGGTCTGGTGGTCGAACAGCAGGCGGTCTTCGCGGCGTCCGGCGAGGTAATGCAGGCGGATTCGCAGTATTTCGAGGGTGCGTTCGTGCCTGCTGATGGCACGCGCTTCGTCCCTGGTGATGAAGCCGCGCCGTGCCAGCTCCATCCAGGTTCGTCCCAGTCCGGCGGCCCTGGAAATCCACAGTATGGTGTTGAGGTCGCGCAGACCGCCCGGGCTTTCCTTGAGGTTCGGTTCGAGGTTTGTGGACTGGTGGCGGGAATGCCGTTCCTGCTGCTCGATGCGTTTGGCGCCGAGGAATGCGGCGGGATCAATGGACTGCAGCAGGCGGCGCGTGAATTTCCGGTAGAGATCGCGGCTGCCGCCAAGCAGGCGGGATTCAAGCAGGTTGGTCTGTACCGTGACATCGCCGGCAGCGACGTCGAAACACTCGTCAAGCGTTCGCACGCTGTGTCCGACGTCGAGGCCGATGTCCCAGAAGGTGCCGACCAGAGTTTCGAGTTTTTCCCGGATTGCGGCATCCGGCGTACCAGGCAGCAGGATCAGGATATCGACGTCGGAATGCGGAAACAGCAGGCCGCGGCCGTAACCGCCAACGGCAACCAGCGCGATGTCGCCAGGCATGTCGCGCGCTTTCCAGGCCAGGCGCAGGTGGCGATCGGTGAGCAGCGAGAGCCGGCGCAGCACTTCGCGTCCCGTTTGTCCGGTTTCGAATTGTTGCTGCAGTGCCGCGCGTTCACCTGCAAGCACCGTGCGCTGCGCGTCCTGCGGAGCAGGGCGATGCCGGACGGCCGGATCGGTGCGCATGCGGGGTGGCTGCCAGTCCGGGTCAGGCGGGAGGGGCCGGGGTTCCTGCGGAAACCGTGAGTACCTCGTAGCCGTTTTCGGTCACCAACACGGTATGTTCCCACTGCGCCGAAAGGCTGTGGTCCTTGGTGACGATGGTCCAGCCGTCGGCCATCTGGCGGATATCGGGCTTGCCGGCGTTGATCATGGGTTCAACGGTGAAGATCATGCCGGCTTCCAGGCGCATGCCAATGCCGGGCCGGCCGTAGTGCAGGATCTGCGGCTCTTCATGGAAATTCCGGCCGATGCCGTGGCCGCAGAATTCACGGACCACGCTGCAGCCCTGCTGCTCGGCATGAACCTGGATGGCATGGCCAATGTCACCGAGCGTGTTTCCCGGGCGAACGGCGCGGATTCCGCGCCACATGCACTCATAGGTCAGTTCGACCAGGCGACGTGCCTGTATCGACGGCTGGCCGACGCAGAACATCCGGCTCGTGTCGCCGTGGAAGCCGTCCTTGATGACCGTGATGTCGACGTTGATGATGTCGCCGTTGCGGAGTTTTTTTTCGCCGGGCACGCCATGGCAGACCACGTGATTGACCGAGGTGCAGATGGATTTCGGGTAGGGCGTGTAGCCAGGTGGCGTGTAGTTCAGCGGTGCCGGCACGGTATGCTGCACGTTGACCATGTAGTCATGGCACAGCCGGTCGAGTTCGCCGGTGGTGATCCCCGGTTTGATGTGCGGGGTGATGAAATCAAGGACTTCGGCGGCCAGCTGGCCGGCGATGCGCATCTGTTCGATTTCTTTGCTGTTTTTGAGGTTTACGGCCATTACGGGACGGGCATTGTGCGCCTGGCGGCAATGCGGTGGATTGAGCGGTTGCGGGGACGGGCGATTCTAACAGGTTGTAACCATTCGAAAAATTCGGATTTCCGGCGATTCTTCCCGAGGCTGGGCGGGGTGATCTCGGAGGTGGCCGGACAGCTTGAGGGGTGATGTCTTTGCGTGTTAAAATAACAAGTTAGCTCGATTCCTGTCGGCACATCGTATTTCCCCGGATTCCGGGTGAACGGGGCGCCGGATCGTGCAACAACCCCACACACCTGCCGTCGTTAAGGGTGCCCGGATTTCCGGGTCGCAATGGGCAGGTGGCGGATTAACCCTAACTGGAGATTCAGATCATGTCAGTCACCATGCGCGAGATGCTCGAGGCCGGCGTCCATTTTGGCCACCAGACGCGTTACTGGAACCCGAAAATGGCACCTTACATTTTCGGTCACCGCAACAAGATTCACATCGTCAACCTCGAAAAGACGATGGCCATGTACCAGGATGCGATCAAGTTCGTGCGCCAGCTGGCATCGAACAAGGGCACCATCCTGTTTGTCGGCACCAAACGCCAGGCGCGCGAAATCGTGCGCGAGGAAGCGCTGCGCTGCGGCTCCCCCTATGTTGATTATCGCTGGCTGGGCGGCATGCTCACCAACTACAAGACCGTCAAGGGGTCGATCCAGCGCCTGAAAGACATGATGGCGATGCGCGAGGACGGTTCCTTCGAGAAGCTGTCGAAGAAGGAGGCGCTGCAGTACGAGCGCGAAATCGCCAAGCTCGACCGCAGCCTGGGCGGCATCAAGGACATGAACAGCCTGCCGGACGCGCTTTTTGTGATCGATGTCGGTTACCAGAAAGGCGCCATTTCCGAGGCAAAGAAGCTCGGAATTCCGGTCATCGGCATTGTCGACACCAATCATTCGCCCGAGGGCGTGGATTACATCATTCCCGGCAACGACGACTCCAACCGCGCGATCAAGCTTTATGCGCGCGGCATGGCGGATGCCGTGCTCGAGGGGCGCAGCACCAGCATCAAGGAGATCGTCGGCGGCGGTTCCGACGAGTTTGTCGAGGTCGAGGACGCCGAAACTGCGGCATCCTGAGACGGCTCCACGATACATTCAAGGGGCTGCTTAGCCCCTTTTTTTTAAATTGGCGTAAGAGGAATGGCAGCAATGGCGGAAATAACGGCGGGCATGGTGCGGGAACTGCGGGAAAAAACCGATGCCCCGATGATGGAATGCAAAAAGGCACTGACCGAAGCAGGCGGCGATCTGGCCAAGGCGGAGGAAATTCTCCGGGTCAAGCTGGGCAACAAGGCGAGCAAGGCGGCTTCACGTGTTGCCGCCGAGGGTGTGGTCGCGACCCATGTTTCACCTGACGCGCGGCTGGGAGCCATCATTGAAGTCAACTGCGAGACTGATTTTGTCGCCAAGAACGAGGATTTTCTCGCCTTGACGGGCACGCTGGCCAGGCTGGTGGCGGAGCAGAAGCCCGCGGATGTTGCAGCGCTGTCGGCGCTGACGCTGGATGGCGTCACGGTGGAAGAGCGGCGCAAGGCGCTGGTCGGCAAGATCGGCGAAAACCTGTCGATCCGCCGCTTCGAACGTATCGAGGCCAAAGGCCGGCTGGCGACCTACATCCACGGCGGTGCCAAGATTGGCGTGATGCTTGACCTGGTCGGCGGCGATGAGGCCATGGGCAAGGACATCGCGATGCACATTGCTGCGAGCAAGCCCAAGTCGCTGGACGCCTCCGGTGTGCCGGCAGAGGCGATCGAGGCCGAGCGCCGCGTCGCGGCGGAAAAGGCGGCCGAGGACGCCGCCAAATCCGGCAAGACCATTCCGCCGGAGATCATGGCCAAACGGGTCGAGGGATCGGTGCAGAAATTCCTCAAGGAAGTGACGCTGCTCGGCCAGCCCTTCGTCAAGAACGACAAGCAGACCATCGAGCAACTGCTGAAATCGGCGAATGCCGGCGTTGCACGCTTCGAGCTTTACGTGGTCGGTGAGGGCATCGAGAAGAAGAGGGATGATTTTGCAGCTGAAGTGATGGCGCAAGTTGGCCAAGCGAAGCAAAAATAATAAATAAAAACAAGGACTTGAAAATGCCCGTTACTCCAGCCTACAAGCGTATCCTGCTCAAGCTGAGCGGCGAGGCACTGATGGGCGATGACAGCTACGGCATCAATCGCGACACCATCAACCGCATCGTCGCCGAAATCGCGGAAGTGGCGCGGCTGGGGGTGGAAGTTGCGGTGGTCATCGGGGGCGGCAACATATTCCGCGGTGTGGCGCCCGGCGCCGCCCACATGGACCGGGCCACGGCGGATTACATGGGCATGCTGGCGACGGTCATGAATGCACTGGCGATCCAGGATGCGATGCGCCAGGTCGGCCTGCTGAGCCGGGTGCAGTCCGCGTTGAACATCGAGCAGGTGGTCGAACCGTACATCCGCGGCAAGGCCATGCGTTACCTGGAAGAGGGCAAGATCGTGATTTTTGCGGCGGGCACCGGCAATCCCTTTTTCACCACGGATACCGCGGCGGCGCTGCGTGGAATGGAAATGAACGTCGATCTGGTGCTCAAGGCAACCAAGGTGGACGGCGTTTATACCGATGACCCCAAAACCCACCCTGATGCGATGCGTTACCAGCGGTTGACGTTCGACGAGGCGATCATCAAGAACCTGAAGGTGATGGACGCTACGGCGCTGACCCTTTGCAGGGACCAGAAACTGCCGATCAACGTGTTCAGCATTTTCAAGCCGCAGGCGCTGAAGCGGGTAGTGATGGGCGAGGACGAGGGAACGATGGTGCATGTCTGAATGGAGGCGGCGATGATTGCTGACGTGAAGAAGAACGCTGAGCAGAAAATGAAAAAGACGGTCGAGGCGCTGAAGCTCGACCTGGGCAAGATCCGGACGGGGCGCGCACACACCGGCCTGCTGGATCACGTGATGGTGGACTATTACGGCAATCCAACGCCGCTGCCGCAGGTAGCCAATGTCACGCTGCTCGACGGACGGACCATCGGGGTCAGTCCCTGGGAGAAGAAAATGGTCATCGCGGTCGAAAAGGCCATCCGCGACTCCGACCTCGGCCTCAATCCGGCCACCCAGGGTGACATCGTCAGGGTGCCGATGCCGGCACTGACCGAGGAGCGGCGCAGGGATCTGATCAAGGTCGTGCGGCATGAAGGCGAAAATGCAAAGGTGGCCGTACGAAACGTGCGGCGCGACGCCAACAACCAGTTGAAGGAACTGCTGAAGAAGAAGGAAGTCGCGGAAGACGACGAGCGGCGGGCGCAGGATGACATCCAGAAACTGACCGACCGCTCGATCGCCGAAATCGACAAGGCGCTGGAGGTCAAGGAAGCCGACCTCATGGCGATCTGAAGCGGCGACGTGTCCAGTTCGACCCAGACAATACCCGGAGTTGATGCGGTTCCGCGCCATGTCGCCATCATCATGGACGGCAACGGGCGCTGGGCGAAGCAGCGGTTCCTGCCCCGTGTGGCGGGGCACCGGCGCGGTGTCGAAGCGGTTCGCAATACGGTGCAGGCCTGCAGCCGGCGGGGTGTCGGTGCGCTGACCCTTTTTGCCTTCAGCAGCGAAAACTGGCGGCGTCCGGCGGACGAGGTTTCGTTGCTGATGCAACTGTTCGTCAGTGCGCTGCAGCAGGAGGTCGAGCGGCTGCACCAGAACAATGTCAGGTTTCGCGTGATCGGCGATCTTTCACGGTTTGATCCGCTGCTGGTCAGTCTCATAAACGATGCGCAGCAACTGACTGCGGGCAATGACGGACTGGTGCTGACAGTGGCTGCCAACTATGGCGGACGCTGGGACATCATGCAGGCGGTCAACCGCATGCGACAGTCGGCTGTCGGCGACACTGCACCGTGGACGGAAAACGATCTGCTGCAATATTTGTCTCTGGGTGATCTGCCGGAACCCGATCTGTTCATACGCACCGGAGGCGAACAGCGCATCAGCAATTTCCTGCTCTGGCAGCTGGCCTATACCGAGCTTTATTTCACCGATACCCTGTGGCCCGATTTTGATGCGGATGCTCTGGATCAGGCGATCGCGTCCTACCGTAGGCGCGAACGCCGCTTCGGCCGCACCAGTGAACAGCTGGCCGCAGTAAACACCGGACGCAGTGCTCTCGGCTGAGGCGCCGCGTATCTGAACCAGCGATGCTGCGC
>JALHND010000065.1 GCA_022843705.1 Burkholderiales bacterium
CAGGCACGCGAAGCCCGCGGCCTGCCCTCCGCCAACAGCCTGCTGCTGTGGGGCGGCGGCCGCAAGCCTGCGGTTCCGGGCCGGCATTTCTCGCAGCTTTGGAGCAACGACACGCTGGCCGTGGCGCTGGCACTGCAGGCCGGCGCCGAACACCGGGAGGCCCCTGCCAGCGCCGCGCTGTGGCTGGGCCAGCGACCCGACGCCGAGGGACGCCACCTGTTGATCCTCGACCGCACCCATCTCGCGGCGCGTTACGACGGTCCCGAAGCCTGGCTGCGTACGCTGTCGATGCTCGAGGAACGCTGGTTTGCACCGCTTTACGGAACCCTCGGCCACCGCGGGCTCGATGAACTGGTGGTCGTCGCCACCGGGCCGGCACTGTGCCTGCGCTGCACGCTGAGCCCGGCCGACAAGCTCAAATTCTGGCGCCGGCCGCTGCCGTGGCCGGCCCTGGTGCAGCAGGACGCATGAACGCGATCGTCACCCGCCCCGTCGATGGCGCAGCGGCGAAGCATCTCGTTGCCGCCGGGCTGTCGCCGTTCATGGCGCGCATCTACGCGGCGCGCGGCATCACCGACCGCGCGCAGCTCGCACTGGAACTGTCGCGCCTGATTCCGCCGGAACGGCTGCTCAACACCGGGGCCATGGCAGCACTGCTCGCCGACGCGATCACCGCGCGCAAAAAGCTGCTGATCGTCGCCGACTATGATGCCGACGGCGCCACGGCCTGCGCAGTCGGCCTGCGCGCGCTGCGCCAGTTCGGCGCCGACGTCGACTACCTGGTGCCCAACCGCTTCGAATACGGCTACGGCCTGACGCCGGAAATCGTGCAGCTCGCGGCGAAGCAGAAAAAACCGGATGTGCTGATCACGGTGGACAACGGCATCGCCAGCATCGACGGCGTCGCCGAAGCCAACCGCCTCGGCATGAAGGTACTGGTCACCGACCACCACCTCCCCGGCGATGCGCTGCCCGAAGCCTGGTGCATCATCAACCCCAACCAGCCCGGCTGCAGCTTCCCGAGCAAGAGCCTCGCCGGCGTGGGCGTGATGTTCTACCTGATGCTGGCTCTGCGTGCGGAATTCCGCAGGCGCGGCGTTTATGCCGACAAGTCGGCTGAACCCAGACTCGACACGGTCCTCGACCTGGTCGCCCTCGGCACCGTCGCCGACGTGGTGAAGCTCGATGACAACAACCGCCTGCTGGTGCAGCAGGGCCTGCAACGGATGCGCGCCGGCCGCGCCCAGCCCGGCATCACCGCGCTGTTCAGCGCTGCCGGCCGCGACATCCGCCGCGCCGGCGCCTATGACCTCGGCTTCGTCGCCGGGCCGCGCCTGAACGCCGCGGGACGTCTGACCGACATGTCGCTGGGCATCGAATGCCTCACCACCGACGATGCAATCCGTGCCGCCGACATCGCGCGCCAGCTCGACCAGCTGAACCGCCAGCGCCGCGACATCGAGGCCGACATGCAGGCCTCAGCGCTGGCCACTATGGATGACGTCGAACCCGGCTACTCGCTGAGCCTCTTCGATCCGCAATGGCACCAGGGCGTGATCGGCATCCTCGCCTCGCGCTTGCGCGAACGTTTCCACCGGCCCACCTTCGCCTTTGCCGCCGCAGGCAACGGCGAACTGAAGGGCTCCGGCCGCTCGATCCCGACGCTGCACCTGCGGGACGCACTGGACCTGGTCTCGAAACGCCACCCGCGGCTGATCCTGCGTTTCGGCGGCCATGCCGCGGCGGCCGGCCTCTCGCTGCGGGAAAACGCCTTCGCGGATTTCCGCGCTGCCTTCGAAGCCGTCACGCGCGAACTGCTGACGCCCGCCGACCTCGAACGCGAATGGATCAGTGACGGCGAACTGCCGCCGGAGGACCTTAACCTCGACAACGCCGCGGCGCTGGCCGATGCGGTCTGGGGACAGGGTTTCCCGGAGCCGCGCTTCCATGACCGCTTCGAAGTCGCCGCCCAGCGGGTTGTCGGAGAGCGCCACCTGAAGCTGCGGCTGCGCCGCGGCGCGCAACTCCTGGACGCCATGCTGTTCGGCCATGCCGAGCCGCTGCCCGACGCCATCCTCGCCACCTACCGGCTGTCCGCCAACCACTACAACGGCGCGGTGACCCTGCAGTTGATCCTGGAACACTGGCAGGGCGGCTGAACGCGGGACAAGCCGGCAGCGCTCGATTACACTGCCATCCAGAGGCCGGGACACACCGGTCCGATCCACACAATGCGGGGAGACAGCTCGATGAACGGATCCGGAGCATGGCGCACCGGCCTCAGCCTTGCCGCGTTCGCCTGCGCGCTGTTGGCAACGGCGGCCGGGGCCGCAGGTCCGGTGATCTACGAAAAAGCCTCGGCCTACGGCACGGTGGTCATCACCGACGAGGGCAACGGTCTGCGCGCGCTGCGTTTCGGCCGCGACGGAGTGCGCCAGAGCCTGGTCAAACCCGGCGATCCGGAATATCTGGGACTGGCCTATCTGCCCGTCGCGCTTTCCGGACTGGCCTTGTGCGAAGAACCGAAGCGCTTCCTGGTGGTCGGACTCGGCGGCGGTACGCTGCCCGCCTTCCTGCGCCATCATTACCCCGCTTCCGAAATCGATGCCGTCGACATCAATCCCGTGGTTGCGGCAGCCGCGATCAGCCACCTCGGCTTTCGCGAGGACGCGCAACTGCGCATCCACGTCACTGATGGCCGCCGCTTCATCGAAGCGGTGAAGCGGCCTTATGACGTGATATTCCTCGACGCCTTCGGCGCCGATGCGGTGCCGGCGCACCTGACCACGCGGGAATTCCTGGCCGCGGTGCGCCGGGCGGTGAGCCCTGCGGGAGTGGTCATCGGCAACCTGTGGAGTGTTGCCACCGATCCGCCCTACGATTCAATGGTGCGCACCTACCGCGATACCTTCGATGAACTGCACATCCTGCGGGTCGGCGGCACCAACAACCGGATTCTGCTCGCACTGCCGCGGGCCGAGGGTCTGGAGCGCGGGGAACTGGCGGCGCTGGCACGGAAACTCGCTGCTGCAAAAAACTTCCGCTTCAACCCCGGACTGCTGGTCGAACGCGGCCTGATGCCGGCCGGTCCGGCAGGCTCGGGAGGCCAGGTGCTGAGCGACACGGAAATGCTGAAATAACAGGCGCTTGCATCACCGCAACAAAGCTGCAAATCGGCGAAAGAACCGGGTCAGCAGCGCTTAATCCGGTAAAATCCGCCTTTTTCGCGGAAATACCATGGAAGCCGAACGCATCAACGCCATCACCAACCGCCTGACCGACCTCGACGAACGCGCGGGGGCGTTGCGGAGGTATCTTTGACTACGAGACAAAAACCCGCCGTCTCGAGGAACTGACCAAGCTCAGCGAAGACCCTGCGCTGTGGAATGATGCCCAGCGCGCCCAGGAAGTCGGCCGCGAACGCAAGCTCCTCGAGGGCATCGTGGTCACGCTGCGCGACCTCGACGGCAACCTGCGCGACGCGCGGGAACTGCTCGAGATGGCCCGCGAGGAACAGGACGACAACACCCTTGCCGCCGTTGAACAGGATGCCGCCAAACTCGCCGGCATCGTGGAGGGCATGGAGTTCCGCCGCATGTTCGCCAACCCGATGGACCCCAACAACTGTTTCCTCGACATCCAGGCCGGCTCCGGCGGCACCGAGGCGCAGGACTGGGCATCCATCCTCGAGCGCATGTACCTGCGCTACTGCGAGCAGAAAAAATTCCGTGTCGAGGTGCTGGAGGAGTCCGAGGGCGACGTGGCGGGCATCAAGAGCGCCTCGCTGAAAATCACCGGCGACTACGCCTTCGGACACCTGCGCACCGAAAGCGGCGTGCACCGCCTCGTGCGCAAGTCGCCCTTCGACTCCAACAACCGCCGGCACACCTCCTTCGCCAGCGTCTTCGTCTACCCCGAGGTCGACGACTCGATCGAGATTGAAGTCAATCCGGCCGACCTGCGCGTGGACACCTACCGCGCCTCCGGCGCCGGCGGCCAGCACATCAACAAGACCGATTCCGCGGTGCGCATCACCCATGTACCGACCGGCATCGTCGTGCAGTGCCAGAGCGACCGCTCGCAGCACCGCAACCGCGCCGAGGCGATGGCCATGCTGAAATCCAGGCTCTACGAACTGGAACTGCGCAAAAGGAACGAGCAGAAACAGGCCATGGAAGATGCCAAGACCGACATCGGCTGGGGCCACCAGATCCGCTCCTACGTGCTCGACCAGTCACGCATCAAGGATCTGCGCACCAACGTCGAAATCGGCAACACCCAGTCCGTCCTAGACGGCGACCTCGACCCCTTCATCACCGCCAGCCTCAAATCAGGCCTCTGACCCAGGACTCCATCATGGAAAACCCGAACACCACGCCGCCCGTCGACACCAACCGCATCATTGAAGAGCGGCGTGCCAAGCTGAAGGCATTGCGCGGGGAAGGTATCGCCTTTCCCAACGATTTTGCGCGCACGCACCTGGCCGAGGTTCTCGCCGCAGAACACGAGGACAAGGACCCCAAGGCGCTGGTCGAGGAAAAGGTGGTGGTCAAGATCGCCGGCCGCATCATGCTCAAGCGGGTCATGGGCAAGGCCTGCTTCGCGACCATCCAGGACATGAGCGGGCGCATCCAGATCTATGTGTCGATCGACGACACCGGGCAGGCTGCGCTTGAGGATTTCAAGCATTACGACATTGGCGACATCGTCGGCGCCGTGGGCATGCTGTTCAAGACCCAGAAGGGCGAACTGACGGTGCGCGTCGGTCACATCCGCCTGCTGACCAAGTCGCTGCGCCCGCTGCCCGAGAAATTCCACGGCCTCACCGACCAGGAACTGAAGTACCGCCAGCGTTACGTCGACCTGATCATGAACGAGGACACCCGGCTGGTGTTCGTGCAGCGCGCGCGCATCATCCAGGCCATCCGCAACCTGCTGATCAGCCGCCGCTTCTACGAGGCCGAGACGCCGATGATGCAGCCGATTCCCGGCGGCGCCTCGGCACGCCCCTTCGTCACCCACCACAACGCGCTCGACATGGAACTCTACCTGCGCATCGCGCCGGAGCTCTACCTGAAGCGCCTGGTGGTCGGCGGCTTCGAGAAGGTGTTCGAGATCAACCGCAACTTCCGCAACGAAGGCATCTCTACCCGGCACAACCCGGAATTCACGATGCTCGAGTTTTATGCCGCGTACACCAACCACGAATACCTGATGGAGTTCGTCGAGCAGATCCTGCGTACCGCGGCACAGGCCGCCCGGGGCACCGAACAGATCACCTACCAGGGCCGTCCGCTCGACCTGTCGAAACCCTTCGCCCGGTTGACCATCACCGGCGCGATCAAGAAATACCGCCCGGAAATCGGCGACGAAGTGCTCAACGACCGCGCGAGAATCATCGACAAGATGAACGAGCTGAAAATCCCCTTCCGCGAGACCGACGGCCTCGGCGGCCTGCAGCTGACGCTGTTCGAAAACACCGTCGAAGCCGAACTGTGGGATCCCACCTACATCGTCGACTATCCGGCCGAGGTCTCCCCGCTGGCGCGGCGCAGCGACAAGAACCCGGAGCTGACCGAGCGTTTCGAGCTCTACATCTGCGGCCGCGAGATCGCCAACGGTTTCTCGGAGCTCAACGATCCCGAAGACCAGGCCGAGCGCTTCATGGAGCAGGTGCGGCAGAAGGAAGCCGGCGACCACGAAGCGATGCACTACGACGCCGATTACATCCGCGCGCTGGAATACGGCCTGCCGCCCTGCGGCGGCGCCGGCATCGGCATCGACCGCGTGGTGATGATGCTCACCGACAGCCCGTCGATCCGCGACGTGATCCTGTTCCCGCAGATGCGGCCGGAATAAGACCGGCGTTTCACCGCGACAGGAGGAGTTGCAGTGGAATCACCCCTCTGGAAACCGTCACCGCAACGCATCGCGGCCGCCAACATCAGCACCTTCATGCGGCATGTCGCCGCCAGTGGCGGCCCTGATTGCGGCGATTACGATGCACTGTACCGGTGGTCGGTCGGAAAACCGGCGGAATTCTGGAATGCCGTCTGGGATTTCTGCGGCGTCATCGGTGAACGCGGCACATCGGTGCTGGAGCATGCGGACCGCATGCCGGGAGCCCGCTGGTTTCCCGGCGCCCGCCTGAACTATGCGGAAAACCTGCTGCAACGCGACGGCGACGAAGATGCCATCGTGTTCCGCGGAGAAAACCGGGTGGCCAGCCGCGTCAGCTTTCGCGAGTTGCGTCACGAGGTGTCACGCCTGGCACAGGCCTTGCGCGCCGCCGGCATCCGCCCCGGCGACCGTGTCGCCGGCTACCTGCCCAACCTTCCCGGCACCGTCATCGCGATGCTGGCCGCCTCCAGCCTCGGCGCGGTATGGTCGTCCTGCTCGCCGGACTTCGGTGTGCAGGGGGTGGTCGACCGTTTCGGCCAGATCGCCCCGCGCCTCCTGTTTGCCGCGGACGGCTATTTCTACAACGGCAAGGCCCTCGACAACCTGCCCCGGCTGCGTGAAATCATGGCGCAGCTGCCGACGGTCGAGAAGCTGGTGGTGGTTCCCTACACCTCCGGCAGCCCGCAGACCGGCGACCTGCCGCGTGCGATCAGCATCCATGACTTCATGGCGCCGTTCAGTGCCGGCCCGATTGTTTTCGAGCCGCTGCCCTTCGACCACCCGCTGTTCATCATGTATTCCTCGGGCACCACCGGAGTGCCCAAGTGCATCGTGCATGGTGCCGGAGGAACGCTGCTGCAGCACCTGAAGGAGCACCTGCTGCACACCGACGTCCGCCGCGGCGACCGGCTGTTCTATTTCACGACCTGCGGCTGGATGATGTGGAACTGGCTGGTCTCCGGACTTGCCGCGGGAGCGACGCTGATGCTCTACGACGGTTCGCCATTCATCGCCAGGGGGGCGGTGCTGTGGGACTACGCGGCCGAGGAGCGGATCAGCATTTTCGGCACTTCGGCCAAGTACATCGACGCGCTGGCCAAGCTCGGCTTCGAGCCGGGGAATACCCGCGACCTGTCAATGCTGCGCGTGCTGCTGTCGACCGGATCCCCATTGGCACCCGAAAGCTTCGACTACGTCTACCGCAGCATCAAGTCGGACCTGCAACTGGCATCGATCTCCGGCGGCACCGACATCATTTCCTGCTTCGCGCTGGGCTGCCCGATCCTGCCGGTATGGCGCGGCGAACTGCAGTGCCGGGGCCTCGGCATGAAAGTCGAGGTGTGGAACGATGACGGCAAGCCCGTACGCGGTGAAAAAGGCGAACTGGTGTGCACCGCACCCTTCCCGTCGATGCCGGTCGGCTTCTGGAACGACCCCGACGGCGCAAAGTACAGCGCCGCCTATTTCGAGCGCTACCCCGGCGTCTGGCACCACGGCGACTATGTCGAACTGACGGCCCACGACGGCCTGATGATCCATGGCCGCTCGGATGCCGTGCTCAATCCTGGCGGCGTGCGCATCGGCACCGCCGAAATCTACCGCCAGGTCGAACAACTTGATGAAGTCGTCGAAAGTCTGGCCATCGGCCAGGACTGGCCGCCGCAGCAACCGAATGACGTGCGCGTGGTGCTGTTCGTCCGCCTGCGCGACGGCCTGACCCTTGATGCGGCGCTGGTCAACCGCATCCGGCAGCAGATCCGCGACAACACCACGCCGCGCCACGTGCCGGCGGCGGTTGTGCAGGTCGGCGACATTCCGCGCACCAAGAGCGGCAAGATCGTCGAGCTTGCGGTGCGCAATGTCGTGCACGGCCTGCCGGTCAAAAACGTCGAAGCGCTGGCCAATCCCGAAGCCCTGGCGCAGTTCAGCAACCGCGAGGAATTGCGCGCCTGACCACGATGCGGCGTGAACTGTGCCGCGAAAGACCTGTAACGCTTTGTAAGGGCGTGACATTGTTCACACACGCCGCAGCCGTACCGGATTAGGATGTCGCCACCTTCTTTTGAAGAGAGGAGCATCACCATGCAGGAAACGAAAAAAATCAATCCGCTGATTGCGCTGGCGGCGGTTTCCGTCACGCTGTTCAGCCTGGTCGGCATCGCCGTGATGACCGGCATCATGCCGGCCTCATTCTCGAAGAGCAGCGACACCGCGCTGGAAGCTGCGGCGCCGAAAGCGGCGGAAAAACAAACCGCCAAGGCGGACACCCCTCCGGCGCAGAAAGCGCCAGCCAAAACCGCTGCCGCAAAAACTCCGGCTCAGCCCTCCCCCGCACAGGCCCGGCCGGAACCCGCCAAGGCGGCGCCGGTCTGCGGCAACTGCGGTGTCGTCGCCAGCGTGGATGCCATCAAGCTGCAGGGCGAAGGCTCGGGCCTCGGCGCAGTGGCCGGCGGCGTCGTCGGCGGCCTGCTCGGCAACCAGATCGGCGGCGGCAGCGGCAAAAAAATCGCCACCGTGGCCGGTGTGGCCGGCGGCGCCTATGCCGGTCACCAGACCGAAAAACACCTGAAATCGACCGTGCGTTATGACGTGACCGTGAAGATGGACGACGGCTCGACCCAGACTTTCTCCTATGACGCGCAACCCGCCTTCCAGGCCGGCAGCAAGGTGCGCGTGGTCAACGGCACGCTGACCGCAGGCTGACCGGTCCGCACCGCCAACAAGGCGCCCCAGTGGCGCCTTTTTGTTTTTCCCTCTTCTGCGGTTCCTGGCTACCGGCCAGCCCGCCTCAAGAAATAGCACATAAGTAATTGTTTTTATTATATATTTTTGCAATTCTTGGTGACAGGCTTGTTTTTATATACCCCATATGGGTATATTTGCCGGCATGAACAAGCCATCCACCACCCCCGCCGCGGTGATCGACCTCCCGATCTCCGGCATGACCTGTGCCGCCTGCGCAGCGCGCATCGAGAAAACACTGAACCGCCTGCCGGAGGTCAGGGCCGCAGTCAACTTCGCGACCGAAAAGGCGCACATCGAATATCCGGCCGGGCGCGTTACTCCGGAACAATTGATCGGCGCAGTACGCAAGGCCGGTTACGACGCCCAACTGCCGGCCGCGGACGGCGACGCCACACGCAAGGCAGAACGGCTCGCCGCCTATCACCGGGACTTGCGGCTGTTCACGGTCTCGGCAGTGCTGACGCTGCCCTTCCTCGCATTGATGCTGTACATGCTTGTCACCGGCGCCCACCACGCCACATGGCTGCCGCCGATGGCGCAGCTGCTGATCGCGACGCCGGTACAGTTCTGGATCGGCAGCCGCTTCTACATCGGCGCCGGCCAAGCACTGCGCGGCGGCGGCGCCAACATGGACGTGCTGATCGCGCTCGGTACCAGCGTCGCCTATTTCTACAGCGCCGCTGTCGTGCTGTTCGGACTTGACGGCCATCTCTATTTCGAAGCCGCGGCGAGCATCATCACGCTGGTGTTCCTTGGCAAGCTGCTCGAATCGCGCGCCCGGGCCCGCGCCTCCTCGGCAATCGAGGAACTGATCCGCCTGCAGCCGCAAACCGCCCGGGTCGAGCGCGATGGCGTCATCACCGAAATTCCGGTTTCGGAAATCCGTGTCGGAGAGGTATTCGTCGTCCGTCCCGGTGAAGCCATACCCGTGGACGGCAAGGTGATCGATGGCGGCTCCAGCGTCGACGAGGCCATGCTCACCGGCGAGAGCCTGCCGGTCGCCAAGACGGCCGGCAGCACGGTCTATGCCGCAACCCTCAATGCCCAGGGACTGCTGCGCTGCACCGCCACCGGCGTCGGCGCCGATACCGCACTCGCCGGCATTGTCCGCCTGGTGGAGGAAGCCCAGGGCTCAAAGGCGCCGATCCAGCGCCTCGCCGACGCCGTCTCCGGCGTCTTTGTGCCGGTCGTCGTCGCCCTCGCGGTGTTCACCTTTGCCGGCTGGTGGTGGTACTCCGGCACTTGGACCGAAGCGCTGGTTCCCGCAGTGGCGGTGCTGGTGATTGCCTGCCCCTGCGCACTGGGCCTCGCCACGCCGACGGCGATCATGGTCGGCAGCGGCACCGGCGCCCGTGCCGGCGTGCTGATCCGGAATGCCGAAGCCCTAGAGCGTGCCGGCCACATCGACACGCTGATTGTCGACAAGACCGGCACGCTGACCCGGGGCCTGCCGGCGGTCACCGATATCATTCCCGCAGCCGGCGCGGACGATGAAGGTCTGCTGCGCATTGCCATGGCGCTCGAAACCGGCTCCGAACATCCTCTGGCGCGTGCCGTGCTGGAACATGCGCGATCACGTCATATCACCGCCGTCCCTGCGCTGGATTTCGAAGCCGTTTCCGGGAAAGGCCTGCGCGCCCGGATCGACGGCCGGCCCGCCCTGCTCGGCTCGCCAAAATTCCTGGCTGCCAACGGTTTCATGCTCGACGAGGACCGCGTTGCAAGCCTGCAGGACCAGGGCAAGACCGTGATCGGCGTGGCCCACGACGGCAGGCTGCTGGGATTGATTGCCATCGCCGATCCCTTGCGGCCGACTTCAGGCGCGGCAGTCGCGGCACTGCAGGCCCTGGGCATCGAAGTCATCATGCTCACCGGTGACAACCGGCGCACAGCCGCGCACATTGCCCGCGAAGCCGGAATCACGAATTTCGAGGCGGAACTGCTGCCGCAGGACAAGGCGCAGCGCGTCAACGCACTGACGCAGCAGGGCCGCCAGGTCGGCATGATCGGCGACGGCGTCAACGATGCGCCGGCGCTCGCCGCAGCCCGGGTCAGCTTCGCCATCGGCGCCGGCTCCGATGTCGCGATCCATGCCGCAGACGTGACGCTGATGCGCAGCGACCTGTTGAGCGCGGTCGACGCGGTAAGCCTGTCGCGCGCGACCTTCCGCAAGATCAAGCAGAACCTGTTTTTCGCGTTCATCTACAACGTGCTCGGCATCCCCCTCGCCGCCGCCGGCCTGCTCAACCCGGTGATCGCCGGCGCGGCGATGGCGATGAGCTCGGTGTCGGTGGTCAGCAACTCGCTGCTGCTCAAGAAATGGAAGCCCTTGAAAACGGTGATTGAGTGATTAGGCGATTAAGTAATTGTCTAAAAAATCACCCCATCACTTAATCACCTAATTACTTAGTCACTTAAAAAAGGAATCCAAAATGGAAACCATAGTAATCCCCGTCAAAGGCATGACCTGCATGGGCTGTGTGTCGAGTGTCAAGCGCGTACTCGGCGCCGTGCCGGGCGTCGGCAGCGCCGAGGTATCGCTGGAGAAGGCGCAGGCCGAAGTGGCCTATGATCCGGCCCGGACCGGCCCCGAGGCGCTGAAAGCCGCGATCACGGACGCCGGTTATGACGCCGCCTGAGACGAAGCGCCGCGCCACGCCGCCCGACTGCCATGACCACGCGGTGGTGCAGCCGCACAAGCAGGCACTGCTGAAACGACTCAACCGCGTCGAAGGCCAGGTGCGCGGCGTCGCGCAGATGGTGCAGGACGACCGTTATTGCGTGGATGTGCTGACCCAGGTCGCGGCCGTCCAGTCGGCGCTGGACGCCGTGGCATTGCAGCTGCTGGAGGACCACACCCGGGGCTGCGTGGCCGATGCGGTCAGGGCCGACCGCGGCGATCAGGCGATCGCGGAACTGATGACGGTGGTGAAACGTTTCGCGCGCTGAATCCGGATCACCAGTTCCAGATCTGCCACCAGGGCACGTCCTTCCTTGGACCGCCACGAAGATAAGCACTGTCCGGGAAGTTTTTCTTGAGCACGCGCTCCGCATCGTCGCGCAGCTGGGTCATGCCCATCGCATCATAGGCGCGCACCATGATGACCAGCCCCTCCTCGTTCGCCGGCGCGCCGGGATAGGTTTTCAGGGCATATTGCGCGCGGTTCGCCGCCGCCACGTAAGCCTTGCGCTTCATGTAGTAGCGTGCGACATGGATCTCGTTTGAAGCCAGCGCATTGACCAGGTAGTTCATGCGCTGGATGGCATCGGGCGCGTACTTGCTCTCGGGAAAACGCGTCACCAGTTCCTTGAATGCCGAAAAAGCCTCGGCCGCCGCCTTGGGATCGCGTTCTGACAGGTCCTGGCCGCTGAAAAACCCCATGATGCCCAGATCGTCGTTGAAATTGATCAGGCCGCGCAGGTAATACATGTAATCCGCGCTGGGATGGTTGGGATGCTGCTTGACGAAACGCTCGATGGTCGACAGCGCCGACGCCGGATCCTCGTTGCGCCAGTGGGCGTAGGCCACCTCGATCTGCGCCTGCTGCGCGAAGCGGCCGAAGGGGTAACGCGACTCGATGCGCTCGTAATGCTTGATCGCGTTTTCCCAGTTGCGATCCGACAGCTCGGAACGCGCCTCGGCGTAGAGCTTCTGCACCGTCCAGCCGCGTGTCTCGTCGACCTCGGGACCGAACAGGCCGCACCCCCCCAGGATCCAGCCAAGGGAAAGGGCGATGAATACCGTTAGAATGTTTCGCATGCAGTCTCGAAAGAACAGGCACTGATTTGCCAGCCGAAGATTATACCCAGAACAGCCGGCCCCCGGCCCCGCATCACCTCTCGGTGCCGGAGTCCTGCGCCGGACTGCGGCTGGACCAGGCGCTGGCACAGCTGCTGCCCCAGTATTCACGGGCGCGCCTCAGCAGCTGGGTCAAAGAAGGCCGGGTCAGCGTCGACGGCCGGGCGCTGGCGCCGCGCGACAAGCTGCATGGCGGCGAACGGATCGAGGTGCAGCCCGCACTGTCACCGGAGGAAACCGCCTTCCGCCCGGAAACCATCCCGCTCGACATCGTGCACGAAGACGACACCCTGATCGTCATCAACAAGCCGCCGGGACTGGTCGTGCATCCGGGCAGCGGCAACTGGCAGGGCACGCTGCTCAACGCCCTGCTCGCCCATGCCCCGCAACTGGCTGCGGTGCCGCGCGCCGGCATCGTGCACCGCCTCGACAAGGACACCAGCGGCCTGCTGGTCATCGCGAAAACGCTGACTGCGCAAACCGACCTCGTGCGCCAACTGCAGGCGCGCAGCGTCAGCCGCGAATACTGCGCCGTCGTGCACGGCAAGGTGGCCCGCGGCGGCACCATGGAAGGCGCCATCGGCCGCGATCCGCGCAGCCGCATCCGCATGGCGGTCGTGCCTTCCGGCAAACCCGCGGTGACGCACTACAGCGTGACCGAAAAACTGCCGCGCGCAACGGTGCTCGCCTGCCGCCTCGAAACCGGCCGCACCCACCAGATCCGGGTGCACCTGCAGAAACTCGGCCACCCGATCTGGGGCGATCCGGTCTACGGCCCGCGCACGCAAACCCTGCCGCGGTTCCCGCGCCAGGCACTGCATGCGGAAAAGCTGGCGCTGACCCATCCCCTGACCGGCAAGACCCTGCAATGGCAGGCGCCGCTGCCCGCGGACATGCGGCAGCTGATCGCGGAGCTGCGCGAGGCATGACCACGGCACCTCACCCGGACTGGATCGTTCCCGACTGGCCGGCGCCGGCCGGAGTGCGCGCCTGCATGACCACCCGCGCCGGCGGCCTCAGCCAGGGGCCCTGGGCCGGACTCAACCTCGGCCTGCGCTGCGACGACGACCCCGCTGCGGTCGCGGAAAACCGCGCGCGGCTTGAACGCTGCCTGCCACAGCCACCGAAATGGCTGGCCCAGGTGCACGGCAGCACGGTGGTCGACGCCGACACGCTCGATGGCCTGCCGCAGGCCGATGCCAGTGTGGCGCGCCAACCGGGGACTGTCTGCGCAATCCAGGTCGCCGACTGCCTGCCGGTGTTGTTCACCGACCGCGCCGGCAGTTGCGTTGCCGCAGCCCATGCCGGCTGGCGCGGACTCGCCGGCGGCGTGCTCGCCAGCACCATCGCCCGCATGGGAGTTGCGCCGGCAGACCTGCTGGCCTGGATCGGCCCCGGCATCGGCCCTGCAGCCTTCGAGGTCGGCGACGATGTGCTGCAGGCCTTCTGCAACGATCACCCTGAGAACCGCGCCGCATTCCAGGCGCTGCATCCCGGCAAATGGCTCTGCGACCTGCCGGCGCTCGCCCGCAAGGCCTTGCGGCGCAGCGGTGTCGGACAGGTCTACGGCGGCCGCTGGTGCACATATTCCGATCCGCAGCGCTTCTATTCCTACCGCCGCGACCGCATCACCGGCCGCATGGCCGCAGTCATCTGGAAAGCAGCGATGAACGATGAATGATGAGCGATGAACAACCGGAAGTCCCGGACTTCCGGCTTGCGCTCATCACTCATCATTCATCACTCATCACTGAGCTATAATCCGCCCCTTTCCGGAAACCCGCCTTGGACACCCTCAGCTGGATCATCGTGGCAACCCTTGCCGGCGGCATACTGTCCGCCGGCGTGGCAGGGCTTTTTGCCATAAAGGCCAAAGCCTCACAGATCCCGATGCTGGTCAGTTACGCCGTCGGCGCACTGCTCGGTGCGGCCTTCATCGAGGTGCTGCCCCACGCCATCTACCAGAGCGACAGCATCGAAGCGACGGCGGCCACCGTGCTCTTCGGCATCCTCGGCTTCTTCGTGCTCGAAAAGCTGGTGCTGTGGCGCCATTGCCATGTCGAGGAATGCGAGGCGCACGACCCACACGCCACACCGCAGCACGGCCATGGCCACGACAATGGCCGCAGCGGCCTGATGATCCTCGTCGGAGACACCTTCCACAATTTTGTCGACGGCGTGCTGATTGCCGCCGCCTTCATGGCCGACACCCAGCTCGGCATCGTCACCGCCATCGCGATCATCGCCCACGAGGTGCCGCAGGAAGTCGGCGATTTCCTGATACTGCTGCATTCCGGCTACAGCAAGACCCGCGCGATGCTGCTCAACCTGCTGGCCAGCGCGGCAATGGTGGTCGGCGGCGTGCTCGCCTATTTCACGCTGCAGTTCGCCGAGGCGCTGGTGACACCGCTGCTGGCACTCGCCGCGGCCAGCATGTTGTACGTTGCCGTCGCCGACCTGATCCCCGGACTGCACCGCCGGCCCGAACTGGCAGCAACCGCGCAGCAGGTGCTGCTGATCGGCCTCGGCATCGCCACCATCTGGCTGGTCAGCAGCTGGGCTCACGGCCACTGATCCGGTCCGCATCCCGCGGGCCCGGTTTCAAAACCCTGTGTTATCGTTGCCGGCAACGCCGCTGCCATCGGCGCGTCATCTTTCCGGCGCATGCTGACGACCGACCATGACCGACACCCGCAACGACCCCGCCGCCGCCTTTGCCGAACTGAACCGGATGCTGCTCGGCGACGCCGCCGGGAAACTGGGCGGTGGAACGCTGCCCGATCCCGCCGAAATGATGAAACAGCTCTCCGCCGGCATTGCCGCCGACGGCGAACGCTGGCTGGAGCTGAACAACCGCTACTACCGCGAGCACCTTGAGCTGTGGCAGTCCTGCATGAACCCGCAGGACGGGCAGTCACCTCCCCCGCCACCCGCCGACCGCCGCTTCCGCGCGCCGGAATGGCAGGAACCCTACTACAGCTACCTCGCCCACTCCTACCTGCTGTCGGCGCGCTGGCTGGAGGAACTGGCCACCACGGCGGGTGCAAAACTCGACCGGCACCCGGGCCGCAAGCTCGACTTCTACACCCGGCAGATGATCGACTCGATGTCACCGGCCAACTTTCCCTGGACCAATCCGGAAGCCATCAAGCTGGCCGCCGCGACCGAAGGCGAGAGCATCAGCCGCGGCCTGAAAAACCTCGCCGCCGACATCGATCGCGGCCTGGTATCGATGACCGACGAAACCGCCTTCGAGGTCGGCCGCAACCTGGCGATCAGCCCCGGCGCCGTGGTCTTCGAGAACGATTTCATGCAGCTGCTGCAGTACGCGCCGCTGACAGCCGGGGTCCATGCGCGGCCGCTGGTGATGATTCCGCCCTGCATCAACAAGTACTACATCCTCGACCTGCAGCCTGAAAACTCCTTCGTCCGCCACGCCGTCGCCGCCGGCCACACCGTATTCATGGTGTCCTGGCGCAACATGCCGGCGGAAATGGGCCATGCGACCTGGGACGACTACCTCGAGCAGGGTGTCATGCGCGCGCTGGCGGTGGCCCGCGAAATCACCGGTGCCGACCAGGTCAACGCGCTGGGTTTCTGCGTCGGCGGCACGCTGCTCGCCTCGGCGCTGGCGGTAATGCGCGCGCGTGGCGAAAACCCGGCCGCCAGCCTGACCCTGCTGACCACCATGCTTGATTTCAGCGACACCGGCGAACTGTCGGTGTTCATCGACGAGGCCTACGTTGCCGCGCGCGAGACCGAATTCGCACAGGGCGGCCTGCTGCGCGGCCGCGAACTGGCGCTGACCTTCGCCAGCCTGCGCGCCAACGACCTGATCTGGCCCTACGTGGTCAACAACTACCTGAAGGGCCGCACGCCAGAGGCTTTTGACCTGCTCTACTGGAACAGCGACAGCACCAACCTGCCGGGCGTGATGTACCGCTACTACCTGCGCAACACCTACCTCGAGAACAATCTTCGCGTCCCCGGAAAACTGACCATGTGCGGGGTGCCGGTCGATCTCGGCAAGGTCGACATGCCGGCCTACCTGCTCGCCGCGCGCGAAGACCATATCGTCCCCTGGCGCACCGCCTATGCCAGCACCGGACTGCTCGGCGGACCGCAGCAGTTCGTGCTCGCCGCCAGCGGCCACATCGCCGGCGTGATCAACCCGGCCGCCCGCAACAAGCGCAATTTCTGGACCCGCGACACGCTGGATCCGCAACCCGGGGCCTGGCTGGAAGGCGCCAGCTCCACCCCGGGCAGCTGGTGGCCCCACTGGACGGCCTGGCTGGAAAACCACGGCGGCGGGCAGACCGCCGCGCCGGCTGCG
>JALHND010000066.1 GCA_022843705.1 Burkholderiales bacterium
TGCGCCTGTTCGCGCAGCGCGGCGTCGCGGTCATGCGCCAGGAATTGCTGCAGCAGCCGCGGCAACTGGGGCAGCAGCTCGCTCCAGAACGGCAGCTCGTCGCCGACCCGGCGGACCAGCCCGCGCCAGCCGACCTGTTCCGACATCCAGCGCTCGAGGTAGGGTTTGGCGGTGCTCCACAGGTCGAGTTCGGGATCAAGGTCGCGGCCCAGGCCCTCGATGTTGAGCAGGGTTTTCTGCAGCAGCACCAGCTGCGGCTGGATTTCGATGTTGAAGCGGCGCGAGGTCTGGAACAGCCGCAGCAGCACGCGGCCGAAGGAGATCTCCTTCAGCGGCTTGTCGAAAATCGGCTCGCAGACGGCGCGGATCGCGGTTTCGAATTCCTCGACCCGGGTGCCCGGCGGCGCCCAGCCGGACTCGACATGGGCCTCGGCGACCCGGCGATAGTCGCGGCGGAAAAAGGCGATGAAATTGCGCGCGAGGTAGTGTTTGTCGACCTCGGTCAGCGTGCCCATGATGCCGAAGTCGAGGGCGACGTACTGGCCTTCCGGCGTCACCAGGATGTTGCCGGGATGCATGTCGGCATGGAAAAAGCCGTCGCGGAAAACCTGGGTGAAGAAAATCTCGACGCCGGCGCGAGCCAGTTTCGGGATGTCCACGCCCTGCGCGCGCAATTCGTCGACCGCCGACACCGGCGTGCCCTGCATGCGCTGCATCACCATCACCTGCGTCGAGCACCAGTCCCAGTAGATTTCCGGCACCGCCAGCAGCGGCGAAGCGGCGAAGTTGCGCCGCAGCTGGTTGGCATTGGCCGCCTCGCGCATCAGGTCGAGCTCGTCCTCGAGGTGGCGCGCGAATTCGGCGACCACTTCGCGCGGTTTCAGCCGCTTGCCGTCGGACCACAGCAGTTCGAGCAGCTGGGCGCCGGCGTCCATCAGCGCGACATCCTTGGCGATGATCGCGGCGATGCCGGGACGCAGCACCTTGACCGCGGCTTCGCGGCCGTCGGGCAGGGTCGCGAAATGCACCTGGGCGACCGAGGCGCTGGCCACCGGGTTGCGCTCGAAACGGGCGAATACCTCGGTTACGGGTCTGCCGTAGGCTTCGTGCAGGATCTGTTCCGCCTGTTCGCCCGGGAAGGGCGGCACGCGATCCTGGAGCCGGGCCAGTTCGTCGGCGATATCCGCCGGCATCAGGTCGCGGCGCGTCGACAGCACCTGGCCGAATTTGACGAATATGGGGCCCAGCGCTTCCAGCGCGCAACGCAGCCGCTCGGCGCGCGGCGCGGAGAGGTCGCGCCAGAACAGCAGGGTGGCAACGGCGGCACGCAGCACGCGCACGCGTTCATGACCGAGCAGGAATTCGTCGAGTCCGAAGCGCAGGGCGACGCGCAGGATTTTCAGCAGGCGGAGGAGGCGCACCCGCGCATTTTAACCGGCTGCCGGGGGCCGGCGCCGCCGCAGTTCAGCGGCGGTCGAGCCGTGCGATGCGTTTCTCCAGCCGGGCAAGGTCGTCGCGCAGGCGGTCAACCTCGGCGGTGAAACGGGCGATGTCGTCCTTGGCCGCGATCAGCGGCTGTTCTTCGGTCCAGTACTCGGCGAAGGCGCGCGCCAGGTTGTCGCCGCCCGATTCCGCCCAGCGTTGCAGCGTGCGGCCCGATCCGGCGATGCGGTGAGCCGCGACGTCACCCACCACTCTGGACAGGTCTTCCTCGGCATCCCAGCGCAGGTGAAGCCACAACTGGTGGATGGTTGCGGCGAGCGCGGTGTCGCCTTCGGTCTGCACATCGCGCCAGACTTTGTCGTCGCGCGCGGCGACACGCAGCATCAATCCCGGCGTCAGCGTCAGTGTCAACGCAGGCACGGCCGCCGCGGGGGCGGGCGCCACCTCGCCGCTGTCGAGGATTTCGAGGCGGGTTTCAAAGGGCAGGCAGCGGAAGACCGCGACCTTGCCGGCATGGGGCTGCAATGCTTCACGCGCCCAGGCATTGGCGCGCAGCAGGTGGTTCAGCGGTGCGCCGGCGAGAGCGTCGAACATGGAAAGCGGGAAAAAGGGGCGGCGTTTCGCCGCCCCCCGGGGTCAGGCCTGCTGGATGCCCGACACCAGCCAGCCGGAGGTGCCGCGCAGCGGTTTTTCCAGGTGCCAGATTTCGGCGAAAGGCTGAGCTTCGTCGCTGCCCTCGCGGATCAGGCCGGAGAAACGCACGCTGACCACGTAGAGCAGGCCTTCGGTGACAACGTCGAGCACTTCGGATTCCAGCGTCACCACGTCGGTCTTGCCGGTGGCGTCACCGTCTGACTGCCATTGTGCGCGGATGTCCTCGAGCAGGTCCGGCGTCAGGAAATCGGCCAGTGCCGAGCTGTCGCGGGCGTCGTGGGCTTCCTGCAGGCGCACAAAATTGAGCCGGGCATGGCGCAGGAATTCCTGGGCGTTGAAATCGGCGGGCCAGCGGCCGGTGGTGGCGGTCGCCGCAGCCAGCGAATGCGCCGCAGCACCGCTGCCGCTTGCCGTGCCCAGAGGTTGATGCCCGTTGCCGGCGTATTGCATCGGCGCGGTGGCGGTTTTCCCGCGCAACATGCGGAAGGCCATCACCGCGACGCCGGCGATCGCGGCGAGCAGCAGCAGTCCGGCGAGCGCGCCGGCGATGCCGTTGTTGAGGAACAGCGCCATCAGTCCGGCGCCGAGTGCGAGTCCGGCCAGCGGCCCCATCCATTTGTTGCCGGCGGCTGCGGCAGGCTGCTGAGCCGGTGTGCCGGACTGCTGGGCCTGTTGCGTCTGCTGTTGCTGCTGCTGGGCCGGTGCCTTGGGTTGCTGCTGCATATTGCGCTGCATGCCGAGGTTGCGCCCACCGCCGAGGCGTTTGGCTTCGACATCGACGGCGATCAACGCCATGCCGCAGGCGGCGATCATGGCCATCAGTAAGGATTTCATGGAAGTCTCCGGTTCGGGTTAGACCGACCCATTATAGCGGGCGTCCGCCGGGGCCGGCATTAATAAGAATAATGAATCAAAACAGCGCCCTGCAATGGATCCGGCGGATCAGAAACGGAAGCCGCGATGCAGCGCGACGACCCCCGCTGCAAGGTTGAAATACTCGACGCGCTCGAGCCCGGCGTCGAGCATCATCTGTTTCAGCGTTTCCTGGTCGGGATGCATGCGGATGGATTCGGCGAGGTAGCGGTAGCTTTCGGCGTCGTTGGTGATCAACTTGCCCAGCCGCGGCAGCACCTGGAAGGAATAGCTGTCGTAGAGCGGCGCCAGCGGTTGCCACACCCGCGAAAACTCCAGCACCAGCAGGCGGCCGCCCGGGCGCAGCACGCGCTGCATTTCGGTGATCGCCGCATCCTTGTGCGTCATGTTGCGCAGGCCGAAGGCGACGCAGACGCAGTCGAAATGGGCGTCGGGGAAGGGCAGCTTCTCGGCATCGCACTGTATTGCCGGCACCACCAGGCCTTCGTCGATCAGGCGGTCGCGGCCGCGACGCAGCATCGGGCCGTTGATGTCGGTGAGCACCACCGAGCCGCGCGGACCGACACGCTGCGCGAACAGCCGTGTCAGGTCGCCGGTGCCGCCGGCAACGTCGAGCACGCGCTCCCCGGGCCGGGTCAGGCTTTGCTCGACCGCGAAACGTTTCCACAGCCGGTGCAGGCCTGCCGACATCAGGTCGTTCATCAGGTCGTAACGCGACGCGACCGAGTCGAAGACCTCGGCGACCTTGCGCGCCTTTTCGTCCTCGGCGACCTTGCTGAATCCGAAGTCGGTGGTTTTTGTCATGGGTGAATGGTAATTGGTGATTGGTGACTGGTGTAAAGGCGGCACTGGGAAGTCACGCTATGCGGGGCCACAGCCCGCCAATCACTAATCACCAGTCACGAATTACTGTTTTTCCCGCGATGCCCCCGCCTCCTGCAGGCGCTTCAGGTAATCCTGCCACATCCCGTCCTGGTTGAGCCCGTAATCGTAAAGCAGGTCCCAGGAATAGATGCCGGTGTCGTGGCCGTCGGAGAAACGCAGCTGGATCGCATACTGGCCGACCGGTTCGACCGCGGTGATCGTGACGTCCTTCTTGCCGGTCTGCAGGGTCTCCTGGCCCGGACCGTGGCCGCGGACTTCCGCCGACGGCGAAAACACGCGCAGGAATTCGCAGGGCAGGCGGAAGGACTTGCCGTCGGCAAAGGCAATTTCCAGCGCGCGCGAGGCCTGGTGCAGGGTGATTTCGGTGGGCTGGGGCACGCTTTTGTGGAGTCCGGCCATGGTTGCCTGAGGGTGTCGGGATTCGGGAGGCGCATCATAACCGGTCCCGCGAACGGCCGAAAAGAGGCTTTTAATGCAAGGACTTGCGATGTTCCGTAGACGCGCTGTCATGTCCCTGTAACAAGAGGGTCATAATATCCGGGACTGTCGAATCTGCCCGGAGCACCCATGGCCGCAACAATACTGGTGGTCGAAGACGAGCCGGCGATCCAGGAGCTGGTCGCCTGCAACCTGGAACTGGCCGGGCACCGCGCGCTGCGCGCCGAGTCGGCCGAGCAGGCGATGCGCATGGTGCGCGACGAACTGCCGGACCTGATCGTGCTTGACTGGATGCTGCCCGGCATCAACGGCGTCGAGTTTGCACGCCGCCTGCGCAGCGACAAGCGCACCCAGACCGTGCCGCTGATCATGCTCACCGCGCGCGCCGAGGAACAGGACAAGCTGGCGGGCCTCGAGACCGGCGCCGATGACTACATCACCAAGCCGTTTTCGCCGCGCGAACTCAATGCGCGGGTCAAGGCCGTGCTGCGGCGGCGTTCGCCGCAGGCCACGGACGATGTCATCGAGGTTGCCGGCCTGCACCTCGATCCCGGCAGCCACCGCGTGACCGGCAACGGCGCGCCGCTGCAGCTCGGCCCCACCGAATTCCGGCTGCTGCATTTTTTCATGACCCATCCCGAGCGCGTCTACACGCGGGTGCAGCTGCTCGACCAGGTCTGGGGTGACCATGTGTTTGTCGAAGAGCGCACGGTCGATGTGCATATCCGCCGCCTGCGCAAGGCGCTGGAACCGACCAACCACGACAAACTGGTGCAGACCGTGCGCAGCTCGGGATACCGCTTCTCGGTGAACTGAGCGGGTGCATCGGGCCCGGCAGCCGCGTGAGATAATCGGCGCGGGGAAATGTGCCGGAAAAAGGGTGCACGCTTGAACAACATCTGGCTCGGCTTCGTTTGGCGCCTCGTGGCGGTGGCCTGTGCCGCGCTGCTGGCCTGGCCGGTTGCCGGCGCTGAACAGGCACTGGGGCTCGCGGCGCTGCTGCTGTTACTGCTGTTGCTGCACCATGTGCGTCACCTGGCGCGCCTGTCGAAATGGCTGGCCGATCCGCGCCCCGAGGCCATGCCCGACAGCACCGGACTGTGGGAAGACGTGTTCGCCGCGTTCTACCACCTGCTGCGCCGCCAGCGCCGCAGCGAGTCGCGGCTCACTGCGACACTGCAGGATTTCCAGAAAGCCGGCATGGCGATGCCCGACGGGCTGGTGATCGTCGACGGCAGGAACCAGATCGAGTGGTGCAATCCCAGGGCCGAGCTGTATTTCGGCCTCGACTCACAACGCGACATCGGCCAGCTGGTCACCCATCTCGTGCGCCAGCCGCCTTTTGTCGAGGCGCTTGATGCCGAGGGTTATGCCGAGCCGCTGACACTGCGCAGCGCGCGCGGCGGCGACCTGATCCTGTCGGTGCTGATCGTGCCTTACGAGGCCAACCGCAAGCTGATCATCAGCCGCGACGTCACCGACCGCGAGCGCGTGGAGACGATGCGCCGCGATTTTGTCGCCAACGTGTCGCACGAGCTGCGCACGCCGCTGACGGTGATCGGGGGATTCCTGGAAACCATTTCCGACATGGAAACGCTGAACCCGGAGCTGATCCGGCGTTCGGTGCCGATGATGAGCGAGCAGGCGAAACGCATGCAGACCCTGGTCGAGGACCTGCTGACGCTGTCGCGGCTCGAATCCACAAGCAATCCGGCACGGGAAGAACCGGTGAACGTGCCGGACATTGCGCGGGCGCTGTACCACGACGCACTGGCGCTGTCCGGCGGGCGCCACAAGGTGACTCTGCTGATCGAGAGTGATGCCTGGGTCAGCGGCGCGGAAGACGAATTGCGCAGCGCCTTCGGCAACCTCGTCAGCAATGCGATCCGGTACACGCCGGCCGGCGGCGAGATCAGCCTGTCATGGAAGGAGACCGGCGGCGGCGCGGTGTTCGCGGTTCGGGATACCGGCATCGGCATTGCACCCCAGCACCTGCCGCGGCTGACCGAACGTTTCTACCGGGTCGATCGCGGGCGTTCTCGGGAGACCGGCGGCACCGGTCTGGGGCTGGCCATCGTCAAGCATGTGGTCAATCGTCATGCGGCGCGGTTTGATGTCTCCAGCGAGCCGGGCAGCGGCAGCTGTTTCAGCGTGACGTTTCCGGACAGCCGTACGCTGCTCCGGCAGAAGTCTGCCGGCGTCCGCAGCGCATGATATAACTATTTGATTTGATTGATATTTTTTAGCTCTTCCGCAATGGCGGCGGCGAGCTGGAGGTGATCCGCGCTGCGCCTGCTGCGGAATTCACGCTGGCGCGCGCCCCAGATCGGCTGCGGAAAATGCGGATCGTCGGCAAAACGCGGGATCACGTGCCAGTGCACATGCGCCACCATGTTGCCGAGGCTGGCGACATTGATCTTGTCCGGATGCATCAACGCGCGCAGCGCCTGCTCGACGCCGAACACCACGGCCATGCAGTGAGCGCGATCGGCGGCATCGAGATCGCTCATTTCCTTGACGTGCGCATTCCAGATGACGCGGCAGAATCCGGGATAACCGGGTTCATCGACGCGGATCACACGGCAATACGCGTCCTGCCACAGCAGGGGGCCGCCGGGGGTGTCGCACAGTTCGCAGCTCATGGCTGCCGCTCCGCGAACAGCCAGGCGGCAGCCCGGTATACCAGGTCTGCGCCCAGTGTCGCCGCGGCATCGCGCCAGGCCGGACTTGCGGGGCACAGGGCTTCGAGCAGGCGGCGCTTTGCAGCGTGGTCGACATCGCCCTCGCCGAAATGGTGCCAGCGGTTTTCCTCGCGCAGTGCGCTGATCACGCGCAGGGTCGACCAGGTGCCGATTTCCTGGAGCACGAATTCGACACGGGCTCCGGGCAGCAGTCGCGGCAAGGCGGCACCGAGGCTGCCGCGCACCGTGTAAGCCACAGGCGCAGCACTGCCGCCCCTCAGCGGCCGCCGCAGCGCAGCCTGCAGTGCCGCAACGGAGGCTGTGCCGACGCCGGGTTCGAGGATCAGCGTGTCCTCGCCGTGCGGACCGAGCCCCGTGTGCATGTCGACGGCGAACACCCCTTCCGCCATGTCCAGTCGTTGCCGCAGCCAGTCGATGAACAGCCGCGGCCCGGGCTGCAGCTCCGCGCCGCCGTAGAACAGTCCGCGCGGATAACGGTGCTGGCCATGGGCGATCGCCTGCCGCACCGCATGCACGCCATGGCGCATGCCTGCGGCGGCGAGGCGCAGGGCGAAGGCGTCGCGTGCCGGCGGGGATGCCGGATTGAGCAGGGGATCGAGGCGCTTGTAAAGTGGCGGCGCGCCGGTCCAGATGCCGCTGTCGAGATGGAAATTGCGGTTGAGATCGACGTTGTGCTCGTTGGCGCGGCGCAGCCAGGCCATGCCGTAGGGATTCAACACATGCAGCAGGATCAGCGCGCCGTCGGCGGGCAGCGTCGGCGGCGCGGTCAGCAGCGCGAGCTGTGCCGCCGATCCGGCGAAGGCTTCCACGCCATGTACACCGGTGATGTGCAGCATCACGCGCCGGGGCCGGGAATTGCCGAGCCAGGCGATGTCGATGGTCAGGGATTCGTCGAGCGGGCCGCGTGCGGCCAGCGGCAGCGCATCCAGCGTTGCGCCAGCGCCACGGGCCGCTGCCCGGAAGCGGCTGCGTGCCGCCGCATAGTCCGGTGAAAAAAGCCCGGCCCCGGCAGCATCCGCGCGGAGCGGCGACCGCTCAAGCGGGAACGTAGCTTGCGCGCTCGAAGTTGGCGCCACTGTCGAGGAGTCCGGTGAGGCGGATTCGCTGCGGCTTGCCGTCGTTGACGTCGAGCACGCGGTTTGCCGCCCAGGTGCCGGGGACGACCAGGATAGAGGGTGGTTCGCCGCCGGGACCGGCGGCCAGCAGCAGTGCGCGGTCGTAAGCGGCCTCGTTGGTCGCCTGGCGTGCTGCGACAGCGGTGGCCTTGGTCCGCAGCAGCCGGAAACCGAACCAGGCCGTGCCATCCATGTCCACCGACAATCTCTGCACCATGCCGATGTGTGTTTTGCCGTTGGGTGCGACCAGGCCGAGCAACTGGTTGTGCGTCAGCTGGGTGGTGCTGGATGATTTGCGGCAGAGGCCGAGAATTCCGGACGCACTCTGGTTGGCGACGGTCCAGGTTTCCAGGGTGCGGCTGCGCACCGAGGCTTCGCCGAGGCCCGGTCCGTCGACCCGCTCGAATCCGGCCATCTCGAAGCGCGCGCGCGACGACAACCCGGCATCGGGCGGCGCGAAGGGTTTGCCGCTGATGTTGAAATGCATGGCGGCCAGTGTGCCGGAGACCAGCACATTGAACGAGACCGGCTTGCGCTCATCGACACGGCCGGTGCCGGGGACGATCCAGTTCGAGTGCAGGCTGAGCATCAGCTTTTCGCAGTCCTCGCGCGGGATCAGGCCGAGCCCGAGTTTTTCCGGAGCCTGGGTTTTCAGGGCAATCGCGGTGTGGCGGAGTTTTTCGCCGACCTGTTCGAGGTCGAGGTAACGCAGCTTGCTGCCCTTGAGGTTTTTCAGGCGGCGCGCGCCTTCCGCCGATTCGAGATCGACGGCCAGCGTGGTGTCGCTGCCGACCGCCGGTGCGGCAACTGACAGGCTGGCCAGTGCGACCCATTGTGCCAGCGCGCGGTCGACGGTATTCATCTGCAGCAGGGACAGCGAGTCCGGGTTGGCGCGCTGGGTGAGCACGATCTGCAGGTAGGCGAGGTTGACGTTGCTGGCGCCGCCGCCTTCGCTGACCGGCGTCGAGGTGACTTCGGCGCTTTCGGCAAAGGCGTAGAGCCGGTGCAGCTGCTGCCACAGGGCTGCCGGTACCGTGTAATAGGCGCGGTTGTGCGCCGTCATTGCAAAGCCGGTGCAGCGCAGCGCGCGGTAACAGACGGTTTCGGCATGCTCCGCCAGTTCCGGCGCGGCTTCCGCCATGTCGGCGATCAGTGATTCATAGGCGTCGGCAAAGGCGCGCCACAGCGCGATGCTGCGGTCAAAAATCTCGCGGGTTTCGCTGTCGAAGGGCACCGGCTTGCCCCAGTATTCGCGGCTCCGTGCATGCTGTGTTTCCAGCACGGTATCGCGCAGGGCTTCAAGCACCCGCAGGCGCTCGCCGCCGGCGATCCGCGTGTCGGCCAGCAGGCGCAGCTGCGTCAGCAATTGCGCCTGGCGCTGCGCAGGATTGGCCGCAGCGAGCTGCGCAGTGAATGCGGCAGTCGATGCGGCGTCGGAGATTTTCAGCAGTCCGGGTGTTGCACTCAAGACGGTGGCCATGGCGTATCCCGCGGGTATGGGGTACGCATTATTCGGATCAGGGAAGAGGCGGCGCAAGTGAATATCGCACATGTCGCCGATCCACGACAGATTGCGTGCGCCGGTCCGTGCCAAATTGCACGAGTCACAGCAGAACCCTCTCGATGCCGCCGTCATTGGCTTTTGCCACGTAATTCTCCATCCACTGCGCGCCCAGCAGTTGCCGTGCCATTTCGACAACGATGTAGTCCGCTTCCGTGCCGGCATCATCGCCGAAGCGCGCAAGGCCCTGCAGGCAGGACGGGCAGGAAGTCAGGATCTTCACCTTGCCATCGCCGGCATCGTCGCGCAACTTTGCCGCCCCGCGGCGCAGTTCCTCCTCCTTGCGGAAACGCACCTGGGTCGAGATGTCGGGACGTGTCACCGCCAGCGTTCCCGATTCACCGCAGCAGCGTTCGCTGAGGGTGACCGGTGCCGCCATCAGCGTGTTGACCACTTTCATCGGCGCGTGGGTTTTCATCGGCGTGTGGCAGGGGTCGTGGTACATGTAACGTGCGCCGCTGACGCCGTCGAGCTTGACGCCCTGCTCCAGCAGGTATTCGTGGATGTCGAGCAGGCGGCAGCCGGGGAATATTTTCCCGAATTCGTATTTCTGCAACTGGTCCATGCAGGTGCCGCAGGACACGATCACGGTCTTGATGTCGAGGTAGTTCAGCGTGTGCGCGACTCGATGGAACAGCACGCGGTTGGCGGTGGTGATGGCCTGCCCTTTGGCTTCCTCGCCGGCCGCGGTCTGCGGGTAACCGCAGCACAGGTAGCCCGGCGGCAGCACGGTCTGCACGCCGAGGTCGAAGAGCATCGCCTGGGTGGCGAGCCCGACCTGGCTGAACAGCCGCTCGGAGCCGCAGCCGGGAAAATAGAACACCGCATCCGAATCCTCGGTGACTTTTGCCGGATCGCGGATCACCGGCACCATGCGCGCGTCCTCGATGTCGAGCAGCGCGCGTGAGGCCTTCTTCGGCAGCCGGCCGGGCATCGGCTTGTTGATGAAGTGGATGACCTGTGTGCGTATCTGCGGCTTGCCGGTGGTGGCCGGCGGCCGGCGTGTCTGCTGCCCGGCGAAACCCAGCGCCTTCGCCGCGCCGTGGGCGAGGCGCTGCGCCTTGAAGCCCCAGTCGATCATCAGCTTGCGCGTGATGTTGATGGTGCGCGGGTCGGTGGCATTGAGGAAAAACATCGAGGCTTTTGCGCCGGCGTTGAAGCGTTTTTTGCCGCGCTGGCGCAGGAAATTGCGCATCACCACCGACACGTCGCCAAAATCGATGTCCACCGGACAGGGATTCAGGCACTTGTGGCACACCGTGCAATGGTCGGCGACATCGCCGAATTCGTCGAAGTGCTCCAGCGATATGCCGCGCCGCGTCTGCTCCTCGTAAAGAAAGGCCTCGATCAGCAGGCTGGTGGCGAGGATCTTGTTGCGCGGGCTGTAGAGCAGGTTGGCGCGCGGCACATGGGTCGCGCAGACCGGCTTGCACTTGCCGCAGCGCAGGCAGTCCTTGACCGAGTTTGCGATCGCGCCGACGTCGGAATGTTCGAGGATCAGGCTTTCGGCGCCGAGCAGCGAGAAACTGGGTGTATAGGCATTGCCGAGGCCGGCGCCGGGCAAAAGTTTGCCCTTGTTGAAATGGCCATGGGGATCCACCGCCTGCTTGTACGTCTGGAAGGCGGCAATACGTTCCGGCGGCAGGAATTCGAGCTTGGTGATGCCGATGCCGTGTTCGCCGGAGATCACGCCGTCCAGCGACTCGGCCAGGCGCATGATGCGCGCGACCGCTTCGGCGGCCTCCTGCAGCATCGCGTAGTTGTCGGAGTTCACCGGAATGTTGGTGTGCACGTTGCCGTCGCCGGCGTGCATGTGCAGTGCGACGAACACGCGCCCGCGCAGGGCCTGGCGGTGGGCCGCATCCACCGCCTCCATCACCTTCGCGAAGGGGCGGCCGCTGAACAGGTCGGCGAGGTGGGCGCGGACTTCCTCCTTCCAGGACACCCGGATGCCGTAATCCTGCAGCGCGTGGAATAGCGGGGAAGACTGTGAGGCGTCAGGCGTGAGGAGCGAGGAGTAGAAGCCCGGGACATCGTCCGGGCCCTGGCGCAGGGCATCCAGCGGGGTATCGATGTGGTCGAGCAGCCATTGCCAGCGCAGCCGCGCGGCTTCGAGCAATGCCCGCGCCCTTGCCGGCCGGTCGCCGATGACCTCGGACGCGGAGACGCCGGGATCAGGATTAGCAACCGGCAGTTCGCCGGCAAGCACGGCCTCGACGGCGTCGAGGATGCGCAGCTTGTTGCGGATCGACAGCTCGATGTTGATGCGCTCGATGCCGTCGGAGTAGTCGCCGAGGCGCTCCAGCGGGATCACCACATCCTCGTTGATCTTGAAGGCATTGGTATGGCGGGCAATGGCGGCGGTGCGCGCGCGATCAAGCCAGAAGGTCTTGCGTGCCTCGGCGGAGACGGCAATGAAGCCCTCGGCGCCGCGGGCGTTGGCGATGCGCACGACCTGCGAGGCGGCGGCGGCGACCGCATCCTCGTTCTCGCCGACGATGTCGCCGACCAGCACCATTTTCGGGCGGCCGGCGCGGCGCGACTTGGTGGCGTAGCCGACGGCTTTCACATAACGCGCGTCGAGATGCTCGAGGCCGGCGAGTATCGCGTCGGGATGGCCGTCGAGGTAACGCTTGATCTCGACGATCGAGGGCACGGCTTCGCGCACCGGGCTGAAGAACTCCAGGCATACCGTGCGGATCGCCGGCGGCATCCGGTGCAGCACGAAGGTCGCCTGGGTGATGATGCCGTCGCAGCCTTCCTTCTGGATGCCGGGCAGCCCGCCCAGCACCTTGTCGGTGACGTCCTTGCCCAGCCCCCGTTTGCGGAAGGTGCTTCCCGGGATTTCCAGGATCTGCGGTTCACCCTCCGGTGTCCGTCCGTCGCGCGCATAACGCGTGATGCGGAAGCGCGCCAGCGGGATGTCGTGGATCTTGCCGAGGTTGTGGTCCAGCCGCTCGACCAGCATCCACTGCGCCTGCGGCGTCACCATTTTCCACGACGCCAGATTGTCGAGCGCGGTGCCCCAGAGCACGGCCTTCTTGCCGCCGGCGTTCATCGCCACGTTGCCGCCGATGCAGGAGGCATCGGCGGAGGTCGGGTCACAGGCGAACACCAGGCCCGCCGCCTCGGCGACCTCCATTGCGCGGCGGGTGACCACGCCGGCGCCACAGCGCACGACCGGCACCGCTTCGGCGACACCGGGCAGCAGCTGGCGCTCGATCGCCGGCAGCGCATCGAGTTTTTCGGTGTTGATCACCGCCGAGAGCCGCGTCAGCGGAATTGCGCCGCCGGTGTAGCCGGTGCCGCCGCCGCGAGGGATGATGGTCAGGCCGAGTTCGATGCAGGCGCGCACGATTTCGGCAACTTCGTCCTCGCTGTCCGGGTTGATGACGACAAACGGGTACTCGACCCGCCAGTCGGTGGCATCGGTGACGTGGGACACGCGGGCGAGGCCGTCGAACTGGATGTTGTCGCGGCGGGTGGCGCGGGACAGCCGGGCGAGCACGCGCCGGCGCAATGCCAGTGTTTCCCCGAACTCCGCTTCGAAGCCGTCAACCGCATCGCGGGCGGCGGCCAGCAGCGCGGCCACCCGCCGGTCACCGGAATCGCGCCGCGCTTCAATGCCGTTCAGCCGGCTGCGCATGCCCTCGATCAGCGCCGACCGCCGCTTGCCGTTGCCGAGCAGGTCGTCCTCGATGTACGGGTTGCGCTTGACGACCCACATGTCGCCCAGCACTTCGTAGAGCATTTTCGCCGAGCGCCCGGTGCGCCGCTGGGCGCGCAGTTCGTTCAGCAGGTCCCAGTGCGCGGCACCGAGCAGCCGGATGACGATCTCGCGGTCGGAGAACGAGGTGTAGTTGTAGGGGATTTCCCGCAGGCGGGCTGTCATGTGTGATTACAGTGCAGAATGCAAGGTGCGGAATGATGGGCGAAAACCGTGGCAGCGCGGAGTGCGCGATGGCTGGAGAGCGTACGGAAACGGCATATTAGCGCAAGGTGGTCGCAGCGACATTACGCGGCGAGTGCGGCGATGACCCAGTAGCGGGCGAATTTGCCGGTGGCGATGAACAGCGTCGACCACCAGGGATTGAGCCGCAACCAGCCGGCAGCCACGCACAGCGGGTCACCGATCAGGGGCGCCCAGGACAGCAGCAGCGCCGGGCTGCCCCAGCGCTGCATCACGGGCAGGCCCTTGAGCTGCGTTTTCTGCGGAATCAGGCGGCCGATCAGGTAGGACGACAGCCCGCCGAGCGTATTGCCCAGGGTGGCCACGCCCAGCATCAGCCACAGCTGGTCGGGATGCAGTTTCAGAGCTCCGAACAGCACCGCTTCCGAGCCGCCGGGCAGCAGGGTGGCCGCCAGGAAACTGCTGGCGAAGAGGGCGGTCAGCGTGGTGGAGGCATCCAAGGGCGGGCGGCGGGGGATATCGTGATTTGAACAAGGCGCCGCGGTTCTTTAAACTCCCGGGTTCCCTGCCCGGGTCTTCCGGGCACAGAGCGAGCGAGAAAATCCATGGGCACGCTGATTTCCGAAGAATACCGCAAGATGCAGGAAGAACTGCATCGTAATCCCAACTACGGCGTGGCCTCGGTGCAGTACGCGCCGATCGTGGCACAAGTGCTTGAGCAGGTGCGTCCGGAGGAACTGCTCGACTACGGCGCCGGCAAGGGCCGGCTGGGTGAAACGCTCCGGACATTGATGCCCAATACACCGCGGATTCGGCATTACGACCCGGCGCGTCCTGAATGGGCCTCAGTACCCGAACCCGCACCTTTCGTGGCCTGCATCGACGTGCTGGAACATATCGAGCCGGAATTGATCGACAATGTGCTGGATGACCTGCAGCGCGTGACGGCCGGACACGGGGTGTTCACCGTTCATACCGGGCCGGCCGTGAAGGTGTTGAGTGATGGCCGCAATGCGCATCTGATCCAGCAGCCGCCGGCTTGGTGGTTGCCGAAATTCATGGATCGTTTTGAACTGGTCGTTTTTCAGCGCATGCCACAGGGTTTCTGGATCGTCGTGCAGCATGCGCCTGATCTTGCCGCAATTTCTGATGCCGGCAAGGCCGCCGGCCCGCTGAAACGTGTGCTCGGCTCCCTTCTTCGTTCTTAGTTGCAGTTCCCCCCACAAGGAAAAAACAACATGAGTTATGTCATCGATTTCCCCGGCGTCGTCACCCTTCCCGTCGTCGAGAGCAGCAAGGCCTTCCCGGTCGGCCGCATCTACTGCGTCGGTCGCAACTATGCCGAACACGCGCGCGAAATGGGCCATGATCCGGACCGCGAGCCGCCGTTTTTCTTCATGAAGCCGGCCGATGCGATCGTTCCCAATGGCGCGACGATTCCCTATCCGCAGATGACCAAAGATGTGCACCACGAAATCGAGATGATCGTCGCCATCGGCAAGGGCGGCGCCAACATCCCGGTGGAGAAGGCGCTTGACCACGTGTTCGGTTACGGCGTCGGCCTCGACATGACCCGCCGCGACCTGCAGGGTGAAGCCAAGAAAATGGGCCGCCCCTGGGAGATGGGCAAGGCTTTCGACAACTCGGCGCCCTGCACCGCGCTGAAGACCGTGGCGATGGTCGGCCACCCGGCCAAAGGCGCGATCTGGCTCAAGGTCAACGGCGAGGTCAAGCAGAAGGGTGATCTGTCGGAGCTGATCTGGAATGTGCCGGAGACGATTGCCTACCTGTCGCAGCTGATCACGCTGCGCCCCGGCGACATCATCATGTCGGGCACGCCGGCGGGTGTCGGTCCGATCAAGCCCGGCGACAAGCTGGAAGGCCATGTGGATGGTGTGGGTGATCTGACGGTCACTTACGCTAAATGACTAGAGTGAGTGCCAAGCGGTAAGTAATCAGTAAGCAGTAAGCAGTAAGCGGTGAGCGGCAATGACCGGGATCGGGTAGCCGCTCACCATGCCGCACGCATGGCTGGATGGGCGTGAAGCATGTAAAATACTTACCCAGTATTACTCAAGGAGTACGCCCATGGCAGCGGTATCGGTCACCAGCAAAGGGCAAGTCACCATTCCAAAGCGGGTACGGCAGGCACTTGGCATTACGCCAGGGAGCAAGGTCGAATTCGACATAGAGGGCGGAGGTGCGAGGCTCAAGCTGCTCAAGAAGCATGTGAACTCGAACGTCGAGGGTGGGGGCGCAATTCTCAAATACACCGGTCCACGCATCGCGACCGAGGATATGCATGGCGGCAAGGCGATGAAAAAAGCGGCCGGCAAGTATGCGCGCCGTTGACACCAACATTCTTGCCCGGTACTACCTGAATGACGATCCGGCACAAGCGCGGTGCGCCGCGCGGATTCTCGCTGCCGGCGATGTATTCGTGCCCAAAACCGTAATGCTGGAACTCGAATGGGTGCTGCGTTCCGTGGCCGAGCAGCCTGCCGACAAAGTCGCCGACTGCCTGGAGCACCTCATCGCCTTGCCCGGAGTGACGGTCGAAGATCATGACGAAGTCGAGGATGCATTGCGTCACTGCCGGCGCGGAGTGGATTTCGCCGACGCCTTGCACTTGGCGGCGAGTCAGGCTTGCAGTGAGCTGCTGACCTTTGATGATCGCGGTTATGCGCGCCGGGCGGCCAAGCTGGGTCTCAAACCACCGGTCAAGGTTCCGTCAGTTTAAATTTCGGCGGTTATGGCGTGACAGGACAGAACCGTGAAGCGTAAGCGGTGAGTAGTGAGCGGTAAGCGGTAAACCGAGGGAGGATTGCGGGCGTTTTGTGGGGGATCGAGCCTTGAGAGGATTCGCGGGTGAGGTCCCACAAACCGCATTACCGGTTACAGGCATGGCAGGATTCCATGGCGCTGGTTCGCGTGGTTTATGACCTGACTCGACCGTTTCCCAAAGAAGAGATTTATGGATTAGCGTCGCAGCTGCGACGCGCGGCGGTTTCGGTGCCCAGCAATCTTGCAGAAGGTGCCGCCAGAGATGGCCCAAGGGAGTTTGTGAGATTTCTGGCGATTGCACGCGGTTCTTTGAGCGAGATGGAAACGC
>JALHND010000067.1 GCA_022843705.1 Burkholderiales bacterium
CAGTTCGGCGCGGATCACCGCCGGATCGTAGCGCTGCGCCAGCATGTATTCTATCTGCGCGCTGCTGATGATGCCCGGGTAATGCGCATGCCAGATCATGCGCGCCAGCGCGGCCACCGATTCGATATCAGCTGCGGTCAGCGGTGCGATTTCGGGCTCAATTGACATCTGATCGGGATTTCCTCAGAAGTCGTCGTCCCGGCGAAAGCCGGGACCCAGGACGTTCTGGATTCCGGCTTTCCCCCCAAGGGGACTTCCTTCGGGGCGCGCCGGAATGACGGGCATTTGAAAAAATGCCTCCAGTCAGTAATAACGCGCCTCGCCCGGCGGCCGGGTCTTGAAGCGTTTGTGCAGCCAGTAGTACTGCGCCGGCATCTCGCGCACCCGCTCTTCGATGAAGGCGTTCATGCGCCGCGTGTCGGCGGCAAGGTCGCCGCTGGGAAAATTCTCCCAGGCCGGATGGAAACGCAGCACATAACCTGCGCTGCCCGGCAGCTGGGTGGTCACCGCCGGCACCACGACGGCGCCGGTCAGCGCGGCGATGCGCGCGAGCCCGGTGATGGTCGCCGCCGGGACGCCGAAGAAGGGCACGAAGATCGAATCGCGTTCGCCGAAGTCCATGTCCGGCAGGTAATAGAAGGGCAGCCCGGCCTTGATCGCCTTCGCCACCGGCCGGATGCCGTCCTGCCGCGAGTAGAGTTCGGTCGGCCCCAGCCGCGTGCGCCCGTGCAGCAGCACCGCATCGAAAGCCGGATTCTTCTGCTTGCTGTAGACCGACACCAGCGGAAACTCGGCGGTCAGGCGGATGCCGCCCATGTCGAGGCCGACAAAATGCGGCGCCAGCCAGATCACCGGCCGGTCGCGCACCGCGCGCCAGTGCTCGAGGCCTTCGATGCGCACCAGCTTCAGCACACGCTCGCGGCTGCCCCACCACAGCATGCCGTGTTCGAGCAGGCTGCGTGCAAAGACGGCGAAATGTTCGCGCGCCAGCGTCCTGCGCGCGGCGCCGTCGAGTTCCGGAAAACAAAGTTGCAGGTTGGTCATCACCACGCGCCGCCGCTCCGCGGCCAATACGTACAACAGCAGCCCTGCACTGCGGCCGAGCGGCGCCAGCAGCGACAGCGGCAACCAGTGCAGCAGCCAGATCAGGGCGAGGCCGAGGCGGGTCATTGGGAATGGTGAGGAGTAAGGGGCGAGGAGTAAGGAGTAAACCCCGGACCGCTGTTCTCAGGCATTACCGTCCTCACGTCTCACTCCTCACCCTTCACTCCTTGCCGGTTTTAATGCGCCGGCCGGCACCTTGTAGCGGTTGTAACCCCAGAGATACTGTGCCGGGCAGCGCCGGATCACGTCCTCGACGGCGCGGTTGAGCGCCGCCGGCGGCAGCGGCACCGGCACACGCTGCAGTTGCAGGCGGTAACCCTTGCCGCCGGGCAGGCGTTCGGCAAAGGCCATCACCACCGCGGCACCGGTGAATTCCTGCAGGCGCGTTGCCAGTGTCATCGTATAGGCAGGGCGGCCGAAGAAATCCGCCCATTCGCCCTCGCCGACACCGGGGGCCTGGTCGGGCAATATGCCGACGGCTTCGCCGCGCTTCAGCGCCTTCAGCAGTTGCCGCACACCCTGCAGCGTCGCCGGCGCAAGTTTGGCCGAGGTGCGCGAACGACCCGCCAACATCAGTGGCTCGAGCGTGGCGCGTTTCGGCGGGCGGTAGAGCACGGTCAGCGGCAGTCGCTGAGCACCATATAGGGCGGAAATCTCGAAACAGCCGAGGTGCGGCGTCAGGAAGATGAGGCCGCGGCCTTCGCGCTGCGCTGCTTCGACCACGTTCCAGTCATCGCAGCGCACCAGGGTGTCGATCTCGTCATCGCGGCCGAACCAAAGCCGGCACAGCTCGGTGATGCCCTTGCCGGCCTCGGCCACGGCCGCATGCCGCGTGCGCCGGAGCGAGGCCTCGTCCGCGCACAGCCCGCTCGCGCGCAGGTTCTCGCGCAGCCGCCGGCGCCAAGTCGGCGACAGGCCGTAGACCAGCCAGCCGAGGCCCGCGCCGAAAAAATGCAGCCCGGCCAAAGGCATACGCGCGCAGCAGCGCATCAGGGTCAGCAGCATCGTTGCCAGAGGGGAATTCCGTTAAGAAATCGGGGCTTATATGCTATTCTAGCGGCCTTTTTGCCGGACCCCGCAGCGAAATGTCCGGTATCCATCAACCTTCAATGCGAACCAACCGTCCAAGCCCATGAGCAATTTCCTGTTCACTTCCGAGTCGGTGTCCGAAGGCCATCCCGACAAAATCGCCGACCAGATTTCCGATGCGGTGCTCGATGCCATCCTCGCCGAGGACAAGAACGGCCGCGTCGCCGCCGAAACCCTGACCCACACCGGTCTCGTCGTGCTCGCCGGCCAGGTCACCACCAATGCCCGCGTCGACTACGCACAGGTCGCGCGCAAGGTCATCAAGCAGATCGGTTACGACGATTCCGAAATCGGTTTCGACTACAAGAGCTGCGGCGTGCTGGTGTGTTACGACCAGCAGTCGCCGGACATCGCGCAGGGCGTGGACGAAGGCAAGGGCCTCGATCTCGACCAGGGCGCCGGCGACCAGGGCCTGATGTTCGGTTTCGCCTGCGATGAAACCCCGCAGCTGATGCCGATGCCGATCTACTACTCGCACCGCCTGATGGAGCGCCATGCCGAGCTGCGCCGCGACGGCCGCCTGCCCTGGGCACGCCCCGACGCGAAGTCGCAGGTTTCCGTGCGTTACGTCGACGGCAAGCCGCACCACATCGATACCGTGGTGATCTCCACCCAGCACCGCGAAGACATCGGCCACAAGGAACTCTCGGAAGCGATCATCGAGCAGGTCTGCAAGCCGGTGCTGCCGAAGAACATGATCACCAAGGATACCAAGTACCTGATCAACCCGACCGGCCGCTTCGTCATCGGCGGCCCGCAGGGCGACACCGGCCTGACCGGCCGCAAGATCATCGTCGACACCTACGGCGGCTACTCGCGCCACGGCGGCGGCGCGTTCTCGGGCAAGGATCCGTCCAAGGTTGACCGCTCGGCCGCCTACGCCGCGCGTTATGTCGCAAAAAACATCGTCGCCGCGGGACTGGCGACCAAGTGCGAAATCCAGGTCGCCTACGCCATCGGCGTCGCGCGCCCGGTCAGCGTGCTGGTCGACACCTTCGGTACGGGCAAAATTTCCGACGACAAGATCGCGACCCTGGTCGAGAAACATTTCGACCTGCGGCCGAAAGGCATCATCCAGTCGCTGGACCTGCTGCGCCCGATCTACACCAAGACCGCCGCCCACGGCCACTTCGGACGCGACGAGCCGGAGTTCACCTGGGAGCACACCGACAAGGCTGCTGCACTGAAGGCCGACGCCGGCATCAAGTAAGCTGCCCTGCTCCAGCAAAAACGCCGGCATGCGCCGGCGTTTTTGTTTGCGCTTCAGGCCAGACGGCGGTGCAAATACCCGCGCACCGTGGCAAAGGACAAGGCCGCAACCACCGCTGACAGCAGGAAGTAATAAACGGGATACACGCTCTGCGCAAACGTCTGGGTGCCGGAGCCACTCAGCACGGCACCGAACATCGCCAGGTAGGCCGCGCACCAGACAAACCACGGGCCCGGTGTTTCATGCCCGTGGCGCAGCGTGCTTCTCCAGATCGGGATGAAGCTGACAATGGACGTGGTTACCGCCAGCGTATTGGCGAGGGCCGCACCGCCGGTCACGGCATACAGCACCCAGGCACCAAGATCGAAACCAACGGCAAGATAGTCGGTTCCGCGCGCGGGCTGATAAACCACCTCGCGCGAACCCGCTGCACGCCTCGCCAGCTGCAGCACCGCAGTCACCATGAATATCGCGCAACAGCCGAGAAAACAGGCCAGCGGCAGCGCCGAGGTCGCCCAGTGGCTGTCGATGGCATCGAAGGTGCGGTACTCGACCCAGGCCCCCACCAGCCACATGAACCAGCTGGCGGCATTGGGCCGGGTGCGCCCGCGCAGTATGCCCAGCGCATACCAGGCGTAACCCAGAAGATGCAGCAGCAGTGCCAGGGTGCCGAACAGCGCGGAAGGGGTCATCGTCGCAGCTTTTGAAAAGTTTATTTTAAACAAATACTTATCAAACCAGCCCGGGCGGTTCGATGCCGCATTGCACTGCATCGGCTATAATCCGCCCCGCTGAGGAGCGTTGCGACCGGCGGATCTCCGAATCCCTCACCGGCCAGGCTCAGCAAGAATCAACGGCGCTCGCACCGGCAACGGTGCGAGCGCTTTTTTTTGCAGTTCTGAACATGCATGCCTCCGAGGGGCGCTGCGACCGGAAGGAATTTCCCGACGGCCAGGCTCGGAAGCAGTGCTGGCAACGGCGCCCGCTTATTTTTCTTTTACCATCCAGGAGTTTTGCATGAACGCCAAAACCGCCGACTACAAGGTCGCCGACATCAAGCTGGCCGATTTCGGCCGCAAGGAAATCGCCATCGCCGAGACCGAAATGCCCGGCCTGATGGCCATCCGCGAGGAAAACAAGGGCAAGCTGCCGCTGAAGGGCGCGCGCATTGCCGGCTCGCTGCACATGACCATCCAGACCGCGGTGCTGATCGAGACGCTGGCCGCGCTCGGCGCCGAAATCCGCTGGGCTTCCTGCAACATTTTCTCGACCCAGGACCACGCCGCGGCCGCGATCGCCGCCAGCGGCATTCCCGTGTTCGCCTACAAGGGCGAGACGCTGGAAGACTACTGGGAATACACCCACAAGATCCTCGAATGGCATGACGGCGGCACGCCCAACATGATCCTCGACGACGGCGGCGACGCCACGCTGCTGGTGACACTGGGCGCGCAGCACGAGCGCAACAAGACGCTGCCGCCGGAAGGCAGCAACGAGGAGGAGGTCGTGCTGTTCGCGGCGATGAGGAAGCGCCTGAAGGAGCAACCCGGCTATTACTCGAACATCGAGAAAAACATCAGGGGCGTCACCGAAGAGACGACCACCGGTGTGCACCGCCTCTACCAGATGGAAAAGGAAGGCCGCCTGCCCTTCCCGGCGATCAACGTCAACGACTCGGTGACCAAGTCCAAGTTCGACAACCTCTACGGCTGCCGTGAATCGCTGGTCGATGCCATCAAGCGCGCCACCGACGTGATGGTCGCCGGCAAGATCGCCGTGGTCTGCGGCTTCGGCGATGTCGGCAAGGGCAGCGCCGAGGCACTGCGCGCGCTGTCGGCCCAGGTCTGGGTCACCGAGATCGACCCGATCTGCGCGCTGCAGGCGGCGATGGAGGGTTTCCGCGTGGTGACCATGGAATACGCCGCCGACAAGGCCGACATCTTCGTCACCGCCACCGGCAACCTCGGCGTGATCAACCACGATCACATGAAACGCATGAAGCACAACGCCATCGTCTGCAACATCGGCCACTTCGACTCCGAGATCGAAATCGCGGCGCTGAAGCAGTACAAGTGGGAAAACATCAAACCCCAGGTCGACCACGTGATCTTCCCCGACGGCAAACGCATCATCGTGCTGGCCGAAGGCCGCCTGGTGAACCTCGGCTGCGGCACCGGCCATCCGTCTTTCGTGATGTCGAGCTCCTTCGCCAACCAGACGCTGGCGCAGCTGGAGCTGTACACCCAGGGCAGCAAATACCAGAACAAGGTCTACGTGCTGCCGAAACACCTTGACGAAAAGGTTGCGCGCCTGCACCTGAAGAAGCTTGGCGTGGAACTGACGGTGCTCAACGAGAAGCAGTCCGGTTACCTGCAGCTGCCGGTTGACGGTCCGTACAAGCCGGAACACTACCGGTATTGATGCGCCAGGAGTAAGGCGGCAGGAGTGCGGAGATGCCGGTGAAGCGTGCGCACCACGACCTGATGGCCTGGCAACAGGCCGTTCAGCTCGTGGAGACGGTGTATCTCTGCACCCAGGCGTTGCCGGCGGATGAACGATTCGGCCTGACTGCGCAAATCAGGCGATCCGCCGTGTCCGTTGCCAGCAATGTTGCCGAGGGTGCGGCACGTTCCGGAAGCAAGGAGTTCCTCCACTTTCTGAACATGGCGCGGGGATCGCTCAGCGAACTGGAAACACAGCTGATCATCGCCCGCAATCTGCGCTACATTGAGCCTGATAACGCGGTTTTCTCGTCAATCGAAACTGTTTTCGGTCTCCTGGGTGGCTTGATAAATTCGATCCGAAAGACGACCCCACCATGAACACGCCTCGCCCGACACGTCACCTTTCACGCCTGACGCCTGACGCCTCACGGAGTTTCAGTTTCGAGTTCTTTCCGCCGAACACGCCGGAAGGCATGGACAAGCTCGCCCAGACCGCGAAGCAGCTGGCGCAGCTGAACCCGAAATTCTTTTCGGTGACCTACGGCGCCGGCGGATCGACGCGCGAACGCACGCTGCGCGCGGTGCTTGACCTGCGCGCGGCCGGTTACGCCGCCGCACCGCACATCTCCTGCATCGGTTCCTCGCGGGAGGAGATCCGCGGCATCCTGCAGGGTTATCGCGAGCAGGGCATCCGTCACCTGGTGGCGCTGCGCGGCGACCTGCCTTCGGGCACCGCAACGGCCGGCGAATTCCAGTACGCCAACGAACTGGTGGCGTTCATCCGCAAGGAATTCGGCGACCATTTCCACATCGAAGTCGCGGCCTACCCGGAATACCACCCGCAGGCAAAAAGCGCGCGGGATGACCTGCTCAATTTCAGGCGCAAGGTCGAAGCCGGTGCGAATTCCGCCATCACCCAGTATTTCTACAACGCCGACTGCTATTTCCACTTCGTCGACGAGTGCGAAGCGATGGGGCTCAGCCTGCCCATCGTCCCCGGCATCATGCCGATCGGCAAATTCTCCCAGCTGGCGCGTTTCTCGGACGCCTGCGGCGCGGAAATCCCGCGCTGGATGCGCCGCAAGCTGGAAGGCTACGGCGACGACAGCGACTCGATCCGCGCTTTCGGCCTCGACGTGGTGACACGTCTCTGCGACGACCTGCTCGCGGCGGGTGCGCCCGGCCTGCACTTCTACACGATGAACCAGGCGGGACTCACCTCCACGATCTGGCAGCGGCTCGGCCTGTAGCCGCGGCACGGCCCCTGATCACCCGGAAAGGGCGCCACCCGGCGCCGTCCGTCGTTATACTCCCGGTGGCGCAGCCCGCCCGCCACATCGAGGGAGAGACGATGACGCAGGAACAACAGAATCCGCAGGAGACGGATCGCAGCAGACTGGTGCTGGCCGCCAAGGCCCGATCTCCCGGAGAGGCGGCAAAGCTGCTCGCCGAATATCCGGCGGCGCTGATCGCTGAAGTGCTGCAGGACCTGCCCCCGGCGCTGACCCAGGACGTGCTGGCCGAACTGCCCGGCGGCCTGGTCGACGGCATCGTCCATGCAGCGCCGGAGCAGACCGTCGCCCAGTGGCGCACCAACCAGCAGTTCCCCCAGGGCAGCATCGGCCGGATGATGGAGCCGGTACGCGCGGTGTTCCGGCCGCAGATGTCGGTGCGCGAAACCATCGAACAGCTGCGCCCGCTGGTGCGGACCGCATTCATCACCTACGGTTACATCATCGACGAGTCCGGCAGGCTGCTCGGCATCGTCACCATGCGCGACCTGCTGTTTGCGGACGACGGCGCGCCGCTGGAATCGATCATGCTGCGCAACGCCTTTGCGCTGACGCCGGATCTGCAACTGGCCGATGCAATGAAACTGGTGCTCGACCGCCATTACCCGGTCTACCCGGTCTGCGACGGCGAGGGCCGCCTGCTCGGCCTGGTCCGCGGCCAGACCATGTTCGCCGAACAGGCCTTCGAGATCACCGCCCAGGTCGGCAGCATGGTCGGTGTCGAGAAGGAGGAGCGGCTGGCGACACCGCTTAAAAGCAGCTTCAGGTTCCGTCATCCCTGGTTGCAGATCAACCTGCTGACGGCCTTCGTTGCCGGCGCGGTGGTGGCGATTTTCCAGGACACCGTCGACCGGCTGGTGATCCTCGCGCTGTTCCTGCCGGTACTCGCGGGACAGTCCGGCAACACCGGCTGCCAGGCACTGGCGGTGACGCTGCGCGGGATGACGCTGGGCGAACTGAAGGCCGGAACCGAGCGCGCGCTGGTGATCAAGGAAGCTTCGCTGGGCGCGCTGAACGGAGCTTTCACCGGGCTGGTGGCGGCGCTGGGCATGTTCATCGTCGCCAGCTACCAGGGCAATCCGAACGCGCTGATGCTGAGCATCGTGGTCTGGGTCGCGCTGGTCGGCAGCTGTGTCGCCAGCGGCGTCTGCGGCGCGCTGGTGCCGCTGACGCTGAAACGTTTCGGTTTCGACCCCGCCACGGCCTCCAGCATTTTCCTGACCACCGCCACCGACGTGGTCAGCATGGGGCTGCTGCTGGGGCTGGCGGCAATGCTCATCTGAGCTTCCCCGTCTGAAACAAAAAAGGCCGCCCGCGGGCGGCCTTTTCTGCTGCCAGCGAGACGCTCAGGCCGCCTTGGCCGGCGCCTTGCGCTTCTTCGCCTGCGCCGCAGTGGCATGCATCGAGGCATAGGCCGCATGTGCCGCCGCCTCCGCATCCCCGACATGCACGTCATGGCCCATGTCCTCGAGCACCGAACCCAAGGCCGACAGGCACAGCATCACGTTGTCCGGACGGCAGGAGTAGCCCATCAGGCCGAAGCGCCAGATCTTGCCGGCTAGGGGCCCCAGGCCGGCGCCGATTTCGAGGCCGAACTCGGAGAGCAGGGTCTTGCGCACCTCGGCTTCGTTGACGCCTTCCGGGCACAGCGCCGCGTTCATCTGCGGAATCTGGTACGGCTCCTTGACCAGGAACTTCAGGCCCATGGCTTCGAGGCCGGCCTTCAGCGCGGTGTGATGACGGTGAACGCGCGCCCAGGCGTTCTCCAGGCCTTCCTCGCGGATCAGCAGCAGCGCTTCGTGCAGCGCAAACAGCGAGTTGGTCGGCGCGGTGTGATGGTAGGTGCGGGTGGTTTCGCCCCAGTAACCGAGCAGCAGGTTCATGTCCATGAACCAGGAGTGGATCTTGTCCTTGCGCGCCTTGACGTGATCAACCACGCGTTCGGAGAAAGTCACCGGCGACAGGCCCGGCGTGCACGACAGGCATTTCTGGCTGGCGGAGTAGGCGGCGTCGATTTTCCATTCGTCGACCAGCACCGGCGAACCGCCGAGCGAGGTCACGGTGTCGACGATGGTCAGCGCGTTGTACTTGTGCGCGATTTCGACCAGGGTCTTGGCATCCGACAACACGCCGGTGGAGGTTTCGGCATGCACGAAGGCCACGATGCGCGCGTCGGGGTTCTTTTTCAGCGCGTCTTCCAGCTTCTGCGGATCGACCGGCTCACCCCATTTGTCCTCGACCACGATCGGCGTGCCGCCACAACGCTCGACGTTCTCGATCATGCGGCCGCCGAACACGCCGTTGCGGCAGACGATGACCTTGGTGCCGGGCGCCACCATGTTGACGAAGCAGTATTCCATGCCCACCGAGCCCGGCCCCGAGATCGGGAAGGTCAGCGGATTTTTGGTCTGGTAGGTGTAACGCAGCAGCGACTTCAGTTCTTCCATCATCTCGACGAACACCGGGTCGAGATAACCGATCGCCGGCTGGCTCATCGTGGTCAGCACGCGCGGATGGATCTCCGTCGGTCCGGGCCCCATCAGCGTGCGTTGCGGCGGGTGAAACGAGTTGATGCGCTTGCTCGGCGCGTACTTGTCCATGGTGAATTCACTCCCTGGGGTGGCGTTGGCGAAAAAATTCTCTCCGTCCGGCCGCGACTTCAGTTTAAGCGGCTTGCGCGAGGTGGCTTCGTTGAGCACGTCGACGGCGGCAACCTGTCCGCCAGTGACCTGCTCGACTTCCATTGCCCAGCGCGCGGGCACGTAACCCGACTTGACCCAGTGATTGACGACGGCGCGGTCAAGCCGGAAACGGCGTGCCACCTCGGCCTGGGAGCCGAAGATGTCGACGAGACGTTCTGCACAATTCATGTCGGTAGGCACGGATACGGTGTTCAAGACAATGCGAAACTTATCATGGCAAAATAAATTTGACAAGCTGCGATTGTCAGCCGCATATTATATAAGTATTTGTTTTTAAACATGTTTTTTATGCATGAACCCAATAAATTCTTAATGAACTCGTGATAATGTTGCGTTCGCAATCCGAATCACACGAGGAGAACAACAAATGTTAAGAGCCGTCCCGATTCTTGCCGCTGCCGTCGCAGCCCTTGCCGCCGCGCCATTGACCGCGGCAGCACAGGCCTATCCCAACAAGCCGATCCGCCTGATCGTGCCCTTCCCCCCGGGTGGCGGCACCGACCTGGTGTCGCGCACCATACAGCCTGAAATGACCCGGCTGCTGGGCCAGCAGGTGCTGATCGACAGCCGCGGCGGTGCTCAGGGCAGCCTGGGCACGGCAATTGCCGCGACCGCCAATCCCGACGGCTACACCATCGTCATCGCCGAGATCGGCGCAACGGCAGTGGCGCCGGCATTGATGACCAACCTCAGCTTCGACATCGCCCGCGATTTTGCCGGCATCAGCCAGTTGATCGAACAACCGTACATCATGACGGTGCATCCCAGCATCCAGGCCAATACCCTGCAGGAATTCGTCAAACTCGCGCAAAGCAAGCCGGGCGCGATGAACTTCGGCTCGGGCAACGTGACCGCGCACATCGCGCAGGAAGCCTTCTTCCAGACCGCCGGCATCAAGCTCGTCCATATCCCCTACCGCGGATCAGGTCCGTCGGTCGCCGCCGCAGTCGGCGGCGAGGTGCAGACGCTGTTCTCGGGCCCCGGCGCGGCAATCCCGCAGATCAAGGCCGGCAAGCTGCGCGGCCTCGCGGTGACCACCGCCAAACGCGCTGCCCAGCTGCCTGACGTGCCGACACTGGCCGAATCAGGCTACAAGGGCTTCACGATCTCGGGCTGGTATGGCCTGATGGGGCCGATCAAGATGCCCAGGGAAGCGGTGAACACCCTCAACAAGGCGGTGACCACGGTGCTCAAGGGCGAAACCGGCAACATGCTGCGCAGCCGCGGCTACGAGCCGGTGCCGACAACGCCCGAACAGTTCGACAAGTTCATGCGCGCCGAAATCACGCGCTGGAGCAAGGCCGTCAAGCAGTACAACATCAAACCGGACTTCTAGAGCGCGGACGCTCTGCCCGGCTTCACCGCGGGCCGGCGGCCTCAGGCCGCCGGCCCGCCTTTTTTCTGGCGCAGCAGCAGCCCGGCAGCATCGGCCTCACCGACCGCCGCACTGAAATAGTACCCCTGCATCTGGTCGCAATGATGCTGCAGCAGGAAATCGAACTGCTGCTGCGTCTCAACCCCTTCCGCAGTCACCTCGAGTCCCAGGTTGTGCGCCATTGCGATGATGGCCTGGGCAATGGCCGAGGCCCCGGCATCACCCGGCGTATCGAGAATGAAAGAGCGGTCGATTTTCAGGGTATCTATCGGAAAACGCCGCAGGTAGGCGAGTGACGAGTAACCGGTACCAAAATCGTCAATCGCGATATGCAGGCCCAGGTCCTTCAGCCCGCGGATCAACGACACCGCGCGCTCCGGGTTGTGCATCACCATGCTTTCGGTGATTTCCAGCTTCAGCCCGCCGGCGTCGTATCCCGGCCGCCCCAGCAGCCGCGCAATGTCCCGGGCAAAGTCGCCGTACATGAACTGCCGGGGCGACAGGTTGACCGACATCAGCACCGCCGGCAGGCCCTGCTCCCGCCAGTTGCGCTGGACCGTGCATGCGGTGTCCAGCACCCACTCCCCGATCGGCACGATCAGTCCGGTCTCCTCCGCAATCGGTATGAACTGCGCAGGCGGCACCAGTCCCAGCTCCGGATGCTGCCAGCGCACCAGCGCCTCCATGCCGGTGATGCGGCGCGTGCGCATATCCAGTATCGGCTGGTAATGCAGCAGGAGTTCGCCCCGCTCCAGCGCCCGCCGCAATCCCGACTCGAGTGTCAGGCGCTCCACCGAGTGCACGTTCATCTGCGCCGAATGGAACTGGAAGGTGTTGCGACCCTGCTCCTTGGCGCGATACATCGCGATGTCGGCGTTCTTCAGCAGCGTCTGCACATCCGCGGCATCGTCAGGATAGGTACTGACGCCGATGCTCGCCGTGACATGGTATTCGCCGCCGCCCACGAGAAAACCCGCGGTCAGCACTTCGATGAGCTTCTGGGCCACGCTGCCGACATACAGCGGATCGGCCACATTCTCGACCAGCACCACGAATTCGTCGCCGCCGAGGCGGGCCACGGTGTCGGTATTGCGCAGCTGCTGCCGCAGGCGTGCGGCCACCTCGCACAGCAGGGCGTCCCCGGCTTCATGGCCCAGGGTGTCGTTGATCACCTTGAACCGGTCAAGGTCGATGAACAGCACGGCCAGCCGTGTATCGCCGCGCTGCGCCAGCGCCAGCGCGTGCTCCAGCCGCTGGTTGAACATCATGCGGTTGGGCAGGCCGGTGAGCGCATCGTGCCCGGCGACGAATTTCAGCGCCTCCTCGGCCTCCCGCCGCCCCATGTACTGGCCGACCTGGCGGCCGATCGAGCGTGCCGTGCCGATCAGCGCCTTTTCCGGCTCGCGGGTGCCGCGATGGTAGAACTCCATCACGCCGGCCACCTCCGTGCCGCGCAGCAGCGGAAAGGCGAATCCGCCGTGCAGCCCGGCATTGCGGATCAGTTCCGCGCGGCGGAATCCCTGCGCCGGCATGACATCGCTGAGCCAGACCGCTTCACCCGACGCATAGGTGCGGCGGACCAGGCCGAGCTGCTCGCCGGGCGCCGGCCTGATCGTGCGCTGCATGCTGTCGGAAATGAATGCGCGGATGCCGGCCGTTTCGCCGCCCCAGGACGCGCAGAACTTCAGCCCCTGGACACCACGGTCCCAGATCCAGGCCACGCCGAATTCCCAGCCCATGTGCTCGCAAATGCTGCGAATGACCACCGGAAACAGCTCCTCGAGGCCCTGCTCCTCGGCCAGCGCCCGCGTGACTGCATGCTCCATCGTGCGCCGCAGTTCCTCCTGCTTGCGGTCGGTAATGTCTTCCACGACATTGACCAGATATTCGATTTTGCCGTCCTTGCCGGAGAGTGCCGACACCGTGCGGCGCACCCACAGCGGCTGGCCGTCCCGCCGCAGCAGGCGCTGCTCGATCAACACCGCTGCGGCACCCTGCAGCGCCTCGTCCACGCAGCGCTGACCCTGGAGGCGATCAGCCTCGACCGTGAGGTCGGTGATGTTGCGCCCGACCAGCACCTCCTTTGCGTAGCCGAGCATGTCGAGCAGACGCTGGTTGACCTCGGTGACGGCACCGCGCAGGTCGGTGGTGGCAATGCCCACCGCCGCATTCTCGAACAACGCCCGATACCTCTGTTCGGTGGCCTTGCGCTCGGTGACATCGACAATCATCCCGACCAGGCCGCCCACCTCGCCATCGCGGTGGGCGTAAGTTGCCTTGTAGAACACGACGTCGAGATTCCCGCCCTTGCCGGTGGTGATCGTTGTTTCGTAAACCTGCGAGCCGGGATTTCGCCACAACTCCTCGTCCTTGGCCTCCAGGCGGTCGGCGATTTCCGGCTTGTGCGGATAGAGGTCACGCACGGTCTTGCCGGCGAAAAACACCCGCGATTGCCCGAAGAACATTTCCCAGGCGCGGTTGACGCCGATGTAACGGCCGTCGGTCGACTTGAAAAAGATCGGGTTCGGAATCGCCTCGATCAGTTCGCGTATCCGGTTCTGCTCCTCCGTCAACCGGGCCTCGCTCGCCCGGAGGTCGGCCGTCGCGCGATCGGCCCAGGCAATCGCGCGCGCGCGGGAAGTCTGCAGCGAACGCACCAGGCCCGCCAGCAGCAGGCTGATCACGGTCCCGGAGAACAACACGAACCAGGGCAGCCAGCGCTCCACGGCGGAACCGAAACCGGGGCGCGCGGTGAAATGGAAGTTCCACTGCCGCCCCCCGACATCAAGACTGGATTCCCGGGTCAGCGCTCCCCGGGTGGTGTCTTCCGCAGCCTCCGGGATCCGGCTTCCGGTCCGCAGCCGGTTGCTGTCGAACATCAGGTTCTTTTCGGACGGCGCATCGACATCCCCGTCGCCGGCGGGGCCGCCGTCATGTATGCGCACGTGGATCTGCGCCAGCAGGTTCTCGCTGAACAGTCCGCGCATGAGGTCGATCACCACGAAGGATGCGCTGATCATCCCGCTGAATGCTTCAAGCCGCTGGACCTCCGTGTCCGTCGGCGCCCCACGCCGGTAAACCGGCAGGCGCATCGCAAACCCCGGATAACGTGTCGGGTCCAGCGCCAGTGCTATGGGACCGGAAGCCACGAGTTCACCGGACATCCGGGCACGATTGAGCGCCTCCAGCCGCACCGGGTCTCCGGCGAGGTCCAGTCCCAGTGCTCCCAGGTTGCCCTCGCGGGGCACGACGTGGCGAACCACGACATATTCGGCACGCCGGCCCGGCGGCTTGATCACGAACGCAGGGTCATCCTGCCTGCGCACCGCGGCCTCGAACGCGGCACGCTGGCTGTCGGTTATGTGTTGCGCGTAGTGGATGACCTGGATCCCGGGATAACGCCTCTCCAGTTCCAGGCCGGTGATGTAGTCCGCAAACTCCCTGCCCGAGGTCTCGGTGTCATCATGCGCCAGGTACAAGGCACGCGCGCCGACCAGCAGCTCGGAATAACTGCGAACCCGCGATGCCACGGCATCCCTCGCATCGCCGGTGACGGCGGCAAAACGGACGGCGGCATCACGTTCCGCCTGCATGCGGGTGGCATGCCAGGCAATCCCCGTGAGCAGCAAACCGGCGGCCAGGACCCCCCAGACCATCCATCGATACCCGCGGTTCAGCGCGTGATTGCCCACCGGAAAATCCAACTCCCCCCCCCGAGCTGCAGTCTGTCCGGGGCGCGGCGCGCTCCGTTTGTCTTGTGGTTTGGCTGCGGAAACTACGGGCGGACGGCTGCCGGAAGCATGGCCCGCGGCCCGTCGAATCAGTCTAACAGGAAAAAATCAGCGGCCTGCCGCAGGGTCAGCCTTCGGCATCGAAGGCGGTATCCCCGTCGGGCACCGGCGAGCCGGTTGCACGGACCGCGGCAAAATCAAACAGGCTGCGGTCGAGCAAGTGTGACGGCCGGACGTTCTGCAGGCTGGTCAGCAGCGTCTCGACACGCCCCGGGTGGCGTTTCTCCCACTCGCGCAGCAGCGCCTTCATTTCCTTGCGCTTGAGATTCTCCTGGGAGCCGCACAGCGTGCAGGGGATGATCGGGAACTGGCGCAGCTGCGCATAGGCTTCGAGATCACGTTCGTCGCAGTAGGCGAGCGGCCGGATCACCACGTTGCGGCCGTCGTCCGACACCAGCTTCGGCGGCATCGACTTCAGCTTGCCGCCGTAGAACAGGTTGAGCAGGAAGGTTTCGAGGATGTCATCACGGTGGTGTCCGAGCGCGATCTTGGTTGCGCCCAGCTCGCCGGCAACGCGGTACAGCACGCCGCGGCGCAGCCGCGAGCACAGCGAACACATGGTCTTGCCTTCCGGGATCACCCGCTTGACGATGCTGTAGGTGTCCTGGTTCTCGATATGGAAGGGCACGCCCAGCTGCGCCAGGTAATCCGGCAGCACGTGCTCCGGGAATCCCGGCTGCTTCTGATCGAGGTTGACGGCCACGATGTCAAAAGCCACCGGCGCGCGGCTGCGCAGGTGAAGCAGGATGTCGAGCAGCGCATAACTGTCCTTGCCCCCCGACAGGCAGGCCATCACCTTGTCGCCTTCCGCAATCATGCCGTAGTCGGCGATGGCCTGGCCGGCCTGACGGCGCAGGCGCTTGACCAGCTTGTTCGACTCGTAGTGGTCGCGGCGCTCGCGATTGCTGCGCGGCGTGATGTGTATGACCTGGGTATCCATGGCAGTCCGTTCCGGTCCGTCCGCGGCATCCGCGCCGGGCCTTCCAATCAAGGTGTTCATTGCGTCATGCGACGATGCTGCGCCCGCCGTCGACGGCGAGTATCTGGCCGGTGACAAACGGTGCGCTGATCATGTATTCGACGGCGCCGGCGATGTCGTCGGGATCACCGGTGCGTTTCAGCACGGTGCGCCCGAGGATGCGCTGGCGCTCCCCTTCATTCTGCCACGCGGGGCCTTCCGGCCACAGGATCGTGCCCGGCGACACGCCGTTGACCCGGATCTCCGGACCGAGTTCGCGCGCCAGCGAGCGCGTCAGGGCCAGCAGGCCGCCCTTGGCGGCGGTGTAGACGGCATGCTCCTTCATCGGCAGTTCGGCATGGATGTCGATGATGTTGACGATGCAGCCGCCGGCCGCACGCAGTGCGGGCGCCGCCGCCTGCGACAGGAACAGCGGCGCCTTCAGGTTGGTCCCCAGCAGGTCGTTCCAGGCCTGTTCGCCGATGCTGCC
>JALHND010000068.1 GCA_022843705.1 Burkholderiales bacterium
GCATGGGGTGCAGGTGGTCGGAGGTTCAAATCCTCTCGCCCCGACCAGATACTTCCAAAGGGTTCCTCCAAGGGACCCTTTTTTATTTCTGCGCCCCTAGCTGGAATGAAGCTCCGGCACCCTCCCCAAGCCACCTGCAGGACCGTAGGGGTGCTTAACCACGCGAGCGGCGTAACCGACCATAAAGGCCAGCGGCCGGCGCGGGACTGCAAGCGATGCATTGTGCTGCGCTTATTTCATCCTGTGGTGACGTGCTTGTTCAGACGTGCATTGCGTTTGTTGCCGGCTTCGGGTGTTCGATGAAAATTGATAGACTTCAAACGCTGCGTCACGGTTGTTCCGGTGGCGAGTGGCAGCCGCTTGGATTTGCCTGTTTGATTTCTCCTGGGATTTCGCCGACATGACCACCCCTTTCCGCATCGCCTGCCTGCAGATCAACAGTGGTAACGACCTCGAGGCGAACATGGCCGCGGTACGCCGGTTGACGGCGGAAGCGGCCGGTGGCGGCGCGAATTTTGTCCTTGCGCCCGAATATTTCCTGATGATGGACGGCAGCGGCCGCGTGATGCGCGAGAAGGCCTTGCCGCCGGACGGCGGTAAGGTGCTGGCAGAACTGCAGGCGATGGCCCGCGACAACGGTGTGTGGTTTCTTGCGGGCTCGCTGACGCTCAACACCGATGACGGACGCATTGCCAACCGCTCCTTCCTGATCGCAGCGGATGGCCGCGTCGTCACGCACTACGACAAGATACACATGTTCGACGTGACCCTGCCCGACGGCAAGGTGATTCGCGAATCGTCGACCTACAGGCCGGGCGGGCGCGCGGTGATCGGGCACATGCCCTGGGGCCGGCTCGGCATGACGGTGTGTTATGACCTGCGGTTTCCGCATCTCTTCCGCGCACTGGCGCAGCAGGGTGCGCAGTTCATTGCGGTGCCCTCATCCTTTCAGCGCCAGACCGGCAAGGCGCATTGGCATGCGCTGCTCCGGGCACGCGCGATCGAGAACGCGGCCTATGTTTTTGCACCGGCGATGTGTGGTGAACATGCCGGCAATCGCCAGACCTACGGTCATGCCCTGATTGTCGATCCCTGGGGCGAGGTGCTGGCCGACGCCGGTGAAGAGCCGGGCATTGTTTATGCCGATGTTGACCCGGCAAGAGTGGTGAAGATTCGCGGCATGATGCCGTCGCTGGAGCATGACCGGCCTTATGTGGTCGATGCTGCAGAAATACAATAAAACTTTTAAAAACAAACACTTAAATAATATCCCGGCGGTAAGTCCGGCCACTACCCGGGTGATGGCGAGGAGGTACTGCCCGCGTGAATGGTTCTGAGTATCCCCGGGAGCCGATGCCGGTTGCCGGACTGCACGTAGGCCCTGCGGTACCGCGCCGTGCCTACGGCCCGCTGGCGCTGATCGGACGCCTGGTGTTGTGCGCAATGCGCTGGCGCGCGGAGGGCCGCTTTCCAGACAGTCCGCGCCTGGTCGTCGCCATCGCGCCACATTCTTCCAGCTGGGATTTTGTCGTCGGTGCAGCTTTCCTGTTCACGCTCGGGCTGCGCGTGTCGTTCATCGCCAAGCACACGCTGTTCTTCTGGCCGCTGGGTCCGTTCCTGCGCTGGCTCGGCGGCATACCGGTCAATCGCGCGCGGCCCGAGGATCTTGCTGGTGCCATGGCGGCTGAGTTCGGCAGCCGCGGGAAACTCTGGCTTGCGATCACGCCGGAGGGTACGCGTACGCCGGGCGTGCGTTTCAAGTCGGGTTTTTACCGCATCGCGAAGGCGGCTGGTGTGCCGGTGCTGCCGGTGTATTTCAACTATCGTCGCCGCGTGACCGGGTTTCTGCCGCTGGTGGAGACCGGTGATGATGTGGCTGCGGGTGTCGAGGCGGTACGCCGTCAGCTGTTGCAGCAAGGCGCGCGCCGCGATGGCTGATCAATAGGATTTCGGCAGGCCGAGCACGCGTTCGGCGATGAAGCAGAGGATCAACTGGGGGCTGACTGGCGCGATGCGCGCGATCATTGATTCGCGCAGATAGCGTTCGACGTGGAATTCCTTCGCGTAACCCATGCCGCCGTGGGTCAGCACCGCGGTTTCACAGGCCTTGAAGCCGGCCTCGCCGGCGAAGTACTTGGCGGCATTGGCTTCGGCGCCGCAGGGCTTGCCGGCGTCGTAGAGGCTCGCGGCCCGGTAGGTCAGCAGTCGCGCGGCCTCCAGTTCGATCCAGCGTTGCGCCAGCGGATGCTGGATCGCCTGGTTCTGGCCGATCGGGCGGTCGAACACGATGCGCTCGCCGGCATAACGCGCTGCGCGCTCGAGGGCAGCACGGCCCAGCCCGGCGGCCTCTGCGGCCACCAGGATGCGCTCGGGATTGAGGCCGTCAAGGATGTAGCGGAAACCCTTGCCTTCCTCGCCGATACGGTCGGCAGCCGGCACCCGCATGCCGTCGATGAATACCTGGTTGGAATCCACCGCCTTGCGCCCCATCTTGTCGATCTCGCGGGCCTCGAAGGTGCTGCGGTCTATGTCGGCGTAGAACAGGGTCAGGCCATCGATGGGGTTTGCGGTTTGCTCCAGCGGCGTCGTGCGCGCCAGCAGCAGGATCTTGTTGGCCACCTGGGCGGTCGAGATCCACACCTTCTGACCCGAGATCAGGTAGTCGTCACCGTCGCGAATTGCCTTGGTGCTGAGCCGGGTGGTATTGAGGCCCGCACCAGGCTCGGTGACACCGAAGCAGGCCTTGTCACGGCCCGCGATCAGCGGCGGCAGCCAGCGTGTCTTCTGCTCGTCGCTGGCATAGACCACCACCGGATGCAGGCCGAAGATGTTCATGTGCACTGCGGAGGCTCCGGAGAAACCGGCACCCGATGCGGCGATGGTTTCCATCATCAGAGCGGCTTCGGTGATACCGAGTCCGCTGCCTCCGTACTGTTCCGGCATGGCGATGCCCAGCCAGCCGTCGGCGGCGATGGCGGCATGGAATTCATGGGGGAAACCGCCGTCGCGGTCTTTTTTCAGCCAGTAGTCCGCGTCGAAGCGGGCGCAGACCCGTTCGACGGCATCGCGTATCGCGCGCTGATCCTCTGAAAACTCGAAATCCACCTTGGTGATCCTTCAATCGGGCAGGACGGTTGCGCCGGCGGCGGCAAGGGCGCGGATTTCGTCATCGCCGTAACCGGCGGCGCGCAGTATTTCGGCGCCATGCTCGCCCAGCCGCGGGGCGCCACGTTGCGGAGCGGGTGCGGTGCGTGACCATTGCGTCGCGGCTGCCGTCGTGCGCAGCCTGCCTTCGCTGGGATGATGTTCCTCGCGCACGAAACCGCTGGCATGGAGATGGGCGTCATCAATGACCTCGTCGATCGAGTTCATCGGTGCGCAGGGAATGTCAGCCCCGTCCAGCGCCTGCAGCCATTCCGCCGTGCTGCGTTTGAGCATTTCTCCGGCCACAAAAGCGTTGGCCTCGGCGATGTGTGCGGAGCGGTTCTCGTGGCTGTTGAAACGCGGATCGTCGCGGAACAGGTCTTCGCGTCCAATCAGCCGGAAAAAGCACTGCCATTGCTTGTCGTTGTACATCAGCACACACACGTACCCGTCCAGGGTCCGGAAAGGCCTGCGTTCCGGCGCCAGCACGCGGGCATAACCGGAATCCCCGATTGGCGGTTCGAAGCTGCGGCCGCCGAAATGGTCGCCGAGTATCATCTGGCTCATGCATTCGAACATCGGCACTTCCACGGCCTGGCCCTGTCCGGTGCGTTCGCGTTCGTAAAGCGCGGTGGTGACCGCATAGGCGGCGTGCAGGCCGACGATGCGGTCGGCCAGTGTCGCCGGGATGTAGCGTGGGTCCGCCGAGCCGGCCTGCTGCGCGAGCCAGGGCAGGCCGGTCATGCCCTGGATCAGGTCGTCGTAGGCCGGCTTTGCGGCGTAGGGACCCTGCTGGCCGTAGCCGTAGGCACCGACATAGAGGATGCGCGGATTGACCGCGGCAATGTCGGCGTGACCCAGGCGCAGACGCTGCATGGCCTGGGGGCGGATGTTGTAGATCAGCACATCCGCTTTCGCGGCGATCCTCAGCAGCGCATCGCGGCCGCCTGCCTGCTTGAGGTCGAGCACGATGCTCTTCTTGTTGCGGTTGAGGTGCAGGAACATGTGCCCCATGCCGCGGTTGCGCATGGGCCCGACATGACGCACGTTGTCGCCGCCCGGCGCCTCGACCTTGATCACCTCGGCGCCGAGGTCGCCGAGGATCTGCGTCGCGTAGGGGCCCATGACCACCGTGGTCATGTCGACGACGGTGACCCCGGCGAGCGGTCCGGCCATCAGCCGCGCAGCTTGGAGGGGATCACGCAGCCGCCGGCGCGCAACGCCTTGTCGACCCAGGCGCGATCGAGTTTTTTGCCGCTGCGAATGGCTTTCAGCAGGTCGGACTCCTTTTTCTCCTGCAGTTTCGCGAGTTTCAGCGTTTCCCCGATCATGGACTGCGGGATCGCGACCAGGCCGTCATCGTCGCCGACGATGATGTCGCCGGGATTGACCACCGCATCGCCGATGACCACCGGGACGTTGATTTCGCCGGGCCCGTTCTTGTAGGGGCCGCGATGGGTGATGCCGCGGGCATAGACCGGGAATTTAGACTGCGCCAGCGCGTCGGCGTCGCGAATCGCGCCATCGATGACCATGCCGGCGGCGCCGTTGCGTTCGGCGATGGCCGACATGATTTCACCGATGATCGCCTGGGTGCAGATGCCGCCGGCATCGACAACGATGACGTCTCCCGGGCGACAGATGTCGATCGCCTTGTGCACCATCAGGTTGTCGCCGGGGCCGACCTTGACGGTCAGCGCGGTGCCGACCATGCGCCCGCCACTGTGGCAGGGAAAAAGGTCGGGGCCGATGGCGTGCAGGCGATGCATGTTGTCACTGAGATGGGCGCTGGCCGTTTTGCGCAGCATGGAGATGATTTTCGGGGAGGGTTGCGCCGCGAAGGGCAGGATGCGGAAGCCGATGGGTGCCATGACATTGATCCGGTGGTTGATTGGAGCGCGTATCCTAGCATCGGTCCCGGCCCGGACAGTGGTGCGTGCTAAAATCCCGGCTGCAGCAAAGGGACGGCAAAACAGAACAACTGTCCGCGCAGAAAATGCCGGGCATCACTCAAAGCAGACCGAAACACCAGCGTGCGCATCCTGCTCAGCAACGATGATGGTTATTTTGCGCCGGGTCTGGCCGCCCTGGAGCAGGCGCTTTCACCGCTGGGCTCAGTGACGGTGGTGGCTCCCGAACGGGACCGCAGCGGCGCCAGCAACTCGCTGACCCTTGACCGCCCGCTCTCGGTGCGGCGCGCGAGCAACGGTTTTTACCATGTCAACGGAACGCCGACCGACTGCGTGCATCTCGCGGTGACCGGACTGTTGCCGGAACTGCCGGATGTGGTGGTATCGGGCATCAATCACGGCGCCAACATGGGCGACGACACCATCTATTCGGGAACCGTTGCGGCGGCCACCGAGGGTTTCCTGCTCGGCATCCCGTCGATTGCGGTGTCCCTGGTTGCAGCCGGAAAGGATCACTTCGCAACTGCCGGCCGTGTCGCGGCCGAACTTGTCAAGCGGTTCATTGAGCAGCGTGTCGAGGGATCGGTGCTGCTCAATGTCAATGTGCCTGATGTGCCTTACGCGGCGCTGGACGGCATGCGCGTCACCCGGCTCGGCAAGCGGCACAAGGCCGAACCCGTGGTGAAGGCAAACACGCCGCGCGGGGAAACGGTGTACTGGGTCGGTGCCGCGGGCGGTGCGCAGGATGCGGGGGAGGGCACTGATTTTCATGCTGTGGCCTCGAACGTCGTATCGGTTACGCCACTGCAGATGGACCTGACGCGGTTTGCGCAGATGCAGGCCGTGCAGCAATGGCTGGGCATGCGGGTGGATGCATGAACGCGGCGAATTCAGGCATCGGCATGACCTCACAGCGCACGCGCCTGCGCATGGTCGAACGCCTGCGCACCCAGGGCATACGCGACGAGGTGATACTGGGGGCGATGGGTGAGGTGCCCCGGCACATTTTTGTCGACGAAGCACTGGCGAGCCGGGCTTACGAGGACATGGCACTGCCCCTGGGTTTCGGCCAGACCATTTCCAGCCCGTACACCGTGGCGCGCATGCTGGAGCTGCTGCGCAGCGGCGGCTCGGCCCTCGGCAAGGTGCTTGAAATCGGCACCGGCTGCGGTTACCAGGCGGCGGTGCTGTCGCGGCTGGCGCGCGAGGTTTACTCGATCGAACGTCTGGCGCCGCTGCTGACCAAGGCACGCCGCCATCTGCGCGATGCGCGTGCCCACAACGTGCGTGTACGTAATGCCGATGGACAGCTGGGCATGCCGGAGCAGGCACCTTTTGACGGAATTGTTGTCGCAGCAGCAGCAAACCATGTGCCGCAGGCGCTGCGTGAACAGCTGGCCGTGGGTGGTAAACTCGTGATTCCTTTGACAAACCGCGACAAACAGGCATTGCACGTCATTGAGAGAACCGCACAAGGTTATGTCGATCGCAAGGTGGAAGATGCCCGGTTCGTGCCGCTGCTTGCCGGACTCGGCTGATCGTACCGGAGGTCGGCTGCCAGAGTATCCTGGCTTGAGCATTCGTCCTGCCCTGTATGGCGCACTGGCGCTGCTTCTTGCCGGTTGTGTGGCGACCCGGCCGGCACCCGTCGCCGAGCGCTTGCCGCAGCAGCAGGCCAAGCCGCCCGCCAAGCCGCGGGCAGCGCCGGCGTCAGCACCGGAACGTCCGCGTCCGGATTACTACACGGTCAGGGCCGGCGACACGCTGTACAGCATTGCCCTCGAGTTCGGCCTGGATTATCGCGAGCTTGCGACCTGGAACGGCATCGATGCTTCGCGTATCCGCACGGGTCAGCAGCTGCGTCTGTCGCCGCCCAAGGGGGTGGTCGCTTCGCCGTTGCGCGCGCCGCCCGGTGGTGTCGAAGCACAGCCCCTGGGCAGCGAGCGTGGCGCCGTGGCCGGGAGTGCCAGGACCGAACCCCGCGGCGTACGCGTCCCGTATTCGGACCAGGCTTATGCGCAGATGTCAGGCATCAAGCCCGAGCCCGCCGTTCCCGCCAAACCCGCGCCGGACCGTCCGCAGGGCGACGATGACATCGGCTGGATCTGGCCGGTGAGCGGAAAAGTCGTCACGCCGTTCAATGATGCGTCGAGCAAGGGCATCGGCATTGCCGGGAAAATGGGCCAGCCTGTGGTGGCCGCGGGATCAGGCCGGGTGATTTTCAGCGGCACCGGCATTCGCGGACTGGGCAAGCTGATTGTCATCAAGCACAACGAGAAATACCTCAGCGTCTACGCCCACAACCGGGAACTGCTGGTGAAGGAAGGGCAATCCGTGGCGCGCGGCCAGAAGATTGCCGAGATGGGGGACAGTGATGCCGACCGGGTCAAACTGCACTTCGAGATCCGGCTGCTCGGCAAGCCGGTTGATCCTGCAGGCCTGCTGCCACCGGCCTGATATATCGTAAGTATTTGTTTTTATTGATATTTTATGCCTTGAACGTGCGTGAGCGCCGTTCCAGCATCTGCAGTGATTCGGGGTGCATTTTTCCCGCATAACGCAGGCTGACGTAGAGCGTGGTGATGTCGTTGATCGCCGCGGCAAGGTCAGGGCGCTGCTGCGCGGCGCGGCCCGCAAATACCTGAGGCCCTTCGGCGGCACCACGCGGCAATCCGCGCCGCGCGAGTTTGCGGCAGAACCGGTCATAGGCAGCCTTCGCCGCATCCGGGCGGGTCTGACGCAGGTCGCGCAGCGCAAGGGCTGCGCCGAACAGCACGGCGATGCCGGCAAAGATCAGCAGCATCACGGACATGGTCTGCCAGGTCGCCTCGCTGAAGCCGAGGTGGCTGAGGAAGCGACGCTGCCGTTCCGGCGTGTAGCCGAGCACCCACTGGTTCCAGGTATAGGTGACCGAGTCCCAGGTCAGACGCATGCGTTGCAGCAGCGCAAAATCGCCGCGCACGAACATCGGCAGCGGATCGCTGCGCGGGAGCGCGGATGCGATGCCGCGTTCAACCCGCGCCGGTGATACCGCGGCAGTCGGATCGACGCGCACCCAGCCGGTTTTTTCCAGCCAGATTTCCACCCAGGCATGGGCGTCGGCCTGGCGCACCAGGATGTATCCGCCGACCGGGTTGATTTCGCCGCCGAGGTAGCCGGTGACCACGCGCGCCGGAATGCCCGCGGCACGCATCAGCACGGTGAATGCCGAAGCATAGTGTTCACAGAATCCGCGGCGGGTGCCAAACAGGAATTCGTCGACCGGCTGTTCGCCGAGCAGCGGCGGGGACAGGGTGTAGACAAAGTTTTCATTGCGGAACATGTCCAGCACCGCGGCCACCAGGCTGCGGTCATCACCGTGTCTGCTGCGCAGTTCTTCGGCGAAGGCCGCGGTGCGCGGATTGCTGCCGGCGGGCAGCCGCAGGGAGCGTGACAGCACGGACTGGTCATCATCGGCGCCGTAAGCGGCGCCGATGGAGGAGGTCATCTCGTAACGCATGCGGCTGCGCACCGGCGTGAAACTGAGCAGCTGCATGTCGCGCGTCGCCATCGAACGCGGTGGCTTCCGGCCGGGAAACTCGAGTGCGAACAGCCAGCGCTTGTTGTGCGGCTCCAGAGTCACGGTGTAATCGATGTTGCCGTCGGCGGGCAGTTCCTCGATGTTCTGGACCAGCCGTGGTGCCGTCCAGGTGCGGCCGTCGTAATCCCACAGCACCGGTCCCCGCCAATAGAGATCCTTGGGGTCGGGTGTCCGGCCGTCATTGAACTCGGCGCGGAAGGCCACGGAATCGGACAGGATCAGGTTGTTCAGGCTGCCCGGGCTCATGTTGTCGGACAGCCCGCTGAGTCCGGCATAGGCATCCTGCGGCAGGCCCCACAAGGGGCCCTGGACCCGCGGGAACAGCAGGAACAGCACGGCCATCAGCGGCAGCGCCTGGGCGATCAGGATGCCTGCGCGCTTGACCGGGTGACGCCAGCCCGGCCAGGGGCCGGTGTACTGCATGCCGATCAGCGTGGCGACCAGCAGCCATGCGCAGATCAGCATGTAGAGCGCCGTCGGAATGGTCTGCGAATGCAGGAAATTGGTGACCAGCAGGAAGCAGCCGAGGAAACCGAGCAGCATGCCGTCCCTCCGGGTGCCGGTTTCCAGCAATTTCAGCGCCAGCATGACCACCAGCAGGGATACCCCGGCATCGCGTCCGAACAGGGTCCGGTACTGCAGCAGGATGCCACCGGCGGCCGCCACTGCGACCAGCGCGAGCAGCCATTTTTTCGGCAGTCCGCCGCGGAGGCGGACCTGCAGCAGACGGGCGCCGGCAATGCCCGCCACCAGCGCGGATATCCACAGCGGCATCCGCAGCAGGTGAGGACCGGCGGCGAGCAGGAACACCGCGGTCAGCCAGTGGATGTCGCGCGTGCCCAGGGGCCGCGAACTAAGGATGGTCGGCAGCACTGTCATGCAGGGCGAGGGCGCGCAGGCAGTCCGCGCGATGTGCGGCTCCCGAGGCGATCGGCATTACCGATCCCGGCAGGCGCAGGCCGTAAGCGAAACCCCTGGCGTCTGCGTCAATGACCCAGCGCGCGAGGTGGGACAGTCTTTTCTCCGCATCCATCTCCGGCGGGAGGGCATCCCAGGACAGCCACAGCTCGGCCGCGACGCGGCCGGCAAACTGCTTGGTCATCAGCACGTCGCTGCGGGCGATGGCTTTCCACGCCAGGTGCCGCGGCGAATCCCCGGGACGGTAGGGTCGCAGGCCGGAAAACTCGTCCTGTCCCTGTCCCTGTGTCCCCCCCTTGTCGTTGCCGGCTCGCGGCTGCGGCAGCGGCAGGCCAGGAGAGGCCGGTGCCGGGTAGACCAGGCAGTGCATGTCGAGGTCGGCATAGGACCAGGCGCGAAACAGGCCAACCGGAAAAAACGTGAACAGAGTCATCCGGCCGGGACGCAGCCAGCCGCGGCGGAGCGCGGGGATTGACACCGTGGCCGTGGTCTCGCCGTCTGCAGGCACGTCGACATAATCAGCGCTGATCCGGTCCCGGGTCACGCCAATGCTGTATCGCTGCATTCCCGCATTGTTGGTGATGCGGATCTGGAATTCGGCCTGTTCTCCGGCAAACACCGGTGAACTGCGGCCAGCGGAGATGCGCAGGTTGGCCAGATTGCGGAAGGTATGCAGCATCGACTGGATGCCGGTCGCGCCCAGCAGGAAGGACAGTATGAAGCCGAGGGAAAGGTCGTAGTTCACCGAACCCAGCAGCATCAGCAGAATGACGCCGGCGAACAGCAGGCCCTGCCGTGTCGGCAGTATGAACACTCGACGCTGCACCAGCACGATGGTGCCGCGTTCGGGGCCCCGCCACTGGAATATCCAGTCGAGGATGCGGCCCTTCAGTGCGGCCATTGAGGAGAGTGTGGCATTCATTGCCGGCATCAGGGGATGGCGACCTCCTGCAGCAACTGGGCGACCAGCGAGCCATGGCTGCCGCCGGCCGGTTCACCTGCCGGACTCAGGCGGTGTGTCACGACGGCCGGCAGCACCGCCTGAACGTCTTCGGGCAACAGGTGTTTGCGGTTGTCCATGTAGGCCCAGGCCCTGGCACCCTGCAGCAGGGCGAGCGATGCCCGTGGTGAAAGTCCGTGCGAGAAGGCGGGGGAGCGTCTCGTCGTGTTGACCAGGGCCTGCAGGTAGTCGAGCAGTGCGGGGGAGGCATGCACCTGCTGCACTTCAAGCTGCAGCCGCGCAAGCCCGTCGGGATCCAGCTGCGGTTGCAGGCGCAGCAGCATGTCGCGGCGGTTGTCGCCGTTGAGCAGCGCCCGTTCAGCCTGCGCATCGGGGTAGCCGAGTTCGATTCGCATCAGGAAACGGTCGAGCTGGGATTCAGGCAGCGGGAAGGTGCCGATCTGGTAGGACGGGTTCTGCGTGGCGATCACGAAGAAGGGCATGGGCAGGTGCCGGGTCTCGCCTTCGATGGTGACCTGGTTTTCCTCCATGGCTTCCAGCAGCGCACTTTGCGCGCGCGGAGTCGCCCGGTTGACTTCGTCAGCCAGTACCACGTTGGTGAATACCGGTCCCGGATGGAACTCGAAACCGCCGGAGTCGCGGTTGTAGACCGAAACGCCCAGGATGTCGGCGGGCAGCAGGTCGCTGGTGAACTGGATGCGCTGGAAACGCAGGCCCAGCGATGTCGCGATGGCATGGGCCAGCGTGGTTTTGCCGACGCCGGGCACGTCCTCGATCAGAAGGTGGCCGCGTGCCAGAAGGCAGGCAATGGCAAGCCTGATCTGCTGTGACTTGCCGAGGATGATGCTGTTGATCTGTTCTGCGACCGCATTGAGCTGTGACGACATCGGGGAAGGTGCCTTCCTCGCCGGCAGGGGCGACTTGTTTGGGCAATGTGCCTGGACGACATGCAATTAGACAAGGTTCACCCGCAATTATAAGATGAACCTCCGCAATCCAGCCCCGTCGCGGCCACATCGCGCAACGCAGATCGTGAATCCCAACCCCGTACTGGACAAAAATCGCGCAAGGTCCGCGTTTGGCGGTCTTTTTGCGAGAATGCGCGCGCCGCGGCTGCTGCTGGTGTCCGGAGCGGTCGTGCTGGGGCTTGCGATGATCATTGCAACGGAGGCAGTCATCCGCAAGGAGACGGCCGATGCACTCGGCTCGGCGGAACGGCATGTCGAGACGCTGGCACGTTCGCTGCGTGACCAGATTGATGCGGAGTTCGCCGGGGTGGAAAGCCTGATGCGTGTGACGGCGGCAGAGGCGCAACGCGAAGGTCTCGAGGTCGCCGCCCTGCGCATGTCGCGGATGATCGCCGCCCGCAGCGGCAAGGCGGCAGATTTTCTGCTGCTGGATGCCGCCGGAAACAAGGTCTGGGAAAGCCGGGAAACAAGGCTTTACCCGGAAATAATCCTCGAGCATCTGCAGGTGCAGTCGCGGGAACTGCCGCGGTTGCATGTAACGCCGCTGAGCCGTGATCCGGATACCGGTGCATGGGTGATGCACCTCAGTTATCCCGTCAGGGGAGGCGACGGGGAGGTAAAAGGCATCGCCATGGCGGCGATCAATGCGCTGCAGTTGCAGCGCAGCTACGGTGAAATGAATCTCGGGCGCGGCGGCGTGCTGAAACTGCTGGGCAGGGACGGCGTGCTGATTGCACGGGTGTCGGACGAGTCAGTTGGTGGAGGGCACGATATCGGCGGCAGTGACTGGTCAAGGCCGCCCGGCCGCGGCTGCAATACCGGCGTCATGCTTGGACCTGTTGATGGTGTCAGACGCATCGGCAGCGCCTGCGACGCCGAGGTTGGTGCGCTGCTGGTCGGTGTCGGTGTGCATGCGTCGGACGCGATGTCGGGCGTTCATGCCAACTCGATGCGTTACCGGATCATTGCAGTCCTTCTTGTCGGCCTTCTGGCCGGCGGAACGATGATCATGTTTGCGCTGATGACGCGCCAGCAGCTCACGCAGGCTGCGCTGCGTCGCAGTGAGTCGCGTTTCAGGGCGCTAAACGCCCTGGGTTCGGACTGGTACTGGGAGACCGATGCGGAATACCGCCTGAAACATGTGTCCGAGGGGTTCTACAGGATGTGCGGTCTGCCCCCGGAGATGCTTTCCGGAAGGACATTGTGGGAAACCGAAGGCATCACGCCCGTCGGTTCCGACTGGTCGGGACACCAGGCCACGATTGTCCGCCGCGCGCCGTTCCGCGATCTTGCGCTGCGTTTCATCAGCCCGCAGGCGGTGGTGGCCTACGGCAGTGTCAGCGGGGAGCCGGTCTTCGACGAAAACGGCAGGCTCGAGGGGTATCGCGGCATTGGCAACGACATCACGGCGGAGATCAATCTGCGCCGGCGCCTGCGCATGCAGCACGATGTGACGCGCATACTCAGCCAGGGGCATGATACCGGCAGCACGATGCGCGAAGTGATCGAGACCATCTGCCGGACCATGGACTGGAAGTGGGGGGCGCGCCGCCATCTCGAACCGGGTACGCAAATGCTGACCTGCCACGAATACTGGCTGGCTCCGGATTGTTCTGCCGACGAATTCATCGCGCTTTCGATGCAGCCCAAAATCAGCGATCCGCGGGCAGGCACGGTATCGCAGGCCATTCTGCAGGGGAAAATCGTCTGGCTCACCGATCATTCGCCGCTCAACCTTCGCCGCAGCAGGCTCGCGCGGGAAGCGGGGCTTAGGGGCGCTGTTTCGGTGCCGGTGCGCCGCGGCAGGGGTATCGAGGATGCGCTGGAGTTTTTCAGCGACCGCGTCGAGGTGCCGGACCAGGTCACGCTGGATACGCTTGACTCCGTCAGCAGCGAAGTGGGGCAGTTCCTTGACCGGAACGAAGCGCAGATCGCCAGCAGTCATCTGCAGCGCGAGCGCCAGCACCTGCTGGAGCGGCTCGAACTGCAATTGCAGCACATGCCCGTCGCCTGCCTGCTGCAGGACGGGGATTTCAGGCTTCTTTACTGCAATCCTGCGGCGGAGAGGATGTTCGGCTACGCATTGAACGAATTGCAGGGACGCGATGTTGCGGAACTGATCGTACCCGAAGCGCTGCGATCCCGGGTCTGGGCGCGACGTGCCCGGCTGCAGGCCGGCGATACCGCGGTGTCCGGGACCAATGAAAACATCCGCAAGGACGGTGTACGCATCATCTGCGACTGGAACAATACGCCGCTGAGTGACGAATCAGGCGGATTTGCCGGCGTTCTGGCGACTGCGCAGGACGTCACGGAACGCATGAAGATGGTGGCTGCCCTCGAGGAAAGCGAGAAACGCTACCGCCAGATTTTCGAGTCGGCACCGCTGCCGATGTGGGTGGCGGAAACCGCCATCCCCAGGTTCCTGGCCGTCAATGACGCGATGGTGGCCAGATATGGATACTCCCGGGAACAGTTGCTGAAGATGAGCGCCGTCGACCTGCAGGTCGACGAGGACCGTGAACGGGTTGGCCGCCAGCTGTTGAACCGTGATCCGGCGGTGACGGCACATTTCGAGCGGCGCCACCTGACCCGGGATGGCCGGGTGCTGCTGGTCGAAATCACCGCGCAGCCGTTCGAGTTTGCCGGAAAGCCGGCACGTCTGGTGGTTGCGCTGGATGTCACCGACCGACGAATGGCGCAGGCTGCATTGCAGGAGAGCGAAACACGGTTCCGCGCGGTATTCGAGCAGGCATCGGTCGGCATCGCGATCCGGGAATTGACGGAGCGTCCGCGTTTCCTGAGGGTAAACAGGAAACTCTGCGAAATCCTGGGTTACCCGGAGAGCGAACTGCTGCAGAAAACCACCACCGAGCTCACTGTTGACGAGGATCTCGACAGCACCGTGCAGATGAACCGGCAGCTGATGAGTGGCGGAATCACCAGCTATTCGCGCCGCAAACGCTACCGGCGCAAGGATGGCACCCCGATCTGGGTGAATCTTTCCGTTTCCAGGCTGGCCGATGGCGGGGAGCGGGAAAAGACCGGTTACCTGATTTCGGTCATCGAGGATGTTTCGGAGCAGGTGGCGAGCGAGGCGAGAGTTCTCGAAAGCGAGGCGCGGTACCGTCAGCTTTTTGCGCTGACGCCGCTGCCGATGTACTTGCGCGACGAGGATACGCTGGAGTTCCTGGAGGTCAACGACGCCTGCCTGGCCCTGTACGGGTATTCTCGCGATGAAATGCTCGCGATGAACCTGATCGGCATACAGACACCGGAAAACCGGGGGCGCTACCTCGGCGCCCTTAACCGTCCGGTCGGAATCGTCGAGCACCTGCAGAAGAAGCATGTCCGGAAAAGCGGCGAGACCTTTGACGTCGAAATCTATTCCTATCCGACCACACTTGCCGGCCGCAAGGTCAGGCTGGTGCTGGTCCGCGACATGACCGACCAGATGCGCATGGAGCGGCTGCTGAGGGACAACGAGGCTCGACTGAGGGCGATAGCGGATAATGTGCCGGCCGTGATCGCGTTTTTTGACGATGTCCGGCAGCTGCAATATTCGAATCTTGCGTTCGATCGGTGGTTCGGCACCGAGCACGCCGGAAAGCCGCGTTACGGCGAATCGCTGCATCCCTTGCTGGAGAGGGCACTGCGCGGCGAGGACGTTGTCAATGAAATCGTGCTGGACACGCTGGCCGGCAAGAGGGTGGTGCGCATGACCCTGATTCCGCACCGGGGGGAGGATGGCGCTGTCGTCGGTGTTCACCTGATGGGTTATGACCTGACCGACTTCAGGCATGCCGAAGCCGAGGTGCGCCATCTCAACGCCGAACTGGAGCGGCGTGTGGAGCAGCGCACGCGTGCACTTGCCGCGGCCAACCGCGAACTGGAGTCCTTTTCCTATTCCGTATCGCATGACCTGCGTGCACCGCTGCGCACGATAGACGGCTTCAGCCAGATACTGCTTGATGAATACGCGACGAAGCTCGACGAAACCGGACGCGGTTATCTGGAACGGGTCCGCGCTGGGAGCCAGCGCATGGCGAAGCTGATTGACGACCTGCTGGAACTCGCGCGGGTGACACGCCGTGACCTGCAGATCCGCGATTGCGATCTCAGCGCGCTTGCGCTGGATATCGCAAGGGACCTGGCGCATGCGGACCCGGCGCGCAGGGTTAAGGTGGATGTGGCGAAGGGCATGATTGTTGCCGCCGACAGCGGGCTGCTGCGCATCGCGCTTGATAACCTGCTGCGCAATGCCTGGAAATTCACCGGCCTTCGACAGGATGCGGTCATCGAAGTGGGGTGCGCGGAAGGGGGGGCGGGCGTCACCTATTTTGTCCGCGACAACGGCGTGGGCTTCGACATGGCCTACGCCAACAAGCTGTTTGGTGCATTCCAGCGCCTGCACAGCGAATCCGAGTTCCAGGGCACCGGAATCGGCCTTGCCCTGGTGCAGCGGGTCATCCGCCGGCATGGCGGCAATGTCTGGGCGGAGGCCGAGCCGGGAATGGGCGCGACGTTCTACTTCACGCTGCCTGCACAGTCCGCGGCTGAAACGGCAGAAGCACTGCAGGAGCCGGTCAGGGCAGGAGCATAGCCCCCAGTACGCGGCGCCCCTCGGCGACGAGGATGTTGAAGGTGCGACAGCCGGCAGCGGTTGCCATCACCTCGAAACC
>JALHND010000069.1 GCA_022843705.1 Burkholderiales bacterium
CGTTTGCGCATCGCCGCGTCCGGCAGCCGGCCGCGTCCCGCGTTCAGGTTGTCGGTCATGTATTCGACCTTGTCGGTGCCGGGGATCACGATGTTGACGGCGGGTTGGGCCAGCAGGTACTTCAGGAAGAACTGGCCCCAGGTCGTGGCATCGAATTCGGCGGCCCAGTCCGGCACCGACTTGCCCTTGACCGCGCGGAACAGCTGGGCGCGGCCGAAGGGCAGGTTGCACATCAGCGCCGTGCCGGTGTCGGCGGCAGCGGCGAGCAGGCGGTCCTCGACGCTGCGTTCGGCCATCGAGTAGTTGACCTGGATGAAGTCGAGCTTGTCCTGCTGCATCATTTCGATCAGCCGCGCATTGGCGTCCGCCTGCCGCTGCGAATGAGTCACGCCGATGTAACGGAAAATGCCCTGCTGTTTCCATTCACGCACGATCGCGAGCTGCGAGGCGACCATGCCGCGGTCGAGGAAACCGACGTTGTGCATCAGCATCAGGTCGATTTTCGGCGACTGCAGGCGCTGCTGCGACTGCTTCATTTGCGCGGTAAAAGCATCGCTGTCATTGGCGCGCACCTTGGTGGAGAGGAAGGTCCGGTCGCGCAGTTTCGCCGCGGCCAGCAGGTCGCCGACCACCGTTTCCGCCGTGCCGTAGGACAGCGCGGTGTCGATCAGTTTTGCGCCGCCGTCGAGCATGGTGCGGATGACCTGGGTGCGTTCGGCGCGTTTTTCGGTGTCGTTGCCGATGTCGAAAATGATCGCGGTGCCGAGTCCGATCACCGGCAGCAGTTCGCCGCTTTTCGGGATCTTGCGGCTCAGCAGCGGTTTCGCCGCCTGCGCCAGCGACAGGCCGGGCAGTGCCGCCGCGGCGGCCAGTCCGGCGCCCATCGCGAGCATCTCGCGGCGCGTATATAAGTTATTGATTTTATTCATATTTTTACTTCTCCGCAGAAATGGATGAAGAATCCTTGGGTGAGCGCCGTTCGTGTTCGCGGCCGAGCAGCAGGGCCAGCGCCAGCCAGCCCGCGGCCACCGGTACTGTGGCCAGCGAAATCGACGAGGGTTCCATGCCGCTGCCGCGCAGCGCGTGATAGAGCCAGCCGCTGGCGGCATCGCCGCCGCGGAACACCACGTTGTCGATGACGTATTTCGCCTTGTACTTTTCCTCGCGCCCGAGCACCGTGAACAGCACTTCACGCGCCGGATTCGAGATCGCGAAATTCGCCGCGCGCTGCACAGCCTGGAAAGCGATCACCACCCACAGCATCGGCGTCAGCGCCAGCGCGAGGAAACCGGCGGCGAAGACCAGCGGCAGGAAGGCCGCCGCCGGTCCGGCACCGAAACGCCGGATCAGCCGGCCGGTGGCGAGGAACTGCACCAGGATGGTCAGCAGGCTCACCGCAAGGTCGATGCGCGCGAAAATCGCCGTGCGGCGGTTGGGGTCATCGCTGATCGCGGCGACGATGCCCAGCTGCTGGAAATAGAGGAAGGTCCCGGCCATCGACAGCAATGCCACCCACAATGCGATGCCGGCAAGGTAGGGTGAACGCAGCACCATCATCAGGCCGGCAATCCAGCCGCCGCCGAGCCCGGCTTCGGGCGGCGCGCCCGTGTCCTGCGCCGCTTCGCCTGCATCTGCCTTCAATGATGTCGCTGCTTTTTCCAGCCGCATCGCGCAGAACACCGCCGCCTCCAGCAGCAGCAGCGCGATCAGCAGCAGGTTGGCGCGGCCCAGCGACTCCGCCAGCGTGACCGCGATCAGCGGGCCCAGCAACGCGCCGGCCGAACCGCCGGCGGCGATGAAGCCGAACAGGCGTTTGCCCTGTTCCGAGCGGTAGAGGTCGGCCATGAAGGACCAGAACACTGACACCGCGAACAGGTTGAACACGCTGATCCAGACGAAGAACACGCGCGCGGTGTCGGCCATCGCCACCTTGAAGGTCAGCAGCAGCCAGAAGATCAGGATGTTGAGCGCGAAGAAGTGGTAGACCAGCGGAATGAAGCGGCGCCGCGGCACGCGGGCGACCACGGCGCCGAACAGCGGCACCGCGGCCAGCATCACGAAAAAGGTTGCCGTGAACAGCCAGGGCAGGTTCCTGATGCCACCGGCAAGTCCCATCTCGTCGCGCACCGGACGCAGCACGTAATAGGCGGCGAGCAGGAAAAAGAAATAGGCGAAGGACCACAGCAGCGCCCGGGTCTCGCCGGGCTTGACTGCGGCGACCCGCCCGAGCCAGCGTTGCGTCAACGTGGAGGAGGCATTCATCAAGGGGTCTGCGCAGTCCGTTGGAGGCGGGATGGCGCGAGTATAAACGCAGCCCGCGGCCGCGGGTTTGGCGGCTATTGACGCTTTCCCGGTTGGTGCACTGGGTTACAATATGTGGAAAATGATCGTTCGCCGGCAATGTCCGCAGCGAGCGCCGTCCGCAACCGGTTACATCCAGCCCAGGAGGTCGAAATGCCTATTGCCCGTTTGGTGATGTGCGGCGTCGCGGTTGCGTTGGGCGGTGCCAGTGTGCAGTTGCCGGCGCAGAATTATCCGGTGAAGCCGGTCCGTATCATTGTGCCCTTTGGCGCCGGCGGCCCTGCCGACATTTATGCACGTTACCTGGCCCTGCAACTGCAGCAGCCGCTGGGCCAGAACATGATCATCGAAAACCGCCCGGGCGCCGGCTCGATCATCGGCACCGACGTGGTGGCGAAATCACCCGCCGACGGCTACACGCTGCTGCTGATGTCGAACACGCACACCGTCAATGAATCGCTGATCGCGAAAAAACCCTTCACGCTGATGAAAGATTTCGCGCCGGTGGCGCCGATCAACTATTCCGACCTGATCCTGGTCGTGCATCCCTCGCTGCCGGTGCGCAACGTGGCCGAACTGGTCAAGCTGGCGAAAGCCAAGGACAAGGGCCTCAACTACGCGTCTTCTGGCAACGGCACGCCGTACCACATGGCCGGTGAATACTTCAAGGCGCTGAGCAAGACCGACATCGTCCATGTGCCGCACAAGGGCAGCGGCGAGGCGCGCACCAGCGTGCTGAGCGGCCAGGTCGAGATGATGTTCGACGCCGTGACTACGATGACCGTGCATGCACGGTCCGGCAAGGTGCGCGCGCTGGCGACCACCGGGCAGAAACGTTCGAAACTCACGCCCGAGCTGCCGACCGTATCGGAAGCCGGCGTGAAGGACTATGAGGCGACGATCTGGCTCGGGATGATGGCGCCGGCACAGACGCCGCGGCCGGTGCTCGACCGCCTGAATGCCGAAATCACCAGGGTCACAACACGTCCGGAAACCGCGGCAGCCTGGGACAAGCAGGGCGCCGTGGCAATGGCGATGTCGGTGGCCGAATTCGAGAAGTACCTGAACCAGGACATCGCCAAGTGGGCGCATGTCGTCAAGGTGTCCGGCGCCAAGCCGGACTGATCCGTTTTTTCCGGCAATCCACGACTGAAAGAGGAGTTTAGTTAATGCGTCTGGTGACTTTTTCCGATGCCAAGGGCGCACGCGTCGGCGTGCACGACCCGGAGACCAACACGATTGTCGACCTGTCGGCATCGACCCGCCTGCCGAAGGACATGAATGCCTTCGTCGCACTGGGCAAGAAGGGCCTGTCGCGCGCGCGCAAGGCGGTGAAAAGCGGTGAAGGCCGCATTGCCGTGGACAGCGTGAAGATCCTCGCGCCGTTCCCGCGCCCGGCGAAAAACATCCTTTGCGTCGGCAAGAACTATCACGACCATGCCAAGGAATTCCACAACAGCGGTTTTGATGCCAGCGCCGGCGCCAATGCGATTCCGGACGTGCCGATCATGTTCACCAAGTGGCCGAATTCGGTGATCGGTCCCGGCGACGCGATTCCCAGCGCCAACGACTACACCAACTCCGTCGACTACGAGGGCGAGCTGACGGTGGTGATGGGCGAGGGCGGGCGCAACATTGCGCAGAAGGATGCCTACAAACACGTCTACGGCTACACCATCATCAACGACGTCACCGCGCGCACGCTGCAGAACCGCCACAAGCAGTGGTTCCTCGGCAAGAGCCCGGACGGTTTCTGCCCGATGGGCCCCTGCATCGTCACCAGCGACGAGATCAAGGATGTCACCCAGCTGCGCCTGATCACCAAGGTCAACGGCGAGCTGCGCCAGGACGCCTATGTCAGCCAGCTGATTTTCGACATTCCGCGGCTGATCGCCGACCTGTCGAAGGTGATGACGCTGGAGCCGGGCGACCTGATCGCCACGGGCACCTGCGCCGGCGTCGGCATCGGCTTCAACCCGCCGAAGTACCTCAAACCCGGCGACCGCGTCGCCATCACCATCGAGCCGATCGGCACGCTGGAAAACCCGGTGGCCTGAGCATGCGCTTCGTACGTTACGGGCGTGGCGGGGGTACCAGGCTCGGCGCGCTGGACGGCGACAGCGTGGTCGACCTGCTGGATGCGGCGCCCCTGGGCATCGCGCCGGCGCTGCTGGCCGCTTTCGCCGACATGACGCGGCTGATCGCGGCCGGTGACGCCGGCCTGCAGGCGGCAAAACTGGCGGTGAAGACGGCCCCGGCCGCTGCGCGCACGCCGCTGGCGAAATGCCGGCTGCATGCCCCGATCACGCCGTCGCTGATCCTGTGCAGCGGGGAAAACTACTGGGATCACCGCGAGGAAAAACCGGAAGTCACGCGCAAGGATCCGGAGTTTTTCCTGAAGACGGGGCTCGGCGTCATCGGCCCCGGCGACGATGTCCTGCTTGATCCGGCGGTGACGAAAAAACTCGATTACGAAACCGAGCTGCTGATCGTCATCGGCAAACCCGGGCGGCACATTCCGGCGGCGCGTGCTCATGAACACATCTGGGGTTACACGGTGATGAACGACGTTACCGCGCGCGACCGCCAGGTCACGCTGCGGCCCGACGGCTCCTCGGTCTACAACCTCGGGCCCGGGAAAAATTTCGATACCTGTGCACCGGTCGGCCCGGCGATTGTCACCGCGGACGAGGTGCGCGATCCGCAGAAACTCGAGCTGCGCACCCGGGTCAACGGCGAACTGCGGCAGAACAACAGCACCGCCAAAATGATCTGGACCTGCGCGCAGCTGGTCGAGTTCTTCTCGACCTTTGTCACGCTGCAGCCGGGGGTGGTGATCTCCACCGGCACGCCGGGCGGCACCGCCTGGGGCAGCGATGCCGAACTCGGCGGCAAGAAACCGATGCGCAAGGATGTGGCCGCGGCCGGCGGTTACCTGCAGCCCGGCGACGAAGTGGTGTGCGAGATCGAAGGGGTCGGGCGGCTGGTCAACCGGGTGGTTGCTGGCTGAGGTGGGTTGGGAGAAAAGAAGAGCGAATTTACAGGATGGACAGGATATACAAGATAAAAAGCCCGGCATGCCCGCTTACACGGCTTTAATCCTGTATATCCTGTCCATCCTGTTAATTGTTTTTGTAGCCCATTAAAAAAACCGGAGGAGAAATCATGAAAACCCGTTATCTGTTGTCGGTGTTGATGCTGGGTTGTGGCGTGGCGCAGGCGCAGGATGTTTTTCCCAGCCGTTCCATCACCATGATCGTGCCTTTCCCGCCGGGCGGCGTGGCTGACACCACGGGCCGGCCGACCGCGGCGGCGCTGGAGAAAGTGCTCAAGCAGCCGGTGGCGATCACCAACCGTCCGGGCGCGGGCGGCGCGGTGGGCAACGCGGCGGTGGCCAATGCCAAGCCCGACGGCTACACGGTGCTGATGGCGCTGTCGAGCATCTCGGTCATTCCGGAAGCCGACAAGCTGTTCAACCGCAAGCCGGCCTACACCCTTGATCAACTGGCCCCGGTCGCGCTGATCTCCGCCGATCCGATGATCCTGGTGGTGCATCCGTCGCTGCCGGTGAAGACGGTGAAGGAGGTCATCGCACTGGCGCGCAAGCAGCCGGGCGAGTTGTCCTTCTCGTCCTCCGGCGTCTACGGCGCGCTGCACATGCCGATGGAAATGTTCCTGCACGCGGCGAAGCTGAAAATGCGCCATGTGCCGACCACCGGCGGCGGTCCGGCGATCACCCAGTTGCTGGGCGGCCATGTGACCATGACTGCCGGCGGCCCGGCGGCGATCACGCCGCATGTCAAGGCCGGCAAACTGCGCACCATCGTGACCTGGGGCGCCGAGCGCCATCCCAACTACAAGGAGGTGCCGACCTTCAAGGAGCAGGGCATGGACATCGTCTATTACATCTGGGCCGGCATGTTCGTGCCGGTGGCGACGCCGGAACCGGTGGTCAAGGTGCTGCGTGATGCCGTGCGCCAGGCTGTCAACGACGCGGATTTCAAGAGCCAGATGGCGAAGGTGAACTCACCGGTGAACTACCTCGATGCGCCGGACTTCGCCAAGTACGTGGATGCCGATGCCAAACGTCTGGCCGCAGTGGTCAAGGTGGTCGGCAAGGTCGGCAACTAGGTCCGCGGCATGGCTGAAATCCCGGCGGGACCGGCGCAGGACACGCAGGACCCGGAAAAAGGCGGCCTCAAGAGCGATCGCGTTTCCGGGCTGGTGCTGCTGGCGCTGGCCGGCTTGATCGCCTGGCTGAACCGCGAGTTCCCGCTAGGCACACTCGCCGATCCGGGGCCCGGCTACGTGCCGCTGCTGCTGGCGGTGGGCCTCGGCGTGATCGGACTGCTGGTTGCGCTGCTGGGCGGGCGCTCCGAGGCGCTGCGCGACATCCGCTGGACGGAAGCGCGCCGCGCCGCGGTGATCCTGGTCGCCTGCGTGGCCTTGACCTTCGCGCTGGAGCGCATCGGTTACCGCCTGTCGGTGTTTGCCTTCCTGGTGTTTTTCCTCGGCGTGGTCGAGCGCAAGAAGCCCCTCGCCGTGGTGCTGGTTGCGACCGGCTTCAGCCTGGCGTCCTTTCATGTGGTTGCCATCCTGCTCGGCGTGCCGCTGCCGCGCGGGCCCTGGGGATTCTGATGCTCGAGACCTTCAACAGCCTGATGATGGGCTTCGCGGTGGCCTTCGATCCGAAGGTGTTCATGTATGCGATCGCCGGCTGCATCATCGGCACCCTGGTCGGCATGATGCCGGGGCTGGGGCCGCTCGCCGGCATCAGCCTGCTGCTGCCGGCGACCTTCGGCCTCGATCCGATCATCGCCATCGTGCTGCTCGCCGGTGTCTATTACGGCGCGATGTACGGCGGTTCGACGACCTCGATCCTGATGCGCATACCCGGCGAGGCGGCTTCGGTGATGACCTGCGTCGACGGTTATGCGATGACCCAGAACGGCAGGGCGGGGCCGGCGCTGGCGATTGCCGCGATCGGCTCCTTCTTTGCCGGCACCGTCGGCGTCATCGGCCTGATGCTGATGGCGCCGACGCTGGCGTCCTTTGCACTGCGCTTCGGGCCACCGGAGTACACCGCGCTGCTGCTGATGGGGCTGTTCGTGCTCGCCTACATGAGCGGCGGCTCGATGCTGAAAACGCTGGCGATGGCGTTTTTCGGTCTGCTGCTGGGCATGATCGGCATCGACGTGATGAGCGGCTACACCCGTTTCAGCTTCGGCATGGTCGAACTTGGTGACGGGATCGGCATCGTGCCCGTGGCGGTGGGCCTGTTCGGCATTTCCGAAATCCTGATTACCGCGGGGCAGGCCGAGCCGCCCAAGGTGCAGCGGCCGAAGCTGCGCGAACTGATTCCTTCGCGCGAGGAGTTTCGCCTGTCAGTGGGGCCGATCCTCCGTGGAAGTTTGCTTGGTTTTGCGATCGGCATCATTCCGGGTTCGGCGCACGTCATTTCATCTTTCGTGTCCTACGGTGTCGAGCGCCGGCTGTCGAAACATCCCGAGCGTTTCGGCAAGGGGGCGATCGAGGGCGTTGCCGGTCCTGAATCGGCCAACAATTCCGCGGCCACCGGCGCCTTCGTGCCGATGCTCGCGCTGGGCATTCCGACCGGACCGGTGACTGCGGTGATGATCGCAGCGATCATGGTGCACGGCATCCTGCCGGGGCCGATGCTGATCGAGCAGCAGCCCGAGCTGTTCTGGGGTTTCGTCGCCAGCATGTATGTGGGCAATCTGGTGCTGCTGATCCTCAACCTGCCGATGGTCGGCCTGTTCGTCAACCTGCTGCGCATTCCTTACGCCTATCTCTATCCCTGCATCCTCGCCTTCTGCATCCTCGGCTGTTATTCGGTGAGCAACAGCGTCACCGATGTCTGGATCATGCTGGCGATGGGCGCCATCGGTTACGGCCTGCGCAAGTTCGGCTTTGACCTGGCACCGGTGGCGCTGGGCCTGGTGCTGGGGCCGATGCTGGAACTGTCGTTGCGCCAGTCGCTGGCGATGAGCGGCGGCACCTACATGATCTTCCTCGAGCGTCCGATTGCCGTGACCATGTTCGGGCTCGCGCTGCTGCTGCTTGCGCTGGCCCTCAAACCGGTGCTATTCAGGAGCAAGGACTGGCGTTCCGAAGTCGGTCTGGATGAAAAAGTCGACTAAGGGTCGCTCAAGGGTCAATCAAGATTTAACGTAAGTCATTGATTATAAATGATTTTTAAGAAAACTGCGGTGTTGCTCCGCGGCCTGCTGCTGTCCGTGCTGCTGCTGGCGGCAAACGGTGCAAACGCCGCCGAAGACCTGATTCTGAGCGGCGGGCCTTATGTGCCGACACCGCAGCGTGTCGTCGACGCGATGCTGGCGATGGCCAATGTGTCGGACCGCGATTATGTGATCGACCTCGGCTCCGGCGACGGTCGCATCGTCATCACCGCCGCGCAGAAATTCGGCGCGCGGGGCAAGGGTTACGACATCGACGGCGAACTGGTCGAGCGCAGCACCGCGTCGGCGGCAAAGCTGAAACTGGCTGACCGCGTCCGTTTCGAAAAACGCGATGTGCTGCAGGCCGACCTGAAGGATGCGACGGTGATCACGCTGTACCTGCTGCCGGCGATGATGCTCGAGCTGCGCGCCAAGCTGATGCGCGAACTGAAGCCGGGCACACGCATCGTGTCCCACGATTTCGATTTCGGCGACTGGCAGCCGGAGCGCACGGTTCACCTTGACCTCGACGAGAAGTACGACATCACCGGTTCCTGGTCGTCGACCGTACACCTGTGGACGGTGCCGGACAGGAAGAAGAAGTGAGCGCGGCGCCGGCGGCCGGCCAGCCTTCCTTCACCTTCCTGATGGTCACGCTGCTGGCGGGCCAGACCATCGGCACCATGGGCACCACGATCATTCCTTCGGTGGCGCCCAAGGTGGCCGAAACCTACGGCATCCCTTCGGCGCTGGTCGGTTACCAGATCAGCCTGATTGCGGTGGCGATGATCGTGGCGCTGGCCTTCGGCAGCAAGTTCAACCGCCGCTGGGGCTCGACCCGCATGCAGCAGATCGGGCTCACGCTGGTGGCGAGCGGCGGGCTGATCGCGATCCTGCCGCATGTCGCGTTCTTTTTCCTGGCCTCGATCGCGCTGGGCCTCGGTTACGGCATGCTGACGCCCTCGGCCTCCAACCTGCTGCTGCGTTTCACGCCGGCCAAGCGGCGCAACCTGATTTTCTCGATCAAGCAGACCGGCGTGCCGCTGGGCGGCATCGGCGCCGCGCTGATCGGCCCGGCGGTGGCGGTGCATTTCGGCTGGCAGTGGGCCATCGCCTGCAATTCGCTGATCCTCTACACGCTGGTGTTCGTGCTCGGCCGCGGCCGCCCGCACTGGGACACCGACCGCGATCCGAAGGCGGCCATCGGCGGCAATCCCTTCAGCGGCGTGATCGACATCTGGCGCCATCCGGCGCTGCGACTGCTGTCGCTGTCCGGTGGCTGTTTTGTCGTGGTGCAGTTCGGCATCACCACTTTCACCGTGATCCTGTTCAACGAGGAACTCGGCTGGGGACTGATCGAGGCGGGGCTGGTGCTCACCGCCGCGCAGGTGGGCGGAGTGGCGGGGCGCATATTCTGGGGCTGGCTCGCCGACCGCATGGGTAATGCCTTCTCCTCGATGCTGATCCTCGGCGGCGTGATGGTGGTTTCTTCGGCCCTGTGTTATCTGCTGACGCCAGGCTGGCCGATGCTGGCGGCCTGTGCGCTGTTTTTCGTGATGGGTTCCACCGCCAGCGGCTGGAACGGCGCCTTCCTCGGCGAGGTTGCGCGCCTGGCGCCGCCGGAGCAGATCAGCCCGTTGACCGGCGGCTCGCTGGTTTACGTCAATACCGGCAAAGCGATCGGTCCGATTGCCTGTGCCAACGTGTTCCTGCTCACCGGCGACTACACGCTGACCTTCGCGCTGCTGGCGGTGCCGGCCGCGGCAGGGCTGGGCTGCATCTGGGCGGCGCATCGCATGATGGGGCGCGGGTAAAAAAGCCGTCGCGGACAATGTGGCTGCGGGGCACTGCTCCGGTGCGGAGTAAGTCCCTTATGCACGCATTGCAGGCATTATTGCGTGATATCCGCGCGATGGACCGGGTACGACATTTGCTAAATCCAGTGCAGGGGAAATTTTTCCTGACAGAAAGGTGCAGCATGAAAACGTTTACATCGGTTTTGCGCAGTGCAGTCCTCGCCGCGCTGTTGTTGTCTCCCGCGCTTGCCGCGGCACAGAATTACCCGGCCAAGCCCCTGCGCATGGTGGTGCCTTTTGCGCCCGGCGGTCCCAATGACATCCTGGGCCGGCTGATCTCGCAGAAACTCACCGAGGCCTGGGGGCAGACGGTGGTGGTCGACAACCGCGGCGGTGCTGGCGGTACCGTCGGCCTCGAAGCTGCATCGCGGATGCCGGGTGACGGTTACACCGTCGCGATGGGCGGTACCAGTAACCTGGCACTGGCGCCCAGCCTCTATGCGAAGCTGCCTTATGACCCGGTCAAGGATTTCACGCCAGTCATCAACGTCGCGGTGGTGCCCTACGCGCTGGGAGTCAATCCCACGGTGCCGGCGAAAAACGTCAAGGAACTGATCGCGGTCGCCAGCCGCAAGGCGGGGTACCTCAGCTACGGTTCTTCGGGTGTCGGCAGCATGTCCAGCCTTGCCGCGGAAATGCTGAAGTCGATGTCGAAGACCGACATCGTGCATGTGCCGTACAAGGGCACCGCGCCTGCATTGACCGATGTCGTCAGCGGGCAGATCGACATGATGCTGGCCGACCTTGCGCTGATCAAGCGCCATGCCGACACCGGGCGGCTGCGCATGATCGGCGTCACCGGGCTCAAGCGTTCGGCTGCGGCGGCCAACGTGCCGACCATCGCCGAGTCCGGCCTGCCGGGTTACGAGCTGTCGCCCTGGTTCGGCGTCGTGGGGCCTGCCGGTGTGCCGAAAGACATCACGGGCCGGCTCAACGGCGCGATCGCCACCAGCCTGAAATCACAGGACGTGATCCAGCGCCTCGGTGCGCTGGGTTACGAGCCGCTGGGTGGTACTGCGGAGCAGTTCGCGGCGACGATCAAGGCCGACATCGCCAAGTACGCGAATATCGTCAAGACGGCGGGGATCAAGTCGGAGCTTTGATCTGAGTGCTACCGGCGCTGTCAGGGGTGATGGCGCCGGGACAGGCTGCTTTTATAGACCTGACCCCATGGATTCACAAGTCTCTCTTGAGTTGATCGAGCTCACGTTCAAGTCCCAGCAGTTGGAATCGCTCACGAAATACAAGGCGGAAGGTATCGAGCACACATACGCCAACTTGTGCGGTGGTCTTGAAGCATGCGCCAAATGCGGGCTCTTCCCCACGGGAAAGGTAACGAACCTCAAGGCGAATATTGTCTGCGTCGCGCTCCATGTGAAGAACCTGCATCAGTGCCTGTTCGTTTGGATGTGCGCCGTAGTCGATCGTTCGGTCGTACAGTGTCTTCGCTACTTCAGCGACTTTCGCATTCGTAAGTACTAGTCGGTTAAAGATAGTTCCGATCTTAAATTCTTGCTTTACGGCTCTCATCGAAGCTTCGTTGTCGTGGCGACGTAACCAGATTTCTCGTAGTTCGGGGCGCGTTGCAATGTGAAAACCATACAACGCATTTTCGAGGCATCCTCTCTGCACCATGTACGATTCCGGAATCTGGCCACTGACTGTCAGCCGGCATGCGGCCAGATACGCTGAGTGTGCTCGTAGCACGAAAAATGCGGAAAACCAATCGCGTGTATGGTTCAAATTTTCGATGAACCGTCGATAGAGGGTATCGATCTCCGTGATCTTCGCGAATGGTACTCGGAGTTGGACAAAACTTCCGAAACCATTGCGTTGCGCGATCTCGAGAAAGTTTGAAACCTCATCGGCTCCCCAGTTTGGAGGAGGCGAAAGCGGTTCGAGTCGTTCCATGTGGATAAATGGCCAGTGTAATTTTTGATTCAGAAACTTACACTAAGGTCTCCTTGCACGATTTCAATCACCACTGCGTAATCTCCAGACCGAAAAAGTGAGGTCATTGCTTTGCTTTCGGTGTGCGCATGAGGAGTTCTGTGGTTGAAGAATTCTATTGCAAAAATTAGAGGGCGCTACTTCACCATCAATACTAAGGTGGCAAGTCCGGAGATACATACCAGTGCGATCAGCCAACGCCGAATCGAGAGTGCAACGCGACCCATTTGTACGACATCCCAGTGCAACCCGGAAATCAATTCTTTTTCTGACATCGAGTCATTAAATTCTTTGTAATGCAGATCAAGCATCATTTTCTCCCTGTAGGGTTGGCATTTTTATGTCTGACAACGGCTGCAAAATGACGCGATAGCTGAGGCCATTGTCAAATAGCGCGATATCTGTCGACAACGGTTTTGAAAGCCTAACTACAATTGATTGATTTTTTGAGTTGACGTTTCGCGCCAGTCCAGTGCCATCATAGGCCAGCCCCCGTCGTTGCTCAACCGGCGGGACCATTCGCAATTCAGGGACTCAAGGTCCGGGCGTGCCCGCCCGGACCAAGGACTCAGCCCAGCGCAGCCGCGCCGCGCCCCGCAATGCGGCCCGTGACAAAACACTCCGCGATATTGCCGCCCGACATGTAGATATGGCCGAAGGAGCTGCCCAGCTCTCCTGCGGCGTAGAGCCGGGGGATCGGCTGGCCGTAGGCATCGATGATGCGCGACTGGCTGTCGTGCACCGGGCCGCCCTGGGTGTTGGAGATCACCGCGTACACCGGCGCGCCGTAGAACGGCGGCTTGACGATGGGCAGCATGCTGTTGGCGGGGCGCTGGAAGTCGTCGTCATGGCCTTTGGCGCACTGTGCGTTCCAGCGCGCGACCGAGGCCGCCGCCGCTGCGGGGTCGATGCCGAGCTGCTTCGCCAGTTCCTCGATGCTGTCGGCGCGTTTGAGGATGCCGTTTTCGACTTCCTTCAGGTTGTCGTCGCTCCACTCGTAACGCAGGCCTTCGTCGTTGGAGGCCGGTTTGCCCAGCGGGTACAGGCGGCGTCCGTCGTCGTCGCAGATCAGCACCGCGGGGTTGCGCGGCGCGCGCTGGGTCACCGGATCGAAATGGGACAGCGGGCGTACCGCGGTGTCCTGGGTGTAGGGCTGGTATTCGGACATGAAGCGATTGCCGGTCTGGTCGAGCAGCACCCAGGCCATTTTCAGCTTGACCTGGTCATGGGCTCCGGGAAACCAGTCGGGGAAGCGTTTGACGCGGATGCCATAGGGATAGGCCGGGTCGCTGTGGCGGAAACCGTAGGCGCCGTGCACATGCCACATATGCCACAGGGCGGCGCCGAGGTCCTGAGCCATGCGGATGCCGTCGCCGGTGTTGCTGCGCGCGGCGGCATTGAACACCGGGTAGGCCTCGAGGAACTGTGCCTTCATCTCGGCATTGCCCTCGAAACCGCCGGTGGCGAGCACCACGCCGCGGCGCGCGCGGATGTGGCGGGTTTCGCCGTTCTGCACGACGGTGATGCCGATCACTTCGCGCGACGCGGGATCGGTGATCAGCCGCTGCGCGGCGACGCCGAAGCGCAGTTCGACGCCGGCCTTCAGCACATTGTCATGGACCACCTTGAACAGCTTGGGGCCGTTCGGCGCGCCGTTGGCCCAGGGATAGGCCTCGCGTGCCTTGAAGCCGGGGATGTCGACGACGGAGGTGTGATAGAAGGTGTCGGTGCCGGGCAGCGGGTAGTTGCCGCGGATCTGGCGGCGGTAGGGGTCGCCGGCCTTCGCGCGCTCCTCGTTCTCCTCGACCGAGGTGATCACCCGCGCGCCGCAGATCTGCGCCAGTTCACGTACATAACTTTCGAGTCCGCACATGCCTTCGGCCAGCACTCGGATCACCTCGTCGGGCGTGCGGCCGCCGTTGGTGGCCTTGAGGTAGGCAAAGGCCTGTTCCGGGTCGTGCGCACTGCGCACTGCCCCGTAGGAGCAGATCGACAGGCCGCCGGGGACCGTGGATTTTTCGATCAGCAGGGTCTTGGCGCCGGCCTGTGCCGCGTTGAGGGCCGCAATGCCGCCGCCGTGGCCGAAGCCGGCAACGACGACGTCGTAAGTTTCCGTGAATGTCATGGTGTTTTTTCTGTATGGGATCAGTCAAACGAGGGCAGGGCGCTGCCGGCCGCCTGGAACAGTGCGAAGCCCCCCAGCGCCCCCGGCCATTCCAGCAGCAGTTGTCCGTCAAGGTCGCGAACCCTGCATTGCGCCTGTTCAAGATGGCGGCGGGTGGCCGCGAGGTCGTCGCTGGTCAGCACATAAGCCGCGATCCAGGGCAGTGAAGGCGCCGTCAGGCCCAGCCTGCGCTGCAGGGTTTCCGGCGTGACGAACAGCAGCGCGCCGCGCTGGGTGTCGATGCGCCACTGTGATCCGCTGACCTGCGCCAGCAGGCCCGTGTAACGCGCATAACGCTGCGCGGCTTCCTGCGGATTCTCGACGCAGAGGATCACCGCGGCGAGCCCTCGCGCCTGGTTGGCATGTGTGGTCCAGCGCGGCTGCCACAGCAGTTCCGGCGTGTGCTGCTGGCAGTACTGGATGCGGCCTTCGGCCATCGTGCCCGGCGGCACCCGCACCACGGTGAAACGCGCGGTGCCGCTGCCGTCGACCGTGCCGATTTCGCGCTGCAGGGCGACTGCCGGCAGCGGCGCGAAACCGTTTTTGTCCAGCCGCGCATGGTCGGCGCCGGCATCGCTGCTGCCGAAGGCGATCAGGTGCACGCCGGTGTAACGCTGGATCGCGGTGCGCAGCTGTTCGGCGATCGGCGTGTCGCCGGTCGGGGTCAGGAATTCGAGGTAACCCTCGCGCAGCATCACGCAGCGGTTACCGGCGCCGGCCGGCACCAGCGGGCCGCCGGGTTCGAGGCGGTGCGACTGTGCGGAAAAAGGCGTCAGCGTGAAGCCGGCCTGTTCCAGCGCCGCGCTGGCCGCGTCGATATGCGGCACAAAATGCGCGATGTGGTCGATGTTGAGTTTGCCCGGGGAGGGCGGCTGTGCGGCGGGGACCGGGGTGGTAACGGGCATGTCAGTGGTCCGGGTTGATTGAGGCCAGTCGCAACTGATGATCGTCATTCCGGCGCAAGCCGGAATCCAGAAAGCGGCAGGCACGCCTCTGGATTCCGGCTCGCGCTTCGCTTGGCCGGAATGACGTGCTGGGTGAGGTTCTGGCCTTGGCCATCAGTAGCCCAGCTTCGGGTCGATGCGGCGTTTCAGCTTTTTGCCGGCGAGGAACAGGGCGAGGTTTTCAAACCAGAGATCGAGCGAGATGTCGATGTAGTGTTCGCCGTCGTCGCAGGACACATGGGGCGTGATGACCAGGTTCGGCGTGCTCCAGAGCGTGGCATCGGCGGGCAGCGGTTCGGGCTCGACAACATCAAGCACCGCGCCGGCGAGCCGGCCGCTGCGCAGACGTTTTTCCAGCGCGGCCTGGTCGATCACCGGGCCGCGCGCGATGTTGATCACGCCAGCCGAAGGTTTCAGCAGGTCCATCCGCGCGGCGCTCATCAGGCCGCGGGTTTCAGCGGTCAGCGGTACCGCGAGCACGACAAAATCGGCCAGCGGCAATACCTTGTCCAGCTGGCGGTAGGTCACCACGCGGTCGGCATGGCGGTTTTTCTGCGCGCTGCGGCGCACGCCGATGACCTTCAGTCCGATTTTTTTCGC
>JALHND010000070.1 GCA_022843705.1 Burkholderiales bacterium
TGCGGAAATCCTCGGGGCCGCCGGGATTGACGTCGACGCCGGAAGCATTGAGGCGCTTGATGACATCGGGCTGGGCCAGCGAATCGAGTGCCGCCTTGCTCAGGGTTGCAATGATAGGCACCGGAATTCCTGCCGGACCCACGATGCCGTACCAGGCCACCGCGGCATAACCGGGCAGTCCGGCTTCGGCGATGGTCGGCACCTCGGGCAGGGAAGGGATGCGCGCCGGCGAGGTCACGCCCAGGCCGCGCAGCCGTCCGGCCTTGATGAACGGTATTGCCGAGGACACGCTGGCGAACTGGAGGTCGGTCTGGCCGGAGATCAGCGCGGTCAGCGCTTCGGAGGCGCCCTTGAAGGGCACATGCACGGTCTTCACGCCGGCCATGCTGTTGAACAGTTCCGCCGACAGGTGCACCGAGGTGCCCGCGCCCGAAGTGCTGTAGTTGAGCACGCCGGGTTTGGATTTGGCCAGCGCGATCAGTTCCTTCACCGATTTTGCCGGCACGCTCGGGTTCAGCACCAGCACATTGGGGCTGTCGCCGACGCGCGCGATCATGCTGAAGCTGTTCAGCGGATGGTAGTTGAGCTTTGAATACAGGCTGTAGTTGATGGCCTGGGTGCCGATGGTGCCGAGGAAAATCGTGTAGCCGTCGGGCGGACTCTTGGCGGTCAGCTCGGCGGCGATGTTGCCGCCGGCACCGGCGCGGTTGTCGACAACCAGCGGCTGGCCCAGGCGCTCGCGCATGGCGGGCTCCATCGCCCGGGCAATGACGTCGGCGGCGCTGCCCACCGTGAAGGGGATCAGGATGCGCACGGCGCGGTTCGGGAAATTCTGTGCGACAGCGGAAGCGGCGCAGCCGGCGGCCAGCGCCGCCGTCAATATCAGGCGCAACATTGTCAACTCCTCCCTTGTTTTTCCTGTGAATCGCGCGCAGCGTAGCATGTCATGAATTCTTCCGCGCGCCGGCGTAGACTGGCGCGCGACCAACTTCAGGGAACCGCCATGAACAAGAGCACAATCCGCATGACTGCCGTGTTTGCCGCCGCCTGCATGACGCCTGCGCTGGCCCAGCAGAAGGTCAATCCGCCGATTGCCAGCTACTGGATGAGCATCGATACCGCATCCGGCCTGCCGATGGGCGGGTCCGGAGCCGCGCCCTCGATGATGGACATCGGCCGCATGATGATGGGCGGGGGCATGGGGGGCGGGAATTCCAGCCGCAGCATGCGGCTCGAACTCGGTTCCCAGCGCAGCGCCGGCGGCACGCCGGCGGCGGCGCACGAAATTCCGCCCGGACTCAACATGGGCGCGAGCCTGCCGCTGGAAACCCCGCAACGCGCGCCGCGCGCCGAACCGCGCGAGGATGGCATGCCCGAGAATTTCGAGAAGCCGCGCGGCCGCCTGCTGATTTTCTGGGGTTGCGGCGAACAGGCCGGATCCGGCCAGCCCTATATCGTCGACTTCGCGAAAATGGCCCAGGGCCAGGTCCCGCCGGGCCTGTTCGGCCGGCGCATCAACGTCCAGCGCGGCCCCTCGCAGTCGCGCAGCAAAACCTACGGCGACTGGCCCAACCCGCGTGACAGCACGCGCGTGACCGCCGACGGCAGCCTGCGCGGCGAACACATGGTCAAAGGCAACTACTCGCCGGACATCCGTTTCACGCTGTCGGAAAAATACGATTTCATGGAGCCGGTGAACCTTGCGCAGCGTCGCAGCGGCGGCGGCGTCAACCTCTCGTGGAACAATGTCGCCAATGCCCAGGGTTACTTCGCCACCGCGATGGGCAGCAGGGATGGCAGCGAAGACGTCGTGTTCTGGAGTTCCAGCAGCAGCCGTGAATTCGGTGAACTGCTGATGACCTGGCTGCCGCCGTCCGAGGTGGCACGGCTGGTGCGCGAGAAAGTCGTGCTGGCGCCGTCGGTCACCGAATGCACGGTGCCGTCGCAGTTCGTCGCTGCAGCGCCATCTGCCTTCCTGCGTTTCATCGCCTATGGCGAAGAAGCCAATTTCGCCCATCCGCCACGGCCGCAGGATCCGAAAACACCGTGGAATCCGGATTGGGCGGTCAAGGTGCGGCTGAAGTCGACGGCTTCGGCGCTGCTGGGTGAAGAGGGAGCGGGCGCCGCAGGGCGCGCTTCCCGCAGCAGTGGCGGCGAAGGCGCCGCGGCGCCGCAGGAGGGTGGCGGCGCATCACAGGGCGCGAAGCCCGCCGATGCGGTGCAGGAAGGCGTGAAAGCGCTGAAAGGACTGTTCGGTTTCTGAGGCCTACATCATCACCCGGCCGCCATTGACGTCGAGCACCACGCCGTTGATGTAGGCCGCGGCATCGGAGGCGAGGAACAGCATCGCCTGCGCGTGGTCTTCCGGCACGGCCAGCCGGCGCAGCGGCACCTGGGACGCGATGCGTTCGATGTCCGCTTCGGTGCGCAGCGCGGCGACGCGTGCCGTCAGCGTGGTGACCGGCGCGATCGCGTTGGCGGTGATGTTGTCCGGGCCCAGCTGGAAGGCGAGGAAACGCGTCAGCTGGGTCACGCCGGCCTTGGCCGCACCATAGGCCGGCGACGAGGCGGCATGCACCGTGCGTCCCGAAATCGACGACACGTTGATGATGCGGCCCGCCTTCGATTTTTTCAGCAGCGGGATCGCCAGCTTGCAGATCAGGAACACGCTGCGCAGGTTGAGCGCCACCGTGCGATCCCATTCGTCGATCGGCATGTCCTCGACCGTGGCCAGCCGGCCGTAACCGCCGGCGCAGTTGATGACGATGTCGAGGCCGCCGTAGGCCTGCGCAATGCCGGCGATGCAGGCTTCGACCGAAGCGGCGTCGGTGATGTCGGTGCGGAAGGCCTGCGCCGTGCCGCCGTTCCGGGTGATGGCGGTGGCGACCTTGTTGCCGTTGTCGGCGTCGATGTCGACCACCGCGACCTTGCAGCCCTGGGCGGCAAACAGGCGCGCGGTTTCGGCGCCTATGCCCTGCGCCGCGCCGGTGATCAGCGCAACGCGGTTCCTGAGTTCGGGGTAGCTGGCCATTCCTATTTCTCCTCTGCGGTGGATGTGTTGCGGCGTGCGCTGCTGCGGTTGATCCACGAGCCGCCGCCCATGATCACCGCGCAGGTCCAGAAAATGGGCGCCACGCCGCCGACTGCGGCGCCGATGATGCCGAACACCGGCGGCACCACGACATGGGCGCCGTAGCTGACGGCGAGCCGCATCGAAATCGCCTCGGCGGAGCGGCCGGGCGGCCCGGCGTTGAAGGCGAGGATCATCGACAGCGGCTGGCCGCAGCCGAGTCCGAGCCCGAGCACGAAGGCGGCCGCGGCCAGCAGCAATGCGCTGGTGGTCAGCGGAAAAGTCATGAACGCAGCGGCGGACAGCAGCAGCGCGCCGGCGAGCATCGCGCGTTCGCCGTAACGGCGACTGATCGGCGGGATCGCCAGCCGGGTGATGAAGGCCGCGGCGCCGAAGGCACCCATGATCAGGCCGATGGCGGTGGCCGAGAATCCCAGGCTGTGGCCGTAGATCGGCATGTAGAGGTTGAACAGGTCGAGGCCGGTCATCACCGCCGCGTTCGACAGCAGCGCATTGCGCATCGCCGGCAGCGCCAGCATGTCCTTCATGTTGCGCGGCGCCTGCGGCCCGCCGCCGGCGGGTGCCGCCGCCGTGCCGGGGATGGTGTGGCGTTTCAGCACCACCGCGAGGCCGCAGAGTGCCGGAATCGCCGCCATGATCAGGAAAGCGGACTGGTGCGACAGCGTGTCGATCGACAGCCCGACAATGACCGGGCCCAGCACCGAGCCGGTGGATTCGCCAAGGCTGTAGAAACTGAAGTTGCGGGTGCGGGTGTCGGCACTGGACAACACGCCGACCAGGTTCTGGGTGGCGACCACCCACAACATGCTGGTCAGGCCCCACAGCGGCGCGACGATGAACAGGATCCCCAGCGAGGGAAAGAAAAACGGCAGGATCAGGCTGACGGTGTAGCTGCCCAGCCCCCAGTACATCAGCAGCCGGTTGTCGAAACGGTCGGCGATGCGGCCGGCAGCGATCGCCAGCAGGAAGGGGAAGAGTCCATATAGCGCAAACAGGATGCCGGTTTCAAAGGGGCCGGCGCCCAGGTCGACGGCGTACAGCGTCATCAGGACGCGGCTGCCCTTCATCGTGATGAAGGTGATGCTGCAGAGGGCGAGAATCAGGACGAGGGGCATGGCGGCCCGCCGATTATAGCGGCCGCTCCGGCGCAATATGGTGCTGACCATATTGCGGATTTTTCCGGCGATCCCGCCGGGGCGCGCTTGTGTGCCGTCAGGCTGCGCCGGTTTTTATTTCAGGCGCAGCCGATACTGACCGTCTGCCGGTCATGCAGCGCCCGGAATTCCCGCGGGCGCTGCGGGCCGGTCAGCCGGCGGTGCCGAGGCGCTGGGCCGGCTTGGCCTTGGTTTCGCTGCGCAGGACGCCCGCGGCGGACTTGATGGCGCGGAAGGCGCTCATCATCAGTTCCACCAGGAATTCGCTCTGGCGCATGTTGGCTTCGGCGCGCACACGCTGGCTGGCGGTCAGCGGCAGCTGGTCAAGAAGGTTGCTTATGGATGAGCTCTGTTTGTTCATGGTTAATCTCCCGGTCAAATTTTTCTAACGCTTCGCAATACCCTATCGTTCCAAAATGAACGATATGTTTCATTACGTTACGGCACTTATTAGAGCACAGCGCAGGGTGTTTGTTGCGACGCAATAGCTGTTATTTACTCAAGTTTTGCGCAAGTTAAATTGATGCGAACGACCTCGGGGCGGTGCCGCGCGCACCACCGGTGCCGGGATAACGGCAAATCCGTGCGGAAGTTCACGGCGGCGGGTTCCGGAAGGCGTTTCAGGTGCCTGACTGGCCCGGCGCAGTCCCGCCGGGCATCATGGCGGGCATGGACGGAATCCGTGAACTTTCAGTGATTCGCGGCTGGATCGACGCCGCCGAACGCATCGTCGTCATGACCGGCGCCGGCATTTCCACCGACTCCGGCATTCCCGATTTCCGCGGACCGCAGGGCGTGTGGACACTCAACCCGAAGGCGGAGCAGATGTCGGACATCCGCTACTACGTCGCCGATCCCGAAGTGCGGCGCCTGTCCTGGCAGTCGCGGCTCGCGCACCCGGCATGGACCGCCGAACCCAACGCCGGCCACCGCGCGCTCGCGGAACTCGAGCGCCGCGGCAAACTGCACGCGCTGATCACCCAGAACATCGACGGCCTGCAGCAACGCGCCGGCGTCTCCGCGGAGAAGGTCATCGAAGTGCACGGCACGCTGCACCGGGTGATCTGCCTCTCCTGCGGCTGGCGCGGCCCGATGCAAGACACGCTGGCCCGAGTGCGCGCCGGCGAGGAAGACCCGCAGTGTCTCGAATGCGAGGGCCTGCTGAAAAGCGACACCATCTCCTTCGGTCAGCAGCTGATCCCCGAAGTGATCGACCGCGCGATGCGCGTCGCCGGCGAAGCCGATCTTTTCGTGGCGATAGGCTCGACGCTGCAGGTCTATCCGGTGGCGGCCGCAGTGCCGAAAGCGCTCGACGCCGGCGCGCGGCTGGTGATCGTCAACGCGCAGCCGACGCAGTTTGATGAAGTGGCGGATGCGGTGGTGCGGATGCCGATCGGGGCGGTGTTGCCGGGGTTGTGTGGCGAAACATCGTAGCGCGTGTAGGGCGGATAAGCCGCAACGCGGCGCCATCCGCCGCATGCCACCACGTTATCCTCTCACTCCAGCAGGGCGTTACGGGGAAATCGCAACCCGCGAACGATCCAGCCCATGCCGGACTACCGCCGCAACCGCGTCCCCGGCGGCACTTACTTCTTCACCGTCAACCTGCTCGACCGCCGGCGCCGGCTGCTGATCGAGCACATCGAGGTTTTGCGCGCGGCGGTGCGCAATGTTCGTGATCATCAACCGTTCCGCATCGACGCCTGGGTGGTGCTGCCGGACCATCTGCATTGCCTGTGGACGCTGCCGCCGGGTGATACCGATTACTCCGGTCGCTGGCGGGCGATCAAGAAGGCTTTTTCAAAAGCCCTGCCGGAGACCGAATCCTTGTCCGAAGTGCGCCGAGCCCGGCATGAACGCGGCATCTGGCAGCGGCGGTTCTGGGAGCACACGATTCGTGACGAGCGCGACTATGCGGCGCACATGGATTACGTCCATTTCAATCCGGTGAGGCATGGGTGGGTGACGCGGGTGGCGGATTGGCCGTATTCGTCGTTTCACCGGTTGGTGCGGGCGGGGGTTTATCCGGGGGATTGGGGTGGTGGGGGTGAGGTGGAGGGGATGTTTGGGGAGCGTGGGGGTGAGTGAGGGTTTCATTCGGCGGATGGCGCCGCGTTGCGGCTTATCCGCCCTACGGGATTGGGGAAAGGAAAACGGCGCATCGAAAATGATGCGCCGTTTTCTTGGGTAACCGCAGCGTTATTTCTTCTTCGCGGCTTTTTTCCTCTCGACTTTTTTAACCGCCGCTTTCCTTTTCGCGGGTTTCTTCGACGCAGCCTTTTTCGAATCCGCCTTCGGTTTGATTCCCTTGGCCAACACCCCCCGCAACCACGCCCAAGCCGCCGGTGCCCAGGTCCGTTCGTTTTTCGCCGCGATGTGGCCATCGTCGGCGTAGACCCGCGCCACGCGGCCGTCGGCCGGACCCGATTCGAGCAGCATGTACAGATTGCCGATCGGAGTCAGGTGGTCGATCTTGCCGTTGACCAGGTACATCGGCATCGTCAGCTTGTCGAGCAGGCCCTGGTCCTTCAGCGACCAGCGCAGGAATTCCTTGCGCTGTTCTTCTTCGGTAATGTCCTTCAGCGGCGGGCGGGTGCCGCGCGGGCCGAACCAGTTGGTGCGCGCGCGTTCCTTTGCGGCTTCGCGCCATTCGGCCCGTTCTTCAGGCGTGCCCCAGTAACCGGCACCACCAGGGGCGCAGGAGATGACACCCTTGATGCGCGCGTCGTGGGCGGCGAGGCGGATCACCCACAGGCCGCCGCGGCTGACGCCGAAGGCGCCGAGGCGGCTGCCGTCGATTGCGGGATGTTTCTGCAGCGCGTCGAGCGCGGCCTGCCAGGCGACGATGGATTCCGGCGCATGCGGGAAAGTGGTTTCGCCGGTGCCCGGCGCGTCGACCACCAGCGCGGCCATGCCTTCGCCGATTGCGCCTTCGGCATATTTTTCGCGGTCTTCCTTGTACATGTCGGCGCCGCACATTACCAGCACCGCCGGCACCTTGTTCGATTTCGACGCGCCCTTCGGCAGGCGCAGGTAACCGGTGGCCTTCATGCCGTTCTTGGTGACGGTGATGACTTCCGGCCTGTCGGGCAGCAATGCCGCCGATTTTCGATAACAGCGCAGGTAGTCCTCGTACGACTGCGCCTTGATCGGACTCATGTCGGGCGGGCAGATGGAAGAACCCGACCAGTACGGCGCCGGGAAACGCGCGAGGCTGTAATAGGTCTTGGCCTGCACATAGGCCTGGCGGGCACCGGTTTTGTCCTTGCGCGACAGCAGGGCATCACCCTTCTTTTCGTATTCGGCGCCAACCGCGCTCCATACCGGCACCCAGTCTTCGTCCTCGGTGCTCTTGATTTTGGCGACGGTGTCGATCAGCAACTGCATGTCGTCGATCAGGTTGAACCAGCGGCGGTAAAAGCCGCCGATGCCGACGATGAACGGATCTTCGCCCGATCGCATCGGCAACGATGCGAGGATTGCTGCCTTGTTCTTCTGCTGCTGCGTGCCTGCCTTCATGTGTTTCCCCCTGAGTGAATCGACGGCGGCTCCGCCGTGCGGCGCACATTCTGGCGCAGGGCCAAATTGGGCGCCACGGTGGCGGCCCATGCTGCGATGCAACCGGATGCCCTGCGGCATGGCGCTCCATATGTAATTGATTTCATGCGGTTTAATTTTCAGCGGCGCAGTGGCCGTGAATTTTTCCGGGCATCCTGCAAATCTCTGCGACGAAGTCTCCCACCGGGGCGGGGTCATGGGCCACAATGCCACCTTCATCTTGGAGGAGGTGACATGCGCAACACATCGGGCAGCATCGTGCCGGGCTCGCCCCTGCGCGCAAGCACAACAACATGCGCTGCAGTCTGCGCAGCCGTCATGCTGCAGGCCCTGCCCGCGGCGGCGGCCTGGCCGGAACGGCCGATCCGCATGATCGTGCCGCAGGCCATCGGCAGTTCCACCGACAATGTGGCGCGCATCGTTGCCACCGAACTCGCGCGCGAGATCGGCCAGCAGATCGTCGTCGACAACCGTCCCGGCGGCGCGCTGCAGCTGGGGCTGGAACTGACCGTGCAGGCGCCGGCCGACGGTTACACGATCGCCTATGCGCCGATCGGCGCGCTGGCCATCGCGCCACACCTGATGGCGAAGCCGCCGGTCAACGCGGTGCGCGACCTCGGGCCGGTTGCGCAGACCGTCACCGGCCACCAGGTCATCCTCGCGGGGCAGAAGACGCCGTTCATGAACCTGCAGGACGTGATCGTCTACGCCAAAAAGAATCCCGGGAAGCTGTTCAATGCCTCTTCGAGCAACGGATCTCCCGGTCACATCGGCTTCGAGCTGTTCAAATCGATGACCGGCATCAATGTCGTGCATGTGCCGTACAAGGGTGGCGCGGCGGCGCTGGTCGACCTGATGGGCGGGCAGGTGCAGCTGATGATGGAAGGCCTCAACTCGGCGACGCCGCATGTCAAGGCCGGCCGTGTGCGCGGGCTGGCGGTGACCGGCCCGAAACGTTCGCCGCTGTTCCCGGACATTCCGACCGTGGTGGAGGCCGGTGTGCCGGATTACGTGGTCACGGTCTGGCATGGCGTGGTGGCGCCGGTGAAAACGCCGCGCGCGGCGATCAAGGTGCTCAATGCGATGGTCAACAAGGCGATCACTTCGCCCGAAGGCTCGCGCCGGATTCTGGCGCTGGGTTCGGAACCCCATCCCGGCACGCCGGAAGAATTCTGGAAACTGGTGCGCAGCGATCGCGAACGCTGGGGCGAGGTGATCAGGCGTGCCGGCGCAAAAATAGACTGACCGGCGGCGGCCGGCCAGTCACCGCAGGAACAGGATTGCCCGCGGGGCCCGGGCAATCATCCAAGAACAAAAGGCCCCGTGCCCATGGTCTTTTTGAGGAGAAATCAGCTGATGAAGAACATTGCATGCATCTTCCTTGCCGGCATCGCGCTGGCGGCGGCCCCGGTATCGGCGCAGAACTATCCCGGCGGCAAGCCGGTGCGCATCATGGTCGGTTACAGTCCCGGCGGCGGTGTCGATACCACGGCGCGCATGATGGCTCAGGCACTGGGTGAACTGTGGGGCAGCACGGTGATCGTCGAGAACCGCCCGGGCGCGGCCGGCAACATCGCCACCGAGGCGACCGCCAAATCGCCGCCCGACGGCTACACGATGGTCCTGTGCAACATCGGTTCGCATGCCATCACGCCGGCGCGTTTTGCGAAGCGGCTGACCTATGACCCGATCGGTGATTTCGCCTTCCCGATCAAGATCGGCGGCGTGCCCAACATCTTCATGGTGCATCCGTCGATGCCGATCCGGACGCTGCAGCAGTACATCAGCTACGCGAAGAAAAATCCCGGCAAGCTCAACTTCGGATCCTCCGGCGTCGGCGCTTCGCCCCACCTGTCGATCGAGCTGTTCAAGACCATGACCGGCATCAACATCGTGCACGTGCCGTACAAGGGCGCCGCCGCGGCGCTGGCCGACGCGATCAGCGGACACATGGAATCCTCGGTGGGCAATCTCGCCGGCGCGCCGCTGGCCGCGGTGAAGGCCGGGCGGGTGCGCGCGCTGGCGGTGACTTCCGCGGTGCGCAATGCGCAGCTGCCCGACGTGCCGACCTTTGCCGAGTCCGGCGTCCCGGGTTATGACGTCACCGGCTGGTACGGCCTGTGCACCCAGTCGAAGGTGCCGCAGCCGATATTGGCCAAGCTGCATGCCGACGGCGCGAAAGTGCTGTCCGGACCGCTGAGAAAACGGCTGGAGGACCAGGGCATCACGGTCGAGCAGTCGACGCCCGAGCAGTTCGCCGAACACGTCAAATCCGAAATCGCGAAATGGACCAAGGTGGTGCAGGACGCGAAACTCACCGGCGATTGACCGGGGGGAACCGGATGGTGACGGTCGATACGGCGCGCATGCTGGCCCGCTACAACAGCTGGTCGAACCGGGTGATGTTCGACGCGGTTGCCGCCCTGCCGGCGGGGGAGGCGGAAAAACCGCGGCCCTCGCTGTTCCGCAACATGGTGCATACGCTCAACCACATCCATGTCATCGACCGCATCTGGCAGGCGCACCTCGAAGGCCGCGACCACGGCTACGAGGCGCGCAACACGAAGGAGCATCCGCCGCTCGCGGGATTGCGGCGGATGCAGCAGGAAGTTGATGCCTGGTACGAGGCCTGGAGCGATGCGCAGACCGATGCCTCGCTGGCGGAAACCGTCGATTACGTGCTGATCGGCGGCAACCGCGGCGCGATGACCCGCGGCGAAATCCTGCTGCACGTGGTGACGCACACCAGTTATCACCGCGGTTATGTCGCCGAGATGATCTACCAGGTGCCGGGCTGCCGGCCGCCGGCGATGGACCTGCCGGTCTTCATGCGCGAGGGCCGTGCCGCGGTTTGACCGGCCGCGGCACGGGGTTTAGCATCAAAACGGTGCCGCGCCGCGCAGGCGCGGGCCGTCAATCTGCGGACTGGAGCACAATCATGGCTGAACGTACGATTCGCGAAATCATCCAGGGACAGGATCTGCTGACGGCGCCATCGACGATGACCGTGGCCGAGGCGGCAGGATTGATGAAGCAGCGCAATGTCGGCGCGATGATGGTGGTCGACGACGGAAAACTGGTTGGCATGTTCACCGAGCGCGATGCGCTGTTCCGCGTGCTGGCCGCGGGACTCGACGGCGGCGTCACTCCGCTGGCCCGGGTGATGACCCGCAACCCGCGCACGATCACGCCCGAACGCTCCTTCGCCCATGCGCTGGGATTCATGCACGAAGGCCGCTTCCGCCACCTGCCGGTGACCGAGGATGGCCGTCCGGTGGGCATGATCTCGGTGCGCGATGCGCTGGGCCCCGAACTCGAGGCCTTCGTCTACGAGCTGCTGCGCCAGGAGCAGGTCAGCCAGATCCTCGCCTGAACCCCCGCCGGCGCGGCGGGGTGCTCACTCCAGCGCGATGCCGGCGTCGCGGGTGATTTTTTTCCAGCGCTCGATGTCTTCGCGGATGAACTGCACGAATTCGGCACTGGAGCCGCTGCCGGCGGGCACGATGCCTGCGGCATTCTGGCGCTTCTTCAGCTCCGGCGCGAGCATCGCCTTGTTGACCTCGGCGAACAGGCGCTCGCTGACCGCACGCGGCGTTTTCGCCGGCGCAAAGATGCCGTTCCAGTTGCTGACGCCGAAACCCGGCACCGACTCGCCGATCGCCGGCAGGTCGGGCAGCAGCGGCTGGCGTTTGGCGGTGGCGACGGCGAGCGCGCGCAGGCGTTTGCCCTGGATATGCGGCACCGCGGTGACATAGGTCGCGAACATCACCTGGATGTCCCCCGATATCAGGTCGACCAGCGCCGGGCCGCCGCCCTTGTACGGCACATGGGTCATCGTCACGCCCGCCAGTTTCTGGAAAAACTCGCCGGCGAGGTGGTCCAGCTGCCCGGGGCCCGAGCTGCCGTAACGCACCTTGCCCTGCTGCTGTTTCGCCCAGCCGATGAACTGCGGGACGCCGCCGGCGCCGCCGATGCTGGGATTGACGACCATCACGTTGATCAGCTCCGCCGCCATGGTGATCGCGGTGAAGTCGCGCATCACGTCGTAAGGGAGTTTTTTGTAGATTGCCGGGCTGATCGCCAGCGGGCCGACGCCGCCGACCAGCAGCGTGTAGCCGTCGGGTTCGGCGCGCACCAGCATTTCGGTGGCGAGGCGGCCGGCGGCGCCCGGCCGGTTGTCGACAACCACCGGCTGGCCGAGCTGGGTGGCCAGCTGGTCGGCAAGTGAGCGGCCGATGGTGTCGGATGCGCCGGCGGCCGGGAAGGGAATCAGCACGCGGACCGGTTTTACGGGATATTTCGCCTGCGCCTGTGCCGCGCCATTCCACGCCAGCAGCGCGCAGAAAATGCCGGCGACCACGGATTGCCTGTTGTGCATGATGCTCCTCCCTGGTGTGTGGTCCGTGCCCGCTCTGGGCGGCGGGTTGCGGCCCGTTGGTCCGTCTGTTCCTGCGTTTATCCGGCTTCCTGCGGATGCAGCACGATCTTGTGCGCCTCGACGTTGCGCGCCTCGAGCAGTTTCAGCGCATCCTCGGCGCGGGTCAGCGGAAAGCGGTGGCTGATGTAGCGTTCGGGATCGATCTTGCCGCTGCCGACGAGTTCGAGGCAGGGCTTGAAGGCCTGGAAATTGCCGCGCGAGAAGTTGAGGTCGATTTCGCGGTCCTTGATGTAGGCGATCGGGATCGTTGCCTTGTTCTCGGGGAAGGTGCCGACCACGGTGACCTGGCCGCCGCGCTTGACCATGCTGACGGCGTCGGTGACCGTGCGCTCCTGCAGGCCGCCGACGCATTCGATCACCTTGTCGAAGCCGGCGCCGCCGGTCAGCTCCAGCGCGCGGGCGCGCATGTCGGTGTCGCGGGCATTGATCGAGCCGGCGATGCCCAGCTCGAGCGCCTTGGCCAGCCGGTAGTCGAGGATGTCGGTGATCGTGACTTCGGCGCCGGCGAGCTGGGCGATCAGCGCCGCGCCGAGTCCGATCGGTCCGGCGCCGATGACGGCGATTTTTTCTCCCGGTTTCGGCAGCACGCGGTGCGCCACCGCGTGGTAACTGATGCCCAGTACCTGCACCGCGGATGCCTGGTCGTAGCTGACGCTGTCGGGCAGCGGGTGCAGGTTGAAGTCGGGTACCAGCGCGTATTCGGCGTAGGCGCCGTCGCGGTCGAAACCCATGGTGCGCAGCTTCTCGCAGATGTTGCCGCGACCGGCGCGGCAGGGGCCGCATCCGCCGCAGGCGAAGTCGATGTCGCAGCAGACGCGCTGGCCGACCTGGAAGCCGCGCATTTCCCTGCCCAGCGCGACGATTTCGCCGGCGAATTCGTGTCCGAGGATGCGCGGGAAGGTGAGGCGCGGGTGTTTGCCGTGGAAGGCATGCAGGTCCGAGCCGCAGATCGAGCAGGCATGCACCCGCACCACGGCGTCGCGCGGGCCCGGCACCGGATCGGGCACGGTTTCGTAACGCAGGTCGCTGCCGCCGTGGAGTATCGTTGCTTTCATCGTTGCATGTTCCTGTAGGTGTTCAGTGTTGCAGCTGTCCGCGCGGATGCGGCGGCCTTGCCGCGGCATCCGGGGCTTCGAAGGGCTGGTGGCCCCTGACCTGGGTGGCATGCATCACACGCCTTGCCGCGGGATTGAAGGCGCCGCGGCGGTGGATCGTGCAGCGGTTGTCCCAGAGCACGGTATCGCCCTCGCGCCAGATATGGGTATAGCCGAACTGCGGCTGCGTCGCATGCGCCCACAGGGTGTCGAGCAGGGTTTCGGATTCCTCAAGCGTGCAGCCGTTGACGACATGGCGCGGGCGGCGGCCGAGGAACAGGCTGTTGCAGCCGCTGTCGGGGTGCGTCGACACGACCGGATGGTCGGGGCCGTCGCCCAGCCGCGGATCGTCGACGGCGACCGCGCCGTGGCGCAGCCTGCGGTTGGTGTCGTAGGCGGTGTCGTGTTTGATGGTGGCGCCGAGCACGCGTTTCTTCAGCGGCTCCGGAAGACTGTCCCAGGCCGCGTACATGTTGCGGAACTCGGTATTCGCGCCTGCGCCTTCCGGCGGCACTTCCAGCGCGTGCAGCATGCGCATGCCGGCAATCACCCGGCGGAAGGAATAGTCGCTGTGCCAGATCACTTCGCCGTCGCCCAGTTCGCCGATCGGCGCGCCATCGACGCGGACGTTCGAGACCACGGTGATCTCCGGATGCTCCGCGTGGTGCGCCACTTTTTCCGCGGTGACCGGCGGCAGCTCGAATTCGCCGAAACGCCGCGCCACCGCCACCATGTCGGCATCGGACAGTTTCTGCCCGCGCACCAGCAACAGCAGGTGGTCGAGGTAGGCGCGGTGCAGCAGTTCGAAGCTTTTGTCGTCAAGCCGGCGCAGGTCGAGGCCGCGGATCTCCGCGCCCATCGCGCCGGGCAGCGGGATGATCTCGACTTCTCCGACACGGCCACTGATGACCGGCGGCCTTTCAAAGGCCGTCGATGAAGCGACAGTCATTGCAGGTCCTCCTCCCGTCTAATGCCGTCTGTTCAGCCTGCATTCAACCACCCGCGCAAGGGCCGCTGCAAGCCTTGCTTCACATGCTGGGCCGCAGGGCACTTAATGTGGAAAGCAGGGCTAATGTGGAAACCAGGGCAGCATCGGTGCCTGGCCCGCCGGCAGCGCCTTGCGTCCGACATTGAGGATCATCGCCAGCATCGCGTAATAACCGGCCACGGCGATCAGCTCGATCACGCCCTGCTCGCCGAACACGCCGCGCGCGCGCTCGTAGGTGGCATCGCAGACACCGTGGTTGTGCAGTACTTCGGCCAGCATGTCGTAGAGTGCCTCCTCGTCGGCGGCCATTGCCTGCGGCCGCCGTCCCTCGGCAATGGCCTGGGCGATGGCCGGGCTCAAGCCGGCCTTCATCGCATGTTTGTAATGCGACTGCCATTCGTACTGCTGTGTCCAGTGCCTTGCCGCGATCAGCGTTGCCATCTCGGCGATGCGCCGGTCGAGCGGGGACTTGAAGCGCAGGTATTCGCCGACCTGCTGCACGGTCTGCGCGAGGCCGGGGCTGCGCAGCAGCGCGAGGAAGGGCCCGCGCAGTTCGCCGCGCGGGCCGGCGGCGATGTTTGCCGCGACTTTTTTCTGTTCTTCAGTCCATTGTTCCGGCGGGATGGCGGGGAAACGTTCGGCTTGGGGCTTGTTCATCCTGTATTCCTGTTAAGTGTTTGATTATATTTAATATTTTAAAACATCCACTGGCCGCCGTTGACATGGAGGACCTGCCCGGTGATGAAGCCGCTGCCTGGGCCGCAGAGAAAACGCACGGTCGCGGCGATTTCCATCGGATCACCATAACGACCCAGCGGTATGTGCTTCGATGCATCGGGACGTGGTGCGCGCGGGTTGGCGCGCGTGGTGTCGAAGTGGCCGGGCGATACACAGTTGGCGCGGATGCCGCGGCCGGCGAATTCCCGCGCCAGTGCGCGCGTCATGCCGGCCAGTCCGCTTTTGGCCGCCGAGCTGTGCACCTTGCCGGCGGCGCCGGTGAGCGCGCTGTCGCCAATCAGCGTGATGATGTCACCGCGGCCCGCCTTGAGCATGCCCGGCAGCACGGCCTGCACGCAGTGGAATGCGCCGTCGAGGGAAATCGACATCACCTGCCGCCAGTCCGCGAAATCCATGGTTTCGAAGGCGATTTCGCGGCGCACCGAGGCGTTGAGCACGAGGATGTCGACGGCGCCGAGTTCGGCGGCCACCGCGCTGTGCATGTGCGCGACCTGTGCGGCATCGGCGATGTCGGCGATGCAGACGGCGGCTTGTCCGCCCGCGGCGCGGATTTCATCGGCCACCGCCCCGGCTTCTGCGCGCGAAGCACGGGTGTTGATCGCGACCTTTGCGCCGGCCGCGGCAAGTTCAAGCGCGATTGCGCGGCCGATGTTTTTGGCGGCGCCGGTGACCAGTGCGACCCTGCCGGCGAGTTCGGTGCTTGCGCTCATGCGCTGGACTCCGCAGATGATGAAGCGCTCAGGATAACGGGGAATGCCGCTGCGCGCGGCAGCTGTCCACATGCTGTGATGCGTGGCCGCTGCTGGTATAGTCTGCGCCCTGTGGTTTTGACCGGCATCCAGGGAGGCAACATGAAAGTCATGCAGTGTCTGGGCATCATCGCGCTCACCGGCGCATCCGCGCTGGCGCAGGCCGCGCAGAAGGGCGGCGAGGA
>JALHND010000071.1 GCA_022843705.1 Burkholderiales bacterium
TCCGACGCCCCCTGGCTCATCGACTGCGCCGTCGCCGACACCTCTTCCGAGGCCGAGGACAGCGCATCCGCCGAACCGCGCACATCGCTGATCGTACGCGTCAGCTTCTCGGCCATGTCCTTCATCGCCTGCAGCAACTGCCCCGTCTCGTCCTTCGAGTCCACTTCAACCTTCACCGTCAGGTCGCCGGCAGCCACCTTGCCGGCCGCTTCCACGGCTACACTCAGCGGTCGGGTGATACTGCGGGTAACCCAGAATGCAAAGCTGATGCCGACGCCGAGCGCCAGCAGCGCCACGATGCCCATGATGGTGAGAGCCCGCTCGTAATTCCGCTTTTCCTCGATGCCCGCCTCGTGCATCAGCTTCTTCTGAAGAGCCACCAGTTCCTCGATCGGTTTGGTCATCGCTTCCAGCGCCGGCAGGGTCTCTTTCGACACCATTGCAACAGCGGCCTGGCGCTCGCCATCCTCTGCAAGACGGACCGCCTTGGTGAAGGACGCCACATAGGCTTCCCGTGTCCTGCGGATTTCGGCGAGCAGCTTCCTGCCTTCCTCCAGATAAACCAGTTCGTCGAGTTTATTGAGCGCTGCAGTGACTTCGGCGGCATAGGTCTGCATGCGCTCCTTGAGCAGGACAATCTGTTTCGGGTCATCGGTGAGCATGATTTCCAGCAGGCGCCGCGCATTGCGCAGGGCTCCTGCATCGACGGCCGCCGCCATTTCCTCCTTGACCACGTCCTTGGTCACGATTCTTTCGGTGGTCTGGTGCATGTTCACCATGTTCATCGCCCCCACGGTGCCGAGCACGATCATCATCAGCAGCACCACGCCGAATCCCAAGCCCAGGCGGGCGCCTATTTTCAGGTTCTTGAACATTTTCAATCTCCTTCCTAATTGTCAGGTTGCAGGTAAGTTCCAGCCGTATCAATCTGCCAGCGACGGATGTCGATGGCCGGCCTGTATCGGTTGTGTCGCTGTTTGATGCCGTTGCTGATGGTTTTGCTGGCAGCCAGCCCCGGTGCGGGAATCGGGGTTCGCATACGGGTTTTCCACATCGGCATTGCCTTCGGCGGACCGATAGAAGCGGAAGCAGTTGGTCCCGGATGCCTTGGCGCGATACATCGCCGTATCTGCGCGTTTGATCAATGCATCCGTGGTCTGGCCATCCCGCGGATAGAAACTGATGCCGATGCTGGCGGACACGGGGATCTTGTGGTCGCCGGCCACAACAGGTGCGCCGAGGGCGTCAAAAATCTTGTGCAATACAGGTTCGGCATCAGTGGTGTTGTGCAAGTTATTGATTATAAATACAAATTCATCGCCTCCCAGACGGGCGACAGTGTCCGTGATCCTCAGGCAGCGGCCCAGCCGGGAAGAAATTTCCACCAGCAGTGCATCCCCGGCGGCGTGCCCGAGCGTGTCATTGACGGACTTGAAGCGGTTGAGATCCATGAAAAAAAGCGCCACCAGTGAATTGTTGCGGGCTGCTGCGGCAATGGCACCCTGCAGGCGGTCCATGAACAGTGCACGGTTGGGCAGGCCGGTCAGGCCGTCATAGTTGGCCAGCCGGTTGAGGTGTTCTTCCGCCCGAATGCGTTCGGTGACTTCCTTCGCGGTGGAAACGAAATGGGAAATGGTTCCGGAGTCGTCGCGTATCGGGGTGATGGTTTTTTCTTCGTAATAAAGATCGCCGTTCTTGCGCCGGTTCCTGAACACCGCCCTGAACGAGCTCCCGCTGCGGATGGTTTTCCACAGTTCGCCGTAGAACCCCGCGTCGTGCCAGCCGGATTTGACGATGTTTCCCGTGCGTCCCAGGGCTTCGCTGCGGGTATAGCCCGTAACCAGTTCAAAGGCGCGGTTGACGTAGTCGATGAAGCCGTCGCGGTCGGTGATCATGACCGAATCCGCAGTCTGTTCGACCGCCAGGGTCATTTTTCGCATCAGTTCCCTCGACTGTTTTTCAAAGGTGATGTCGCGAATGATGACCAGGGTGCCGCCGGCTGCCGGATCAATGGCGCTGATGTGAACGTCGACGGGAAACATGCTCCCGTCGGCACGTAACGCTGCTGAAGCCTGCAGCGTTCCGGCTTCATGTTCAGGATCCCGCGGACCGGAGTCGGGTTCAAGCAGCAGGCTTGACAGCCGGCGGCCGACGAGTGCCTCGCGCTGCAGGCCGAACATCCGCAGGGCGGCCGGGTTGCAGGAGGCAATCATGCCGTCGGACAGCAGGTTCAGCACGGCGTAGCCGGTGCCGGTCGAAGGTGATTCGGGATCGCCGCTCGGGGGCTGCGATTGTTCAGTGGACATGGCCGGACTCCGCGTTCGAAAAACCAGGGCGCGGGGCGGGGCCGGGCGCCTTTGATGATTTACGTGGCGGAATCTGGGCCGTGCAGGACGTTCTGCCGCAGGGATCGGGCGGCCGACCGTGATGAGTGCGCAAAGTGGTAATCGCGGGAGCGCTAACTGGTCCGCGATTTGCCTCGGTGCGCCGGAGCTGTGCTGTCTTGAATCGCTCCGACAGCAACCTTAACGGACAGGCCGCAGGCTTACTTGAGGAAAACCGCGGTAATCAAGCCGCTATTCGCAGTTTCAGGGGCGCGGCAGGGTGAAGTAGAAGGTCGTGCCCGAGTTCGGCTCGGATTCGGCCCAGATTCGCCCGCCGTGACGGGAGATGATCCGGTGTACCGTGGCCAGGCCTATGCCGGTCCCCTCAAACTCGGCCTGGCGATGAAGCCGCTGAAAGGCCCCGAAGAGCTTGTTGGCATACTGCATGTCAAACCCCGCGCCGTTGTCCGATACAAACAGGACTGTTTCACCGTTGTTGACGAGGGAGCCGAAACTGATGGTCGCAACCGGCACTTTCGAAGTGAATTTCCAGGCATTGCCCAGCAGATTCTCAAGGGCATTGTGCAGCAACCGGCGGTCACCCATCACGATGATGCGGTCTTCGATATGAAATTCCGCCTGCCGTGACGGCTGGCCCAGCCGCAGCTGTGCCACGATGGATCTCGCGATCTCGCCGAGATCGACTTCATCCAGGCGGATGTCCTGCCGGGTGATCTGTGCCAGTTCCAGCATCCCGTCTATCAGTTCGGCCATGCGCTCGCTGGCGGTGCGTACGGACTGGAGGTGGCGACGACCCTGGGCATCGAGTTGGGCCGCATGGTCATCGAGCAGGATCCGGCAGAAGCCGTTGATTGCGCGCAGGGGGGAGCGCAAATCGTGGGATACGGAATAACTGAAGGATTGCAGTTCGCGGTTGGCGATTTCGAGTTGTTCGGTGCGCTCGGCCACGCGCTTTTCGAGTTCCGCATTGAGCCGCAGGATCCGCTCGGCGCTGCCCTTGCGCTCGATGGCGATACCGGCAATGCGCGTCGCGGTGCCCAGTGCCTGTTTTTCAGCGACGCTGGGTTCTCGCAATTCCCGGAAATAGATGGCGAAGGTGCCCAGCACCCTGCTGTCGCCGGACAGGATGGGCGCCGACCAGCATGCCCGCAGCCCATGGGCCAGGGCCAGGCTGCGGTAGTCGGACCACAAGGGGTCGGTGGCAATATCGGATACGGCCACCGGTTGTCTCATGTAGGCGGCGGTTCCGCAGGATCCGGTCTCGGGGCCAATGAGCAGGTTGTCAATGGCTTCCCGGTATTCCGGGGGGAGGCTGGGACCTGCAGTGCTGCGCAGGCGCACCTCTTCAAGCAGCATCACCGAGCACAGGGTGTCCGGGAAGATGCTTTCGATATCGCTGCAAAGCTGATCAAGCATCTGTGCGAGCGACCGGTCCGTTTGCGCCATTTCCAGGTGCTTCTTTTCGGCTTCCAGCAGCATTTCATTGCGCTTGCGCCGGGTGATATCGGTGAAAATTGCAGAATGGTGGCGCACGTCTCCGCCTGGACTCCGGATGACGTTTATCGACAGGCTTTCGCAATAAATCTCGCCGTTCTTGCGGCGATCCCAGACTTCGCCGTGCCAGTGGCCCCGCCCGGCTATGGCGGCCCACATGTCCCGGTAGAAAGACTCGGCATGATGTCCCGAACTCAGGAACTTCGGGTTTTTTCCGATGGCTTCTTCGGCGGTATAACCGGTGATGCGGGTGAAGGCCGGATTGACGGAGATGATGATGTTTGACGCGTCCGTGATCATCACTGCTTCCTGGCAGTGCTCGATGACGCTCGCTGCGAGTTCCAGGCTTTCTCTGGCACGCTCCTGATCGGTGATGTCCTTGCCGATGCCGCGGTAACCGAGGAAGTTTCCGCGACCGTCGAATATCGGCTCGCCGCTGATACTGAGCCAGCGCTTCTCGTTGCGGACATTCAATCGCTGCAAAACCAGATCCTGAAAAGGCTGGCGCGCATCGAGTGTGGCGCGATGGAATTGCCATTGCTCCTCGCTGAGGCCGGAAGGCGAGATCTGCCAGCGTGTTTTGCCGATCAGCCTCTCCGGTGTGAAGTCGGACAGGGCGCTAAAGCCTCCCGATATTTCGGTGAACCGGTGTTGGGCATCCTGCTCCCAGTACCAGTCGGATGACAGTGCCGTCAGGCTGCGAAAGCGTTTTTCGCTTTCGGCCAGCGCACGTCGTGAATGATCGAGGTGTTCGTAGGGTTCCTGTACGCCTTTTGTGAACAGTGCTTCGTAGATCAGCAGATAGGCGATGATCTTGTAGATGTGGCCGAGCAGGTTGCTCTGGTCGGAAACACTGGCATATGCGGTGAACCACAGTTCGCTGAGTGCCGCAACAATGCTGGCTGCCAGCAGAAGGGCGTTCCCTTCGCCCGGGTGGCGACGGCACTGCCGGTAAAAACCGAATGCAGCGGCCATGTATACGGCGGTCAGCAGATATTCGGCCAGTATCTTGCTGCGGGTCACTCCCTGACCGGGGACAAACCATGGCGGCAGCCGGTCCGGGTGCCCGAGAATGACCCAGAACCCCAGGCCGGCGACCAGCAGTGTGAGTGCGACGAGTGCGTAGCGGCTGCTTGCGGCGGCAAAGGTTGTTGCCACTGACAGCGCGGCACCCAGCAAGGCAAGGGCTGCGAGGGCGCGGGCGGCCAACCAGAAAGAGATCGCCTTGTCTGCGCTGCTGGGAGTAACAAACGTCGGCATGCCGTGATACGAAAGAAGGTGGCCGAAGTCAAGCAGCGCCACACCCAGCAGGCCGCAGGACAGGATGGTGACACCCCGGGCAATCTGCCGGTTGTCCATCGCCCAGTAGAGGCCGAAAATCATCCCGCATATCGTGACGGCCAGAGTTTCCATGGCCGTGTGCAGCCATAAATACGTATCGGCATGGTCAATGACCCGGTACTGCGGGAATATTCTTGCGGCCAGCAGCACAAATGCCAGTACGCCGACCAGGCACACCAGTCGATGGGCGCACACGCTGAGCACCGCTTTGCGGTTGCTGGCTGCGATGCCGGTATCTTTGCCGTATGAACCGAGATGCACTGCGAAGGCTCCGCGCATGATGCTGTCGCCGGCATACCCTGCGGCAGCTTTGATTCAGTGCTGCATGACCGCCGGGTTTGCGTGATGTTCACGCAAGCGTCGGCATTTCGGAGGCGGATTCGTGGCCTGATTGATGATGCGCGGCATGTGTCAAAGCCCGCATGTCATCCGGACTGACCTGCTGTTTTTGTTGCCGGCGGGCGGGGGCTGGGGGGGCCGGACGTGCAACCAACACAGCGGGCGGGCACGCAATACGAGGCGTGCCCGCTATCGGTAATTCAGGAAGCGAGAGTAAACAAATTCGAGCAGGCAAACAAGCGGGCCCGCGCGGATTCAGCGACCCCGGGGCAGGCCCTTTTTTTCTTCGCTGGATATCGCGTTCATCGTTTCCATCGCGGTGATCAGTTCGGCCGAAAGTTCGTGGATCTTGCGGCGTTGGGAACGCGCGTGGTCACGCAGCTGGTTGAAGGCGCTTTCCCGGTCGATATGATCGCGGGCCATCAGTATGCCTACCGCAGTGCTGGTTTCGCGGCCGGTGGCCAGTGCCGCATTGAGCTGGCTTTCGGTTTCCCGCAACGCCCGGAGATCCCGGGCCCGGGCCAGTGCGCTTTCCAGTGTCGGGACAATCTGCGCCACGTCGAGTGGCTTGACCAGGTAACCCAGGGCGCCGCATTCCGCCGCTTCCCTGACGATTTCCGCATCGCCATAGGCGGAAAGGAAAAGAAAGGGGATATTCAGCTGGTCGCGAAATACACGCGCCACGTCGAGCCCCGACAGCCCCGCCATGCGTACATCGAGCAAGGCGATATCGGGTGCATCCTGCTGTGCCAGCGCGATGGCATCCTCCCCGCTGGTGGCTTCCCTGACCGTGTACCCATGGTTGCGCAGGCCACGGGCCAGAGTGGTGACGATCAGCCGATCATCATCGACCAGCAATATGCGTTTGCTGGGGGAGCGGGGTGAATTTGGCATTATCGGCGGTCCGGTTTCTGATCGATTGGCAATACCAGATTAATAACCCCGTTGATGACCGGGGATATTAGCTGAAGTCGGCCATGGCGCCAACAAGTATCGGCCGGATTGTCCAAGACGATCGCATTGCTTTGCAGCATGTGCGTCCGGCAGGTGAAGGGTCAATTCCCGTGCTCCGGAGATTCATGGACCTTGATGGAAGTCACTGCCGGATAGTGCAGCAGAAGCTGTGCCTCAACGCCTGCCTCTGTGTTGTCCAGTGCAAACGTGGCGCCGTGCGGCGGCATCAGAGCCTTCACCAGATCGAGTCCGGCACTTCCGGCAGCGCTGCTGTCCGGAATGCCGGCCAGCTTGCCGCTGTTGATCACCCGGACCTTGGCGGAGTCCAGCGTCGTTGTGATGGCGATCCTGATTGGCGCGTCCGGCGGATCATTGTGTTTGATGGCGTTGCTGATCATTTCGGTGAGGATCAGTGCCACCGGCACTGTTTCGGCCTCGGCGACACGTACTGGCTGGTCGACCTGTGCATCGGTGGCAAGTTCAGTCTTGATATCGCCGAGGCTCTCCATCATCTTCACTATCGCGGGAACCATTTCGCAGAGTATGACTTCGCTGCCTGTTTTCAGGCCCTGCAGGCCACGGATGATCGCGACTGACTGGATCTGGGTGATCGCCCGTTCAAGGATTTTCTTGTCGCCACGGGTTTCGGATTCATGCATGCGCAGCAGCCCTGCCACGCCCTGCAAATGGTTCTTGATGCGGTGATGCACCTCGCGGACCAGGGCGTCACGCTGCTGCTCGACCTGTGACAGCCGCTCGGCCGCCTGTTTCTTGACATCGGTAATGTCGCTGACGATTCCAGTGACGCAATCGTCCAGGCGGGAAGAATTGTGCGGGAAGGATCGCGCGCGGATCCAGCGTTCTGCACCGTTTGGCAAGGAGAGGCGGACCTCCGCGGCGGCGGGCAGCCCTTCGGCCTGTGACCGCAAAAATGATTCGACGACAGGAAGATCGTCGGCATGAATGTGACGCATCCAGGCTTTCGGATCCCTGAATACCTCTTCCCGCGGCATGCGCCACATTTCGTCAAACCCCGGACTGATGTAGTCGATGCGTGAAAACAGGCGATCGCTGATCCAGAAAACGGCCTGCGCATCCTCGGCGAGCAGTCGAAACTGCTCTTCCGATGCCACCAGCGCGCGTTGCTCCCGATTGCGCTCCGTGATATCCACGCAAATGACAACGGAGCCGGCAACTTGTCCGGTGGTGTCACGTAACGCCGCGCCGGACAGCAATACTTCAATCAGCGAGCCATCGCGTTTTTTCAGTGTAGTTTCGACATTGGTGAGTGTCTGCTTGCCCAGTGTGCCGCTTTTCAGTGCCTCCAGATCATCGCGATGTCCGGCGTGCAGGTTCGGCAGCGCGCCTCCGATGACCTCCGATGCCTTCCAGCCGAACATATGCTCCGCCGCCGGATTCCAGAACATGACTTTCTGGTCATTGTTGTAGGCAATGATGGCATTTGGGGATGCGCCGATGATCGCGTGCAGCATTTGGCTTGACTGCTGCAGTTCCTGCTCGATGTGTTTGCGGGCCGTGACGTCGCGGGATACGCCGGCAGTGCCGATCACCCTGCCTTGATGATCCTTGACCGGCACCTTGATCAGTTCACGCCAGAGGATAGTGCCGTCCTTCGTAAGTGCCCGTTCGGTGCGCAGGGGCATGCCGGTCTGTATGACCTGCCGGTCCTCCGCCACGAAGGTCGGCGACAGTTCCGCAGGGCGGAATTCCTCGGTTTTCCTGCCGATGATCTGGTCACGCGGCATGCCGGAGCGGCGCTCGTATTCGAGGTTGACGGCAAGGAAGCGGCCATCCAGATCCTTCAGCCAGGCGGAATCGGCGATGCCATCCAGAAGTGCCTGTTGCGCGAACTCCAGCTCCAGCCTCTGTTTTTCAAGAATCTTGTTTTCGGTGACGTCCGTATTGATGCCGACCATCCGGCGCGAGGCGCCGGTGCCGTGCACGACGCCAACGTCGCTTACCCATCGCTCGTTGCCGTCTTCGAGGATTACCCGGTAGGTGGTCCTGTGTTCCGATCCGGTTTGCATGCAGTGTTCGATTTCTGCGCGTACCCGCTCCCGGTCGCTTTCGTGGATTCTGGACAGCCAGGTTTCGAAGTTGGGCGGCGCATCGCCGGGCTTGAGCCCTATGACCGCATAGGCTTCTTCGGACCAGTAGGATGCCGGTGCTCCGGGCTGCCATTCCCAGACGCCGGATTTGGCCGCACGCAAAGCCAGGCGCAGCCTGTGTTCACTGATCTCCAGTTTTTCGAGGGCTTCCTTGTGCCTGGAAATGTCGCGTGAACTGCAGATGAGGCCGGTTATCCTGCCGTCGGCATCGTGAAAGGGCACTTTGATCGTTTCGCGCCAGGTTCCGTCGAGTGCGCTGTGATGTTCTCCCCTGACCATGGCGTTCTTCTGTATGACCAACCGGTCATCCGCCTCATACTCAGTGGCCTCGGTGAATGGCAGGATGTCGTGGGCAGTCTTGCCGATGAGTTCATGGGGTGAATGTCCGGTCAGGCCGGCCAGTCTTTGGTTGACCGCGAGATATCTGCCCGAGAGATCCTTGAGCCAGACCCGCTCGGCGATGCCATCGAGCAGCGCCCGCTGGCGGCGTTCCAGCTCCGCTTGCTGCTGCTCAAGCTGCCGGCGTTCAGTGATTTCGCGCAACACGCTGAGCACGGAACCGATCCTGCCATCGGCGCCGGGTTCGGGCATGAAGCGCGCTTCGAACCAGCGCGGGCCATCTGCGTGTGGAAGGGCAATCTCGAAGCGGCGTTCATTCCCGCCCTGTACGACATTCCGCACGTTATCCTGGAACAATCTGGCGGCATGCTCCGGGGCGCCGATCTCCTCGCAGTTCCGACCGATGATGCGGGAAGCCTTGAGCCCGGCGAGTGCGCAGTGCGCCGGATTTGCATAGAGATAACGGCCCTCGCGGTCGAGGCGGGCAATGGGGTCGTTGCTGTTTTCCGCAAGCGAGCGGAACGAATCATCCGGCCTGGAAGAGGTTGTCAGACAGTCGATGGCCCCTCGGATGCGCCGGAACAGGCCGTGCAGGGATTGTGGCGCCATATCTGGTTTCAATGACTCCCCGTTGGTTTGGAGCAGGGGCTGCGCGGGGTCGGGGCGCTTGCACCTCCATATTCTAGCCGCAATATGTTCGGAACTCAGAACGCCCGCGTCACCGCGATGTCCCGCATCACCGCCTCCGGCGTATGGCGCTCAGGTGCCGCGGTTTCGCCGGCGGCGCAGGCTTCGAGATAGGCGCCGAGTTCACGCGCATGGGCGATGACCGCATGGCCGAAGCGGGTGCGCTGCGCCGAATATTCCGGCAGCGCCCTTGCGGGATTGTTTCCCGACTCCTGCAGCAGGCCGGCCAGCGCCATCGCGTCGCCCGCAGCCTTGGACACACCCATGCCGACATGCGGCCGCGCGACGAAGGCGGCGTCGCCGAGCAGGGCGACATGGCCGAAATGCATCCGCGGTGACTCGAGGTCGAAGATCGCCTGGAAAAAGGGCTGCCGGGTGCAGGCGACGACCTCGGCAAACTGCGGCGACAGCTGGTCTCTTGCCGCGTCGCGCATCGCCGCGATCACTTCCGGCCGGATCAGCGGCGGCGGGATGCCCATGTCGTGGCGGCGGCCGTGGATGTCGGTACACAGCTCCGGCAGTTCGCGTCCGGCGTGGGCCGGGCGGTACCAGACGAAGTTGAAGGCGCGTTCTCCGGCGCGCGTCGAGTTGCCGAAGCCGGCCACCGGGTAACCGAGCATGTGTTCGCGCGGCGCGAGGCTGAAGGCGAATTTCGGAAACAGGTCGCGATGGGTCTGCGGCGACAGGTCGTTCTCGTCGGCGAGCCCGCGCCAGGCGATGTAACCGGCGTAGCGGGGTTCGGTATCCGGAGCCAGCTGCACGCGTATCGCCGAGCGGATGCCGTCGGCGCCAACCAGCAGGTCGCCGCGTGCCGATGTTCCGTTGCGGAAGTGGGCGGTGACGCCGTCCGCATCCTGCGTGATGCCGCTGCAGGCGTGGCCGAGGTGGTAACGCGCGGACGGGAAGGCCGCCAGCAGCAGTTCGTGCAGCCGGCCCCAGGTGGTCAGGCACTGGCGGATCGGCAGCGTGCCGAGTGTTGCGCCGTCGCGGCCGAAGGCGACACGGCCTTCGATGTCGACGCCGATGCCCTCACCGGTCGCGATGCCGATGCGCACCAGCGCGTCGAAGAGTTCGGGATGGGTGATGATGCCGGCGCCGCGGCCGGCCAGCGGTTCCGCGGATTGTTCGAAGACTTCGACATCCCAGCCGTCGCGCTGCAGCAGGTTGGCGGCGAACAGTCCGCCAAGCGAGCCGCCGATGATCAGCGCGCGCGGCATCCGGAATTCAGGCCGCGGCTTCGGCGGCGGGGTAGTTCAGTTCGAGCGTGACGCCGCTGGGATCCTCGAAGAACACCTGGTGAATGCCCAGCGAGGGCACCGTGCGTTCGCGGAAGGCGACGTTGTTGCGGGCGAGCCGCGCGCGCATGTCGGCCAGACCGGTGGCGGTGAAGGCCATGTGGTCGACGGTGCCGGTGCCTGCGAGTGACGCCGGATCGCGGTCGCCGAGGTAATCCTTCAGGCCCTGCGGATTGTCCGGGTCGATGCCGATGATGTGCACGACGCCGGTGGTCTCCGGATACTGCGCGCCGTTGTAGAGCCAGATCCCGGGAAAATCGAAGGGCGGCCGGAAGCCGGCCGTGAATCCCATGACTTCGGTGTAGAAGCGGCGCGACGCCTCGATGTCGAAGGTGCGGATCGAATAGTGATCGAGCCTGCCGACGGGCATGCGCCGCTCCCGGTGTTTACTGCAGCGGCTTACTGAAGGGGCGAGAACGCCGCGGGCATCACGATCTTGTTTTCCTGGGCGGTCAGCAGCGCGTCGGGCAGGCCGTCCCTCCGGGCCACGGCCGAAGGCGGCCACACGCCCGCCGCGACGGCTTTTTCGCGCGACTCGTTGCGTGCATCGAGCGACGGGTAGGACCAGATGTGGGTGAAGCGGTTGAGTCCGCCCAGTTCGCTGTACCAGCAACCCACCAGCGGGCTGAACTTGATGCGTTCCGGCATCGCCTTTTCCCAGACCTTGGCGATCTTGCCCAGTTCGCCGGGCGCGAAGGTGTAGGTGCGCATCTCGAAGTAGGGCCCCATTTTCCCCGGCTTGATCTCGGGGGAGAAGGCGAAGGGGATGTAGATTTCCGAACGCATGTTGACAATGAACTCGCCGATCTTCGGCGGCCAGTTGCCGCCGGCGACGGCTTCGGCGCGGATGCGGTCGCGCTCGGCGAGATCCTTGTACGGCCAGACATGGATGATCTGGTTCAGCGGCCCGATCTCGGTGTGCCAGAACGCGGCCAGCGGCGACAGTTTCTTGCGCTGTTCGTAGGCTTCTCCGAAACGTTTCTCGACTTCAGCCTGGGATTTCGGTTTGATGTCGTAGGTGCGCACTTCGTAAATCATGATGTCCTCCGGGTGGTCGCCGCTTTTTGTGGAGCGGCGAGTTTACCAGAGGCGCCGCGCGCGCTCAGAGGCCCTCGGCGGCCTGCTGCCCGGCGTGGTAGGTCGCATAGACAATGACCGGAATCTTCAGGTCGCCCAGATGCTGTTCAAGCAGGGGTTTCACTTCGGTCCATGCGAGTCGGCCTACCCCGGTGGCGATGCGCGGCAGCGCGAGGCTGGTGAATTTCTCGGCCTCCGCCAGCCTTGCCAGTTCGCGCAGTGTGTGCCCGGCATGCTGAAGCGTCGCCGGACCCGGCGTGCCGCCGTGGTGGCCTTCGATCGCGTTCTGGGTGAACAGGCTGACAATCTTCCTGCCGTCGGCGCCCATCCAGGCCCACAGGGTTCCGGGCTTGGGATGCGTGGACTGGCAGAAATGCCGGAAATCCTTGTACATCGCCGGCCAGCGTTCGCGCAGCTGCAGGGCGAGGCCGGTATGGAAAGGGTCATTGGGGGCGACGCCGTGGGCAATGACCTGCGCCCGGGTAAGCAGCAGGTCGCCGCTGACTTCCTTGATCATGGAGGGTCTCCGTTGGGTTGATGGGTCGCAAAACAACCGCCCATGGCAGGAAGTTAGCGCCGTGCCGGCCGGCGCGTATTGATACAGCGCAAACATCACCGCCTTGGGCGGAGCCGCCGGTTGGTCACATGCTGGACCAGCGCCCTTTTGCGGCCGTGGCGGGATTACACTGCTGTGCAATCGCCGGAGTTCAATAAATCCTACAAAGCTCCGCGATCACTTCAAAACCGGGGGAGGACATCATGCTGAAACGCAGTCTGTTGTGCGCGGGCGCAGTCGCGGGCCTTGTGCTGCTGAACGGTACGGTTTTCGGACAGGCCTGGCCGTCAAAGCCGGTGCGCATGGTGATTCCCTTCGCACCCGGCGGCAATACCGACATCATCGCGCGGGCCATTGCGCCGAAAATGACCCAGGAACTCGGCCAGACCATCCTGATCGACAACCGCGGCGGCGCCGGCAGCACGCTGGGCACCGCCATCGTCGCCAAGTCGCCGCCCGACGGTTACACCATCGGCATGGTGTCCAGCGCGCATGTCATCAATCCCAGTGTGCGCAAGAACCTGCCCTACGACTCGATCAACGATTTTGCGCCGATCACCCTGGTCGCCGATGTGCCGAACGGCCTGGTCATCCATCCCTCGCTGCCGGTAAAGGACATCCGGCAGCTGGTCGCGCTGGCGAAGGCGCGGCCGGGCCAGCTGGCCTATGCAACGCCGGGCCACGGCACCTCGACCCATCTCGCGATCGAGATGCTGTCGCATGCGGCCGGCGGCCTCAAGATGCTGCATGTGCCGTACAAGGGTGTGGGACCCGCGACCGCCGATGTGATCGCCGGGAATTCGCAGATGATTTTCGCGGCGCTGCCCGCGTTCATCGAGTTCGTGCGCGCCGGACGCCTGCGCATGATCGCGCAGGCAGGCGCCAATCGTTCACCCGCGGCGCCGGAGGTGCCGACGATGATCGAGCAGGGCTACAAGGATTTCGTCGTCTCCAGCGGATTCGGCATGTTCGCACCGGCCAAAACGCCGCGTCCCGTCGTCGACCGGGTCAACGCCGCGGTGGCCAAGGCGCTGGCCGACCCGGCGGTGCGCAAGGGTCTCTCCGGCCAGGGCGCCGAGCCGGTGGGCAACTCCCCGGATGAATACGACCGCTACAACCGTTCCGAAATCGAGCGCTGGACCAAGGTGGCCCGCGCGGCCGGCGTCGTGCCGGAGTAAATCCTTCCCTCCATTACCCGTCTGACCAGCAAACCGTCCACACAGGAGCCCGTCCGAAATGAGCAGCAAAAAATTCAAAGTGTCGCAGCCGCGCAAGATGAAACTCATTGTCGAGAAAAACGTGCAGATCCCCATGCGCGACGGCACGCTGCTGTATGCCGACATCTTCCGTCCCAACTTCAGGGACAAGGTGCCGGTGCTGTTCAACACCAGCGTCTACCAGAAGGACAAGGTCTGGAGCCCGCCGGCGGATCTCGAGGAGAAGGCCAATCCCTATATGTGCTGGGAGACGGTCAACCCGATGTGGTGGTGTCCGCGCGGTTATGCCTGCGTGCGTGTCGATTCCCGCGGCGCCGGCCGCTCGCCCGGTAAATCCGAACCGAGTTCCTTCCAGGAAGCGCTCGACACCTATGACGCCATCGAGTGGGTGGCGAAACAGCCCTGGTGCTCGGGCAAGGTCGGCATGTCCGGCATCTCCTACCACGCGTCATCACAATGGCGCGCCGCGAAAATGCAGCCGCCCTCGCTGAAATGCATCATGCCCTGGGAGGGCCGCGCGGATCAGTACCGTGACCAGGCCTACCACGGCGGCATATTCGCGCTGGGTTTCATCGGCAACTGGTGGCTGACACACACGGCGCACCACCTGCTCGGCAAGCCGCGCAGCTACAACCCCGATGCCTTCCAGAACGAAATGATGTGGAACTACATGCGCAACGATCTCGACTCGCATTACTGGCGCTCGAACAGCGCGGAATGGGACAAGATCAAGGTGCCCGTCTACTCCGTGGGCAACTGGGGCGGCTTCTCGATGCACCTGCGCGGCAACACCGAAGGTTTCATGAATGCCGCGTCAAAACACAAGAAGCTGCGCATTCACACCGGTTCGCACTTCCATCCCTACCATTCGGAGGAGGGGCGCACCGACCAGCTGCGCTGGTTCGATTACTGGCTGAAGGACATTGACACCGGCATCATGAAGGATCCGCCGGTGAAACTCGAAATCCGCACCGGCGGCAGCACGAAGCCCTATCCCTTCCGCTACGAGAAGGAATGGCCGCTGAAGCGCACGAAGTGGACGAAGATGTACCTCAACATCGAGCGCCAGCCGACCGAGAAGGAGGATCTGCTCGAGGGCACGCTGGTCAGGACGCCGCCGCGCAATGCCGCGAAGGCGACCTATTCCGGCAGCGGCTCGACCAGTGCCGGCGTGGCTTCCGCATCGTCGCTGGCGACCACGCATGGCCACGGCGCGAGCGGCCGCAGCGGCGTGTCCTTCGTGACGCCGGTATTGACTGAAGACACCGAGATCACCGGTCCGCTGGTGGCGAACCTGTGGGTGTCGAGCACCTCCGAGGACATGGATCTTTTCGTGACCATCCGCAACATCGATCCCGACGGCCACGACGTCTGCGAGGTCGGCCAGCACGGCCAGCCGGTGCCCTGCGTGACCAAGGGCTGGCTGCGCGCTTCGCACCGCAAGCTCGATCCGCAGAAATCCCTGCCGTACCGGCCTTACCATGCCCATGACGAGCGGCTGTGGCTGAAGAAGGGAGAGGTGGTCGAATGCCGCGTCGAGGTGTGGCCGACCAGCATGGTGTTCAAGAAGGGCCACCGCATCCGCGTCGACATCCAGCCGCGTGATGGCATCGGCAGCGCGCCGTACACGCATTACCACGGTGATTACAACGCCGGCGCGAAAAACACCATTTACGCCGGCGGCAAGACGCCGTCCTACCTGATGCTGCCGGTCATTCCGGCAAAACGGGGGCGTTGAACCACCACGCCGGCCACTGCAGCACGCGTTCCGCGACCAGCGCATAACCGCTGCCTCCGGGATGCGTGCCGTCGCCGGCGGCCACCGCGCGTTTCCAGGCCGGATCGTTGGTCAGCGATTCGGCCAGGGGCAGGTAGGGGACGCCCAGTTCCGCGGCGAGCAGGGCATAGGTCGCACACAGCGCGATGATGCGCGTGTCCTGCCCGGCCTCGCCGACCGGCGGCGGGCCGATCACCAGCACCGGGCAGCGCGCGCGGGCTTCGGTCAGGATGTTGCGGAAGTTTTCGAGGCTTGCCGGCATCGGCACACGCAGCGATGTGCCGTCGGCAGTCATGTCGTTGGCGCCGAAGGAAAA
>JALHND010000072.1 GCA_022843705.1 Burkholderiales bacterium
CAGCCGCTGAAACACCTGCTGTCCCATGGTTACCAGGGCAAGCTGTACCCGATCAATCCCAAGTACCCGGAGATTTCCGGGGTCAAATGCTGGCCCTCGATCGAATCGCTGCCGGAAACGCCGGAGCTCGGCCTGATCCTGGTCAACGCCACGCGCGTCGCTGACATGCTGACCGCCTGCGGCAAAAAGGGCATTCCCTACGTCATCATTTTCAGTTCCGGTTTTTCGGAAACCGGCGGTCAGGGCGTGGCGATGCAGCAGAAACTCGCCGACATCGCGAAGGAATACAACATCGGCGTCATCGGCCCCAACTGTCAGGGCATGATCAATCCGGCGCAGAATGTCTACGCCGGCTTCGGCTCGGTATTCAACGCCGACTACACGGCGGGGCGGGTCAGCATGGTGTCGCAGTCCGGCGGTTTCGGCTTCTCGGTGATGAACCTGTCTTCGCTGGACGGCGGCCTGCCGTTCCGGCAGATGGTCACCACCGGCAACGAGATCGGCGTGTCGACGCTGGATTTCATGGAGTATTTCATCCGTGATCCGCAGACCGACATCATCGGCACCTATATCGAGGGCGTGAAGGATGCGCGGCGCATCCTCGATGTCGGCGACAAGGCGCTCGCCGCCGGCAAGCCCATCCTGATGTGGAAGGTCGGCAATACCGAGCAGGGTCAGAAGGCCGCGGCTTCACACACGGCCAACCTGGGCGGCGCAATGGCGCTGTACAAGTCCGCGTTCCGGCAGAAGGGCATCATCCAGGTCGAGGACATCCAGGACCTGGTGGATTACGGACATGCACTGCGCAGCAACCGCCTGCCGCGCGGCAACCGCCTGGCGATCATCACCATCTCCGGCGGCGCCGGCATCCTGATGACCGACGAAATCGTCGCCGGCGGCATGCGGATGGCGCAACTGGCGCCGGAGACCGTCGCCAAGCTGAAGGAATTCGTGCCGTCCTACGGCTCGGTCGGCAACCCGGTCGACGTCACCGCGGCGATATTCAACGATCTCTCGCTGATCAACCGCACGCTGCAGGCAATCAATGACGATCCGGGCGTCGACTGCATCGCGATGATCAACGCCTCGCTGCAGGGCGAGATCGCGCAGAAGGTTGCGGCGGAAATCGTGTCGGTGGCGGCGCAGACCGACAAGCCGATTTTCATTTCATGGAGCGCGCGCGACGCCGTCGCGCCCGAGGCCTATGCCGCGCTGGATGCCGCGCTGATACCGCATTACAAGTCGCCGGTGCGCTGCGGCCGCGCGCTGGCGGCGGTGTCCTGGTATGCCGAAGCCAAACGGCGTAACGAAGCGCAGAAAAACGACAAGGCGCCGGTGATCAGCCGTCCGGCGGCGCAGGCCCTGCTGAGGGGGAAGACGGGCGATGTTGCCGAATACGCGGCCAAGCAGGTGCTGGCCGAGTACGGCATCCCGGTGACGCAGGAACAGTTGGCGAACAGCCGCGATGCCGCGGTGGCCGCCGCGCAGAAGATCGGTTTCCCGGTGGCGATGAAAGTGCAGTCCGCCGATATTTCGCACAAGACCGAGGCGAGGGCGGTGAAGCTCAATGTCGCCGATGCTGCCGGCGTGGCTGCGGCCTACGACGAAATCCTGAAAAACGCGAAAACATACAAGGCCGATGCGCGGATCGACGGCGTGCTGGTGCAGGAAATGGTCGGCGGCGGCATCGAGGCCATTGTCGGTGTCACCAACGACGCCCTGTTCGGTCCGGCGGTGATGTTCGGCCTGGGCGGCATTTTTGCCGAGGTGCTGAAGGACGTGTCGTTCCGCCTGGCACCGATCACTCCGGCAATGGCGCGCGAGATGATCGAGGAAATCAAGGGTTACCCGGTGCTCGCCGGCGCCCGCGGCAAGCCGCCCGCGGACGTCGATGCGCTGGCCGATGCGCTGGTAAAGCTGTCGGCGCTGGCGGTGGATCTGAAAGACAGTGTCGCCGAGCTCGACATCAACCCGCTGATCGTCATGCCCAAGGGGCAGGGTGTGAAGGCGGCGGACGCGTTGATCAGGATCAAAGGCTAAAGTCAAAAGCTTTTAGCCACAGAGGACACAGAGAAAAACAAACGGCACAATCCTTGCCGGGATTAGGTTTTGAAGTTCTCTGTGCTCTCTGTGGCTGCTTTTAAGATTTGGTTTTAAGGGGTGTCAATGGCTGTATCCGAAGAAGTCCGCCTGCTCTGCGACGAAGTCGCGAAATTCGTACGCGACGAGGTCGATCCGCGTTCGCGCTGGATCGAGGAAAACGACGCGATTCCCGAGGATCTCGTCAAGCTTGCCCGCGACATGGGCCTGTTCGGGCTGACGATTCCCGAGGAATACGGCGGCAGCGGCCTCGACCTCGCCGGCAAGTGCGCGATTGAGGAAGTGATGGGTCAGACCAACTACGGTTTCGCCACGCTGATCGGCAACCACACCGGCATCAGCACCACCGGCATCACCGCGCTGGGCAATGACGCGCAGAAGCAGAAGTTCCTGCCGAAAATGGCCAGCGGCGAGTGGGTCGGTGCGTTTGCACTGACTGAGCCGCAGGCCGGTTCCGATCCGGCGGCGATGCGCACCACGGCGGTGAAAAAGGGCGACCGTTATGTGCTCAACGGCGAAAAGATCTACATCACCAACGCCGGGCTGGCGCAGGTGTTCACGGTGATGGCGATCACCGACAAGTCCAAGGGCATCAAGGGCATTTCGGCGTTCATCGTCGAGCGTGGTACGCCGGGCTTCAGCATCGGCAAAAATGAATTGAAAATGGGCATGCACGGCTGCACCACGGCGCCGCTGGCGTTCACCGACTGCGAGGTGCCTGCAGAGAACCTGCTCGGGGCCGAGGGCATGGGTTATGTGCAGGCGCTGAAGACGCTGACCGCCGGGCGGGTCACGGTATCGGCGCGCTGCTGCGGCATGATGGACAAGCTGATCGCGCAGACCGCCGAATATATGAAGACCCGCAGCCAGGGCGGCAAGAAACTCGCTGACCACCAGGGGTTGCAGTGGATGCTCGCCGACATGGCGGTGGCGCGTGATGCGGCGCGCGGGCTGACGCAGCGCGCCATTGATGTGCTGATGCGCGGCGAGCGCGGCACGATGGAAGCCTCGACCGCCAAGGTATTTTCCACCGAGGCGCTGGGCCGCGTGGTCGACGCCGCGGTGCAGATCCATGGCGGCATGGGTTACATGCGCGAGGTCGGCATCGAGACCACCTTCCGCGACGCGCGCATCGTGCGCATCTACGAGGGCACTTCGGAAATCCAGCGCAACATCATCGCCGGGCTGCTGCTGAAAGACTAAGGTTCGTAACCAATAAATACTCCCTCGCCCCACGCTAGTGGGGAGAGGGTTGGGGTGAGGGGAGACAGAAAGTCTCTCTGTCACGGCCTATAAAAATTTTAATAAAAACAAGGAGTTATGTATGTCTTCAGTCAAGGAGTTATTTGGCCTCTCAGGCCAGGTCGCCGTAGTCACTGGCGGCGCCACCGGCATTGGCCTCCAAATGGCCAAAGGTCTGGCCGAAGCCGGCGCCAGCATCGTGATCTGTTCGCGGCGCGTCGAGGTCTGCGAAGAAGCGGCAGCGCAGATTGAAAAAATCGGCGTCAAGGCGCTGGCTATCGGCTGCGATGTTACCAAGTCCAATCAGGTCGAAGCGATGAAAAACGAAGTGCTGAAAAAATTCAGCCGAGTCGACATCCTGGTCAACAATGCCGGCCGCGCCTGGGTGGCGCCGCCGGAGGACACGCCGCTGGAGCGCTGGCAGCAGGTGTTCGACCTCAACATTACCGCGCCCTTCCTCTGCGCGCAGGTTTTCGGCCGCGAATTCATCAAGCAGCGCCGTGGCAAGATCGTCAACATTGCCTCGATCGCCGGGCTGGTCGGCCGCAACCCGGCGGCCTACAACTCGATCGCCTATGGCTCGAGCAAGGGCGCGCTGGTCAACTTCACCCGAGATCTCGCGGTGAAGTGGGCGCAGCACAATATCCAGGTCAATTGCATCTGCCCCGGCTTTTTCGTGACGCCGATCAACGAGAAGATGTACGAGAAAAACAAGGACAACGTCGAGCGCGAGATCCCGCTGAAGCGCACCGGCGGTCCTGATGACCTCAAGGGCATCGCCGTGCTGCTGGCTTCACAGGCCTCCAACTTCATGACCGGCGCGATCATCCCGGTCGATGGCGGCGCGATCGCCTGGTAGGAGTGGGGCCAGGCCGGTGCGGGGAATGTGTTCTGTTATTCCCCGCGGCCGGCAGTTCAGTGGGCAGGGATGCCGGCGGCCCGGATCACCTTCCGCCACTTCTCGATTTCGGACTGGATGTACTTGCTGAATTCTGCGGAGCTGTTGCCGACCGGGTCCGCGCCTTCTTTCGACAGCCGGTCGTTCATTTCCGGGCTTTTCAGGATGGCCACGACTTCGGCATTGAGCTTGGTGACGATATCTGCCGGAGTGCCGGCAGGCGCCAGCAGGCCGTACCAGGTGGCCGATTCATAACCCTTGACGCCGGCCTCCATCATCGTCGGCAGTTCCTTCGCCGCCGGTGAGCGCTGGCTGCCGGTCACGGCCAGGGGCAGCAGGCGGTTGTTCTTCACCTGCGGCATCGCGGAAATAATGCTGGCGAAGGTCATCGAGACCTGGCCGCTGACCACGTCTATCAGGGCCGGCTGCACACCCTTGTAGGGCACATGCAGCAGATCGATGCCCGCGAGCATCCTGTATAGCTCGCCCGAGAGATGGCCGCCGGTGCCGTTGCCTGCCGAGGCAAATGACAGGTTACCCGGCTGTTTTTTCGCGAGAGCCGTCAGTTCGCGGACGGACCTGGCCGGTACCGAAGGATGCACCAGCAGCATCAGGTTCTGGGTTGCGACCAGCGAGATCGGTGCGAAGTCCTTCACCGGATCATAGGGCAGGGACTTGCGCAGGCTTACGTTGGTGGCCAGCGAAGAGACGGTGCCCATCAGCAGCGTATAGCCGTCGGCTGGCGACTTTGCCACGATCTCGGCAGCAATCGCGCCGCCGGCCCCGGGACGGTTGTCCACCAGTACCTGCTGACCCCAGCGCTCGGCTAGTCTGGGGCCTACGGTCCGCGCAAGTGTGTCGACACTGCCGCCGGGGGTGCTGACAACGACAATGCGGATGGGTTTTGCAGGGTAGGTTTGCGCGATGGCCATGCCGGAAGCGGCAAGAGCCGTGGCGATCAGCAGGTTCAAAGTGGTTCGCATTTTGCGGGTCTCCTCGTTATGGGTTGCAGCTGGCAGGGATCAGGGCTGAAAGCCGACCGAGCCTTCGTATTTGGCCAGCACTTCGGCGCCGGGCAGGAATTCCTCTTCCAGCTTCTTGATTTCGGAAAAGCCGATATAGGCGTGCATGTTACCGGCCGGATGGTCTTTCGTGCGCGCTTCGAAGCGCTTCACCGCCTCGACGTCGTCCTTCGCGAATTCGGCGAAGTAGTCGACCATCGCAACGGTGGAGGAGCGCAGCGAGCCGGTGGCGTTGGACACCATCGCAATGCCCAGCTCGTTGAGTCGCGATACCGGCAGGCGCGGCGATACGCCGGTGCGGTTGAAATGCAGCGGGCCGCGGATTTCCTTTGCGCAGCGCTCGAGCTCGAACTCCGAGGTCAGCGCCTCGGGGAAAATCATGTCGGCGCCGGCGTCGAGATAGGCGTTGGCGCGGCGAATCAGATCGTCAACGCTGCCGCCGGTAACGCCGCGGGCGTCGCAGCGCGCGATTAGCACGAAATCCGGGTCCAGTTCGCGGCGCACGTGGTCCGCCGCGCGCAGTTTGCCGGTCATTTCCTCGGTGGAGACGATCTGCTTGCCGGCGACATGGCCGCAGCGTTTGGGCGCAACCTGGTCCTCGATGTGGATGGCGGCGGCGCCGGCGGTGATGAAGTCTTCCACCGTGCGCATCACGTTGATCGCATTGCCGAAACCGGTATCGGCATCGGCAATGACCGGGATTTTGACGGCGCGGGCGATGTAGCGGGTGATCATAACGATTTCATCCAGCGTGATCAGGCCGACATCGGGTTTGCCGAGCAGCGAGGCGGAGACACCGTAACCGGTGACGCCGCAGCAGCGGAAGCCGGCCTTTTCGATGATCTTCGCTGACAGCGCGTTGTAGGCGCCGGGTTTAACCATCGTGCGGCCTTCCTTGAGCATGGCGCGCAGGCGGCTGGACTGGGGCAGCGGTCGGGACATGGTTTTTCCTCCGGGGCTTGCTGCGCCGCGGGATTGGGCGCGGCAGCAATTCAGGTTGCATTGGATTGTATTTAATTGTATACAATATGGCAACCCGGCAGCCTGATGTGTTGCCGTGGAACGAGGAGTGTCATCCCGCAATGCCTGCCAGCAGCAAATCCCCCGCAACGCGCAAGGCCGCCGCCCCTGCCGGGGTCAGCTTGGCCGAGGTTGCTTACCGGGGCTTGCTCGAGGGCATCCGCCGCGGCGATTTACGTCCCGGCGATCCGGTGCGCGAGCAGCATGTCACCGACTGGCTGAAGATCAGCCGTACTCCCGTGCGTGATGCGATGCGCCGGCTGGAGGCCGAAGGTTATCTGGTGCATGAGCGGCATCGCGGAGCGGTGGTGGCCACGCTGGATGACCAGGCAGTGACCGAACTTTATGCGTTGCGCGAGGTGCTGGAGGGGGCGGCGGCGGTGATGGCGGTGCGCCATGCCAGCGAGCTCGAGATTGCACAGCTCGAACAGCTGGTCGACGCGAGCAGCCGTGTGAGCGACCCCAAGGTGCTGATCGAATACCAGCGCAACATCAACGACCTGATCCACCGCATGGCGCGCAACCGCTATCTGGTGAAGACCATGCGCATGCTGCGCGAGACGCTGTTCCTGGTTGGCACCGTGGTCACGGTGATGCCCGACCGGCCGGCGACGCTGTTGCGTGAACACCGCGCGATGCTGGCTGCGCTGAAAAAACGCGACGCGCGCAAGGCCGAGCAGGTGATGCGCGGCCATGTGCGCAGCGCGCTGCAAAGCCGGCTGCAACTGCGTGCTAGCGCTGCCGGTGCCGACTATCCCTATGTGCCTTTCCCCGCCGCCACGGCGAGGGCGGGCATCCGAAAACGCAAACCATCCACCAAGGAGGACGCATGAAAAGCAGAGGCGCGCAGTTCAAGGAGTTGATGTACGACAAACAAATCCTGATCCAGCCTGGCGTGTATGACGGCTACAGCGTGCGGCTGGTCGAGCAGGCCGGTTTCAGGACCGCCTCGATCTCCGGTGCCGGCGTGTCGGAGAGCCGCATGGGCTGGGCCGACCGCGGCGTGATGACCTTCGAGGAAAACCTCAACAACGCTCGCCGGCTCGCCGACTGCTCGGACCTGCTGCTGCGCGCCGATGCCGACACCGGCTATGGCAACGCGATGACGGTGCATTTTGTCGTCCGCGCTTTCGAGAAGGCTGGCATGGCCGCGCTGATGATCGAGGACCAGGTCTGGCCGAAACGCTGCGGCCACATGGCCGGCAAGTCCTGCATCCCCGCCGAGGAGATGGTGCAGAAGGTCAAGGCCGCGGTCGACGCGCGCCGCGACAACGATTTTGTCATCGTCTCGCGCACTGATGCCGCCGGTCCGCATGGCGTGGATGAGGCGATCCGCCGTCTCAATATGTATGCAGAGGCCGGTGCTGACGTGATGTACGCCGATGCGCTGCTGTCGAAGGAAGACATCGCCAAGGTGGCGAAAAACGTGCCGAAACCCCTGATCGTCAACATGGGCCTCGGCATGCGCCCGCGCAAGACCACGCCGCTGATGAGCCCGAAGGGGTTGCAGGACATCGGCGTCGCCGCGGTCAGTTATCCGCGCCTGCTGACCACCGCTGCGCTACGCGGCATGATGAATGCGCTGGAGGTGTTCAAGTCGGAGGTGGTCGGAAAAAACATCGTCGTAGACCGCACCGACCTGCAGGTGGGCTTCGAGGAACTCAACGACCTGATGGGCATGAAGGTGCTCGATGAGATGGAGCGGCGTTACACCGTCAAATAGTGGGTAACTGGCAATACGCAGATTTTTCCAATTACCAGTCACGATAGGAGCAGTGCATGGGCATGACCATCGCAGAAAAAATCCTTGCCGCCAAAAGCGGCGGCAAGGTCGTGAGGCCGGGCGACGTGGTCACGGTTGATGTCGATACGGTGATCCTGTTCGACAACAACTTCATGCCCAACAACTGGCGCGACATCCTGAAGGTCGCCGACCCGGAAAAGATCGTCGTCACCTTCGATCACCGGGTGCCGGCGCCGACGCAGCAGGCCGCGGCAGCCCAGGTCACCGGCCGTGCCTTTGTCAAAAAATTCGGCATCAAGCGTTTCCATGATGTCGGCCACAACCAGGGCATCAGCCACCAGCTGGTGGCGGACTATGGTTATGCGCTGCCGGGCTCGGTGCTGTTGTGCAGCGATTCGCACACCTGCAGCGCCGGGGTGTTCAACTGCCTGGCACGCGGTGTTGGCGGACCGGACATCATTTACGCGGCGATCAAGGGCCAGACCTGGTTCCGCTGCGGCGAAACCGTGCGTTACGAACTGGTCGGCAAATTACCCGAGGCGGTGACCGCCAAGGACGCCTTCCTGCAGATCGCCGGCGTGCATGGCGCGCATGCGACGATGAACGTCGAATACGGCGGCCCCGGGGTTGCCGGACTGTCGATCAATGCGCGCAAGACCATCACCGCGATGTCGGCGGAACTGTCGGCGGAATTTGCCACCTTTGAGGCCGACGCCGCGCTGCTTGAGTGGATCAGCGCGCGCAACCCGGCCCCTATCGTGCCGGTGACAGCCGATGCCGACGCCAAATACCATGCGCGGCGCACTGTCGACCTGTCGGCGCTGGAACCGCTGGTGGCTTTGCCCGACAGCGTGGTCAACAACTCGCTGCCGGTGGCGAAAACCGCCGGCACGCGCATCGACCAGGCCTATATCGGTTCCTGCGCCAACGGTACCCAGGATGACATCGAACTCGCGGCGCGCGTGGTCAGGGGCAAACGCATTGCTTCGGGTGTGCGGTTCATCGTCACCCCGGCGTCACAGACGGTGTACCGCGACGTGGTGGCCAGCGGTGTGGTGCAGGTGCTGCTCGACGCTGGCGCGATGATCGCGCCGCCGACCTGCGGCGCCTGCGGTGGCGGCCACATGGGCGTGCTGGGTCCCGGGGAGGTGTGCATCACCTCGACCACCCGCAACTTCAAGGGGCGCATGGGGGACCCAAGTTCGCAGGTTTATATGGCGTCGCCGGCCACCGTCGCAGCATCGGCGTTGACGGGTGTCATCACTGACCCGCGGGAGTTCCTGCAATGAGCGGCAATGTGATGACATTCAGGGGCCGTGTATGGATCGTTGGCGACAACATCAACACCGACCTCATCCTGCCCAACAAGGCCTTCTATCTGACGCACGAGGAACAGGCGCTGTACGTGTTCAGTGCCAACCGACCCGGCTGGGCCGAACAGGTCCAAAAGGGCGACATCCTGATCGGCGGCAGCAATTTCGGCATGGGTTCCAGCCGCGCCGCCGCACGTTCGTTGAAAAATCTCGGCCTGGCCTGCCTCATCGCTGAATCGCTGAACGGGCTTTTCCTGCGCAACTGCGTGAATTTCGCGTTTCCGGCACTGGAGTGTCCGGGGGTGCATGCGGCGTTCAGCGAGGGGCAGATTGCGGAAGTGGATTTCGAGGCCGCAACGGTGCGCAATGCCGCGAACGGCAAGCTACTGTCCGGAAGACCGCTGCCGGCGCCGCTAATGGCGCTGGTGCAGGCGGGAGGCGTGTATCAATTGCTCGAAAGGGAGGGGTTGATCGCACCGAAGGCCTGAGGCTGTGGCGGTGTCATTGACACCGGCGCTGCCGCCTTTGGTATAGTCATCCGTCCCATTCTGCGGGTTCCACATTACGGTTTCCCTGATAGGCGACCGTCGGTGCCTGCGTCCATCATCCACGGAGGAATACATGTCCAAAATCACGCTGCAGCAGGCCAATACCATCATTGAAAAAGCCTTTGCCAAGGCCAAGGAAATGAAAGTGAAGCCGCTGGCGGTGGTCGTGCTCGATGCCTCCGGCCACATCATTTCTGCGCAGCGCCAGGACGATGCAACGATGTTCCGTTATGACGTTGCGCTGGGCAAAGCCTGGGGCGCGGTGGCGATGGGCATGTCCAGTCGCGCGTTGTTCGTCCGCGCCAAGGAAAATCCCAATTTCATGATCACATTGTCGGCAACGGCTCACGGCAAGTTCCTGCCGCAAACCGGTGCGGTGCTGATCAAGGATGCCGCGGGCAATGTTGTCGGTTCGGCGGGCGCCAGCGGCGGCACCGGTGACGAAGACGAAGCCTGCTGCGCGTACGGTGCCGAACAGGCCGGCTTGAAGCCGGTCATCTGAACTCCGCAGGAAGCGACATCATGGCTGACGCAGAAACCAAAACGCAGGGTGCGGTAAAGGGCGGCAACGGCAAGTTCATTTTCCCGCTCGCAGAAATGGCACCGATCGAGGCCGGCACCGGCTATTCCACCGCGATGGGGCCGGTGATCGAGGGTGAGCGCATGCAATGCGCGCTGGTGACCAAGGAGAAAGGCACCGGCTCGCGCCCGCATCTCCACCCCAACGAACAGTGGAACTACATCGTCAAGGGCAAGATGCGCGTGAAGGTCGGCGACGGCCCCGAGCAGATCTGCGGCCCCGGCACGCTGCTCTATTTCCCGGCAAACATCGTGCACTACACGATTGCGATGCCGGAAGAGGACGCGATGTTCTTCGCGGTCAAGGACATGTCGCACGGCATCATCGGCAAGGCCGCCGACGGCACCATGGCCGGCGGCTACTACGGCCCGGACCACGACGAGAAGGGCGCCTGATGCCGCTGATTCCTCCGGCAAGGCCCGGGATGTCGCTGGCCGAGGTCGACACGCCGGCGCTGATCCTTGATCTCGATGCGTTCGAGCACAATCTGCAGAAACTCAGGGAATCGATCGCCGGCCGCAAGATCATGCTGCGGCCCCACGCCAAGAGCCACAAGTGCCCGCAGATCGCGCTGCGCCAGATCGCGCTCGGCGCGGTTGGCGTCTGCTGCCAGAAAGTCAGCGAAGCCGAGGCCATGGTCGAGGGCGGTGTGCCCGATGTGCTGATTGCCAATGAAGTCGTCGGCATGACCAAGTTGAGGCGCCTCGCCGCGCTGGCAACCCAGGCCAAGGTTACCGTGTGCGCCGATGATGCCGGCAACGTGAAGGACATCGATGCCGCCGCGCGCGAATTCGGCGTCGTCATCGACGTGCTGGTCGAGGTCAATGTCGGTGCCAACCGCTGCGGGGTCGAACCCGGTGAGCCGGCGCTGAAGATTGCCCAGGCCATCGCGGCCTGCAAAAACCTGCGCTACGCCGGCCTGCAGGCCTATCAGGGGGCGGCCCAGCATTTTCGGAGTGTCGAGGAGCGTCGCACCGCGATCGCCGCGGCGGTCGATGCGGTGAAAACAACCCTAGCGCTGACGGCAAAGGCCGGCCTGCCGCGCGGCAAGGTCACCGGCGCCGGCACCGGCACCTACCTGTTCGAGGCGGCGAGCGAGGTTTACGACGAGTTGCAGGTCGGTTCCTACATCTTCATGGACGCCGATTACGCGAAGAACGACTGGACCGAAAGCGGCATTCCTCGTTTCGAGCACAGCCTGTTCGTGTGGACCACGGTGATGAGCCGCACCCGTCCCGACATCGCCATCGTTGATGCCGGCCTGAAAGCCTCCAGCATCGACTCCGGCATGCCGCGGGTCGCCGATTTTCCGCAGGCCGAGTTCCAGAAGGCCTCCGACGAACACGGCGTGATCAAGATGAACGGCACTCCCGGGTTTGCGCTGGGCGACAAGATCAGACTGATCCCCGGCCACTGTGACCCGACAGTGAACCTCTATGATCACTACGTCTGTGTGCGCGGCGGCAAGGTCGAAGCGCTGTGGCCGATCGCGGCGCGGGGGGCGGTTTGGTAGTCCTGCAAAAGCTTTAAAACCTTTAGCCACAGAGGACACAGAGAGCACAGAGAACTTCAAAACCGGATTCCCCTGGCTCGGGGGTCGACCTGGTTTTTCTCTGTGTCCTCTGTGTCCTCTGTGGCTGCTCTTGATCTGAGGGTTTCATCATGAACACCATCAAAAAAATCGGCTTCATCGGTGTCGGAAACATGGGCAACCCGATGGCGGCCAACCTGCTTAAAGGCGGCTTCGAGGTCACCGTATTCGATGCGCGTCCGGAAACGGCTGCAGCGTTCGTCGCGCAGCACGGCGGCAAGGCTGCGGCGACGCTGGCCGAACTGGCCGCCGGCAAGGATGCGATCGTCACCATGCTTCCCGACGACAAGATCGTGCGCAAGGTGATGCTGGACGCGGGCGGTGCGGCGTCGGCGATGAACAAGGGTGCGGTGCTGATCGACATGGGCACCTGCGATCCCACCGGCACACGCGCCACCGCCGAGGCCCTGGACAAGCTCGGCCTGCAGATGGTCGATGCCCCGGTGATGGGCGGCGTGGTGTTCGCCAAGGACGCGACGCTGGACATCATGACCGGCGGCAGCGCGGAACGGGTGGGTCGGGTGACGCCAGTGCTGAAGGCGATGGGCCGCAGCATCGTGCACTGCGGTGAAATTGGCGCAGGGCATGCAATGAAGGCCCTGGCCAACTACATCAATGCCTGCGCGCTGATCAACGCCATCGAAGCGCTGACCATCGGCAAGAAATTCGGACTTGATCCCAAAATGATGGCTGACGCGCTGATCCCGATGTGTGCGGGCCGCAACCACCCGATCGAGAAAAAAGTCATTCCGCAGATTCTGAACCACAAGTACGCCACCGGCATGGCCCTCAGTTTCATCGCCAAGGACGTGAAGATCGCCGTCGACATGGCGCATGCCCTCGACGCGGCGGTGCCGCTGGGCGAGAAGGTCTCTGAGTTGTGGAGCGATGCCGTCGGCAAGGTCGGCGCAACCGTCGACCAGACCGAGATCGTGCGTTACTGGGAAGAGGCGACCGGCGTCAAACTCTGACGCGTCTGCAGCATCCGCAGCACGCAGAACACCGACAGCGCGGCGAGCAGATGTTTCACTGAATGGCCGCTGATCGCGGTGGCTGTCGCGGCATAGATTTCGTGGTCGAGCAGCTCGGCGACCTTGGCCAGGGCATAAAGTCCCACACCGTAAAGCAGGTAATGGCGCCGGCCGTAACGGGCGGGAAATGCGGCGATCAGGTAGGGAACGGCCAGCAGCGGGGCACCCTGCACCCAGATGTAGATGCGCAGATCACCGCTCCACTGCCACCAGAATACGCTGAACACACCGATCGCCAGCGCGCCGGCGAGCAGGCGCGTTTCCATTTGCAGCTCCAGCCGTGATCCGAGGTGTTCGCTGAGCAGCGCGGCGAACAGGCCCATGAAGGCGACGGTCATCGGCAGCCGGTCCCAGACCAGCGTGTCGTCATTGGGCGCGCGGTGGTACCAGGCCGAACCCAGGAACACCAGCGCAACGCCGGCAAAAAACACCAGCCAGGAGCGCCATGCACCGTCCCGCGGAAGGCTGCAGTGACGCACCCCGGACAGTCCGACCAGCAGGAACAGCAGGTTGGAAGCGATATTGCCGAAGTTGGGAATGCCGAGGCAGCTGCGGCCGTCGGCAAAGAGATGGTAGCCGCGATCCTGCGGAATCGGCTCGCCGTGGCCGAACATTAGCCAGGCCAGCGGGCCCAGCACGAGGATCACCAGTCCGGCCAACCGTCCGGGTCGCGGCTTGGCAGCGCTTGCATTCATGGCGGCATCCTACACCGCGGCAGGCAATGTGATTGACGCGCCGCAGCCTTTAGCGATTACACTCCGGCTTTCGATCCTTGGAGGAGGCAGAAAAAATGGCAGCACAAAAAACAAAAGTCGTACTCGGCACCGCAACCCCCGGCGGCGGATTTCCCGCCTACGGCTGGCCGTACGCGGAGGTGCTCAATGCGACCGACCCGACGATGGATATCGAGCCGATCAACACCAAGGGCAGCGGCGAGAACGTCGGCCGCATCGATGACGGTACTCTCGACATTGCGCTCGCCACCGGAGAAGTGACCTACGAAGCGGTCAACGGCATCGGCCGCGCACCCTGCAAAAACATCCGCATCATCAATGCCACTTATTCGCAGGCGGGCATGTTCATGGTGCGCGCCGACAGCCCGTACCAGTCGATCTCCGATCTCGTCGGCAAGACCGTGGTCTGGGGCGCATCCAGTTCCGGTTTCGTCGTGCTTGCGCGTTACGTGTTTGACGGCCTCGGCCTCGACATCAAGAAGGATTTCGACGCGCGGCTGCTGGAGAAGGCCGGTGACGGACCGCCCCTGGTGAACAGCGGCGAGGCCGCAGCGATGTGGGGCGGCGGCGTCGGCTGGCCGCCGTTCATGAACATCGCGAAAAATCCGAAAGGCATGCGTTTCATCTCGCCCTCCGCAGAGGAGATCAAGCGCATCCAGGCCAAACACTCGTTCCTGAAACAGACCACGATGCCCGCCGGCAGTTACCCGGGGCAGACCGGTCCGGTGAACTCGGTGGGCTCATGGCCCTTCGTGCTGGCGCGGGCTTCGTTGCCCGATGACGTCGCTTACCGGCTGGCGAAGGCACTGCACACCGGTCACGCGGCACTGGCGGCGAAACTCGACCAGGCTCAGGAATCGACGCTGGCCAACACCCTGGCCGGCGCGCCGACACGGGAACTGATTCATCCCGGGGTGCTGCGCTATATGAGGGAGATTGGCTTGATTTAAGTGCAGGACCCCGGATTTTCATTAACTAATTGATTTTATTGAATTTAGTGGATTTATATCGAAATTAGCGAGTTTAGCGTTTGAAGATAATTTTCAAAGCCATGGGATGTAAAAATGACGGAAATTACCCATATAAAACAAATGGTTGAGTTATTTTTGAATATAATATAAAAACTTTTATATAAACGTTTTGGCGATTCGGATATGTCTGCAAACCCCTGGTCGTTTTACGGAAGACGCGCCGAGCGCCAGCAGTTACAGCGCATCCTAGAACGGCGACGCTGGTTTTTCCTGCAGATTTCGGGGCGGCGGCGCATCGGTAAAACGGCCCTGATTCAACAGGCGCTTCAGGGCGCGGGTATCGCCAAGACCTTGTACGTGCAGGTGCCCGACTCGGATCCCGCGGGCGTGGTTGCCGCCTGCAATGCTTATCTGGAAACCTTCGGTATCAACGCGCGGGTCACCAGTCTGGGCGAACTGGCGCAGTTGATCGGCCGCCTGGCCTCCGAGGGCTACGTAGTTGCCTTGGACGAGTTCCAGTATTTCCACCGCAAGCAGCTTTCCGATTTCTGTTCCCTCCTGCAGGCCGAGGTCGACCGGCTGGCGGCGCGTGCGGCGGATGTCCC
>JALHND010000073.1 GCA_022843705.1 Burkholderiales bacterium
GGGTCGCCGGGGCTGACGAACATGCGGCCGCGTTCCTGCAGCTTCCACAGCGCATAGGCGACGGCGGTGCCGTCTTCGGCGGAAATCAGCACACCGTTGCGGCGCTCTTCCATGTCGGGTTTCATCGGGCCGTAGTCGTCAAAGACATGGCTCATGATGCCGGTGCCGCGGGTCATGGTCAGGAAGTCCGACTGGAAACCGATCAGGCCCCGTGCCGGGATGCGGTAGTCGAGGCGCACGCGCCCCTTGCCGTCGGGCTGCATGTCCTGCAGGTCGCCGCGGCGCGCACCGAGGGCTTCCATGACCGCGCCCTGGTTGGTCTCGTCGACGTCCACGGTCAGCATTTCGTACGGCTCCTGTTTTTCGCCGTTGACCTCGCGGATCACCACCCGCGGACGCGATACCGCGAGTTCGTAACCTTCGCGGCGCATGTTCTCGAGCAGGATCGTCAGGTGCAGCTCGCCGCGGCCCGAGACCTCGAACACGTCGGCGTCGGCGGTTTCATTGACCTTCAGCGCGACGTTGCTCATCAGTTCGCGGTTCAGACGCTCGCGGATCTGGCGGCTGGTGACGAACTTGCCTTCCTTGCCGGCGAGCGGAGAGGTATTGACCTGGAAGTTCATGGTCAGCGTCGGTTCGTCGACCTTCAGCATCGGCAGCGCTTCGGGTTTCTCCGGGTCGGCGATGGTGACGCCGATGCCGATGTCCTCGATGCCGTTGATCAGCACGATGTCGCCGGCCTGCGCTTCGTTGACCAGCACACGCTCGAGACCGCGGAAGCCGAGCACCTGGTTGATCCTGGCCGTCACCGGCGCCGAATCGGGACCTTTCATTACGGCGACCTGCTGGCCGGGGCGGATGCGGCCGCGGTTGACGCGGCCGATGCCGATGCGGCCGACGTAGCTGGAATAATCGAGGGAGCAGATCTGCAACTGCAGCGGACCGTCCGGATTGTCCTCGCGCCGCGGCACGTGTTTGACGACTGCCTCAAACAGCGGCTTCATCGTGCCTTCACGCACATTGCTTTCGTTGCCGGCGTAACCGTTCAGCGCCGAAGCGTAGACGACGGGGAAGTCGAGCTGTTCCTCGGTGGCGCCAAGCTTGTCGAAAAGGTCGAAGGTCTGGTTGACCACCCAGTCGGGGCGTGCGCCGGGGCGGTCGATCTTGTTGACCACGACGATCGGTTTCAGGCCCTGGGCCAGCGCCTTGCGGGTGACAAAACGCGTCTGCGGCATCGGCCCCTCGACGGCATCGACCAGCAGCAGCACGCCGTCGACCATCGACAGCACGCGCTCGACCTCGCCGCCGAAGTCGGCGTGTCCCGGGGTGTCGACGATATTGATCAGCGTGCCGTTCCAGGTCACCGCGCAGTTCTTGGCGAGGATGGTGATGCCGCGCTCACGTTCGATGTCGTTGGAGTCCATCACCCGCTCGGTGACCTGCTCATGTGCGGCAAAGGTGCCGGACTGGCGCAACAACTGGTCGACGAGGGTGGTCTTGCCATGATCGACGTGGGCGATGATGGCGATGTTGCGCAGCGGGCGTTGCTCGGTGGCGGACACGGTATGGAGCCTTGCAAAAAAGGGGCGGATTGTAGCATGGCGGGTGAATCTATTGCCTTGAATATTCTGCAATTTTCCGGGCGAAGGGGCGGCCGCATCCGCCCCCTGCATGCGTTGCCTTGTTGCGCCGCAGGAAAAATCCTCGCTATTTCCGATACTTGCGGGTATAGTGCCGCCACCTTGCAGCGACCCAAAGCCGTTTTTCGCTGCAGGATGCATCTGTCCCTGACCCCTTCGTTTTCAGCTCCCTTCTCTGAATAGCTGCTTCCGCCACGGTTAGCGACGATACCCGTGCGCCGGTGGCCGCAGCCGCGATTCGATTCGCGGCTTTGCCTCAGAGCTAGTGGCATTTCCAGCGCTTTTTTTACTGAAACCGCCTGTTGCGCGGCTGCGGAACCATTCCGTCTGCCCTGCGGCCTTGCGCGGCGTTCAGTCGTTGTGCTTTTTGAAAGTAATACTGACATGTCTTTTGCCGAACTGAATCTGAATCCCGCCCTCGTGCAGGCACTGGCCGCCGCGGGTTACACCGAACCCACGCCGGTGCAGGCGCAATCCATTCCGGTTGCGCTGACCGGCTTCGACCTGATGGTGTCGGCGCCGACCGGCACCGGCAAGACCGCGGCCTTCGTGTTGCCGGCGCTGCAGCGCCTGGCGCTGGCGCCGGTCAAGAACGGCCGCGGCCCGCGCGTGCTGGTGCTGACGCCGACCCGCGAGCTGGCGACCCAGGTCACCGCCGCCGTCGACAAGTACTGCAAATTCATGCGCCACATGCGCACCGGCACGGTGCTGGGTGGCATGCCGTATCCGAAACAGCGCCGCCTGCTCGAGCAGTCGCTCGATGTGCTGGTGGCGACGCCGGGCCGGCTGATCGATTTCATCGACCAGGGCAAGGTGGATTTTTCACGCCTCGAACTGCTGATCCTCGACGAGGCCGACCGCATGCTCGACATGGGCTTCATCGAGCCGGTCAAGCGCATTGCCGCGAAAACCCCGGCAACCCGGCAGACGATGCTGTTCTCGGCGACGCTCGACGGCAACATCGCCAAGCTCGGCCGCGAGTTGCTGCGCGATCCGAAACTGATCGAAGTGGCGGGCAAGCAGGAGAAGCACGAAAACATCGAGCAGCGCCTGCATGTCGTCGATGACGGCAGCCACAAGCACCGCCTGCTCGACCACCTGCTGCGCGAGGCCGGCCAGTCCCAGGCAATCGTGTTCACGGCGACCAAACACGGCGCCGACCGCCTGGCCGACAAGCTGTTCCACGGCGGCCACGAAGCGGCGGCCCTGCACGGCAACATGAACCAGTCGCAGCGCAACCGCACGCTGGCGCGCCTGCGCAGCGGCGCGGTGCGCGTGCTGGTGGCCACCGACGTCGCCGCACGCGGCATCGACGTTGCCAGCATCACCCACGTCATCAACTACGACCTGCCGAAAGTGGCCGAGGACTATGTGCATCGCATCGGCCGCACCGGCCGCGCGGGTGCCTCGGGCACCGCGATCTCGTTTGCCTCGTCGGAAGACGTGCGCCAGCTGAAACAGATCGAGCGCTACATCGGCCAGCAGATCGAACGCATGAGCGTGCCCGGTTTCGAAGCCAAGAATCCGCTGCGCGCGGATGGTGGCGGTGCCAAGCGTCCCGGTGGCCGTCCTTCGGGTGCGCGCCGCGGCGCGCCGCCTTCCCGTGATGCAAAAGGTCGTGGCGGTTATCGCTCCGACAGCCGGCGCGGTGCCGGCAGCGGCCGCTGAGCAGGACGCCGGCGCATGCCGGCGATCATGAATGCCCGGATCCCCCGTCGCCGCAAGGTGCCGGGGGATTTTTCATGCGGCCGATGTGGTCTGCGCATTGATTTTCGCGGGGCCTGCCATTACAGTAAGCCGCTTTTACTGCGGCTTTCAAAATGAAATTCAGCGGGGAGATCGCGGTTGCTGCGCCGCGCGACGCGGTGTTCGAGAAACTGCAGGACATCCATTTTTTTGCATCCTGCATCGATGGCGTGCGCGACCTCGTGCCGCTGGACGAAAAGCGTTTCGATGCCGTGCTGGAGACCAAGGTGGCCTACATGACCTTCAAGTTCAAGGTCACCGTCGAGCTGACCGATGTCGTGGCGCCGGAGCTGATCGCTGCGAAAATCGAAGGTGCGCCAATGGGGCTGGTGGGGCGGCTGACGGCAACATCATCGACGCGGCTCAGCGAGTCTGCCGGCGGCACCGTGATCCAGTATGAAATCGACACCGCGCTGACCGGCAAGCTGGGCAGCATCGGCCAGCCGGTACTCAAGGCCAAGGCGAAGGACATGGAAAAACAGTTTGCCAAAAACCTCGGCGCGGCCTTCGCGCCGGCCGCAACGCAGGGGGGTGCATGAGCCCGTTTGAACTCGCCGAGCCGCGGACGCTGAAGTCGGCGGTGAAGCTGCTCGATGCCGGGGACGAGTCGGTGCGCGTCTTCGGCGGCTGCACCGCGCTGATGCTGATGATGAAAACGGGGGTGTTCCAGCCGAAGCGGCTGATCAGCCTGCGCGGCATCGAGGCGCGTTATTCGAAAGTGACTTCCGCCGGGGACGGCAGCCTGCGCATCGGTGCCCTGACGACGCTGGCTGCGCTTGGGCGTGCCGCGGCGGTCAAAAAACGCGCGCCGGTGATTGTTGACACGCTGCGCACATTATCCAATGTGCGTGTGCGCAATGTCGCCACGCTCGGCGGCCACCTCGCACACGGCGATCCGCACATGGATCTGCCGCCGGTATTGATGGCACTGGATGCGCAGGTGGTGACTGCGGCAACCGCGGGGTCGCGCACGCTGGCCGTTGCCGACCTCTATACCGGCTATTACGAAACTGCACTGGCGCGCAATGAACTGATCAGCGAAGTGCTGGTGCCTGCACGGGCGGGCCGCCGGGCCGCCTACGTCAAGCTGACCACGCGTGGCGCCGACGACTGGCCGACGCTGGGCATTGCGGTGTCGTTTGTGACCGACGGCAAGGTGCTCAGCGATGCGCGTTTCGTGGTCAGTGCCGCCACCGAGAAGCCGCTGCGCCTGGTTTCGGTCGAGGCGGTGCTCAATGGCGCCACCGTCGATGACGCGCTGCTGGCGAGGGCGGGCGAGGCTGCGGCCGCCGAGGCCGAGCTGGTCGGCGATGCCCGCGGCTCCGCCGCCTACAAAACCGAACTGCTGCGCGTGCATGCCGGCCGCGCAGTGCGCAAGGCGCTCGCCGCCTGACCGTCACGGAATATCCATGGTCAATACTTTAGGCAAAAGCAACAACGGATCCGCCTTCGGGCGTTCCATCCCGCGTGTCGAGGCCCGCGCCAAGGTCACCGGCAAGGCCGAGTACGTGCACAACCTGCGCCTGCCAGGCATGCTCTACGGCAAGGTGTTCCGCAGCACGGTCGCGCATGCGCGCATCAGGGGTGTTGACGTGTCCGCGGCGCGGGAGCTGCCGGGTGTGCATGCGGTCTACACCGCCGCCGACATCATGAAGCTGGTGCCGGACCCGCACTACGGCCCGGCCTTCCACGACCAGCCGGTGCTGGCGATCGACAAGGTGCGCCACGTCGGCGAGCCGGTGGCGCTGGTGCTGGCCGCCGATCCGCATGTCGCCGAGGCGGCGGCGCAGATGATCTCGGCCGACTACGAGGAACTGCCGGCGGTGTTCGACGAAGTCGAGGCGATGACCTCGAAGGCCGTTGTGCACGAGGTGCTGAAACCCGCCGGCACCTTCCCCGACCTGAAACACCTGAAGGGCAAACGCGACACCAACATCGCGCTCGATTTCCACCTCCGCCGTGGCGATGCGCAAAAGGCGTTTGCCGAAGCGGATCACGTGTTCGAACACAGCTTCCGCACCCAGCAGGTGCTGCATGTGCCGCTGGAGCCTTTTGTCACCGTCGCCGACCCGACGCCGAACCAGCTGGTGATCCACACCGCGTCGCAGAGCCCGTCCTTCGTGCGCATCGAGATCGCGCGCCTGCTCGGCTGGCCCGAGAGCAGGGTGCGGGTGAAGGTGCCGTACCTCGGCGGTGGTTTCGGCGCCAAGCTCTATATCAAGCTCGAGGCGCTGGTCGCCATCGCTGCGCTGCTCGCCGGCCGGCCGGTGAAGATCTCGCTGACGATGGAGGAGCAGTTCTACCAGATCACCAAACATGCGGCGACGCTGCGCATCAAGAGCGGTGTCAGCAAGGACGGCAAAATCCTCGCCCGCGAGTGCGAGGTGTGGTGGAACGGCGGCGCCTATGCCGACATCGGCCCGCGGGTGACGCAGAAATCCGGTTTCACCGCGCCGGGGCCGTACGACATCGAGCATGTGGCCATTGATTCCTACGCGCTTTACACCAACCTGCCGGCGGCCGGCGCGTTGCGCGGCTTCGGCATTCCGCAGCTGGTGTGGGCCTACGAGAGCCACACCGACATGATCGCCAAGGCGCTGAACATCGATCCGCTGGCGATCCGCCGGAAAAACATCCTCAGGGAAGGGCGGCCCCAGGCCACCGGCACCCTGATGCGCGACGCTGGCATCGAGCAGGTGCTCGAGCGCCTGGCGCAGCGCATGCAGTGGGAGAAAACCTTCGATCGCGGCAGCGGTTCGGTGCGCCGCGGCCGCGGCATCGCCATCGGGTTCAAGGCGAGCATTTCACCGACGACCTCGGTGGCGATCGTCAATGTCAGTGCCGACGGCAGCGTGATGGTCAACTGCAGCACGGTCGACATGGGGCAGGGCTCGGACACCGCGATGGCGCAGATTGTCGCCGAGGCGCTGGGCATACCGGTCGGGTCGGTGACGCTGGTGCATCCCGACACCGATGTCACGCCCTACGACATGGCGACTCTGGGCTCGCGCTCGACCTACCACATGGGCCATGCGGTGAAACTTGCCGCCGAGGATGCCCGCGACAAGCTGGTCGCGCTGGCGCGGGAGGTTGGCCTGTCGGCGGAGACCGTGCCGATACCCGACATCTTCCGCAGGAAGTACGGCATGCAGGCCGGCAACATCGTCGGCGTCGGCAGCTTCATTCCGGCCTATGCCCCGCCCGACGCGCAGGGGCAGACCGACAACGCGACGCCGTTCTGGATGATCGGCGCGACGGGGGCTGAAGTGGAGGTGGATACCGAAACCGGAGAATTCAAGGTCACGCGCCTGGTCAACCTGGTCGATGTCGGCCGGCCGGTGAACCCGGCGATCGTCGAGACCCAGATTTCCGGGGCAACGATGATGCAGCTCGGCTTCACGCTGACCGAACGCATGGACTTCGACGCCGGGCAGGTCACCAATGCCTCGCTCGCCGACTACAGGATCCCGGGCATTCGCGACGTGCCGGCAGTGATGGAAAACGAGGCCGTCGACATGGTGCAGAAATCCGGACCTTTCGGCGCCAAGGGCGTGGGCGAGAGCGGCACCTTCGGCGTGTCGCCGGCGATCGCCAGTGCGATCGACGATGCGGTGGGCGTGCGGCTGACCAGCCTGCCGCTGACCGCCGAAGCGGTTTACCGCGGGGTGCGCGCGAATGCGGGCAGGCCGCTGGAAGATTGATCCAATTTAAAAAAACCAGCCACAGAGGGCGCGGAGAACTGCAAAATCAATTAACAGGATGAACAGGATTGACAGGATCAGAAACAGGGCTAAACCGGCTGCATCGGAATGGTTTTTATCCTGGATATCCTGTCCACCCTGTTAGATCGTTTTTTGTTTTCTCTGTTTTTTCTGCGGCTCAGAAGGTTTTATTGTCATGACTACACACCGCACGATTGCATTCACACTCAACGGCCGCCCGGTCACGGCGCATGCCGGCAACCACCAGAACCTGGTCGAGTTGCTGCAGGGGCAGGGACTGTTCGGCGCGCGCGAGAGCTGCGCGCAGGGGCTTTGCGGCTGCTGCACGGTGATCGTCGACGGCCAGGCGGTGTCCGGCTGCCTGACCATGGCGACGCTGGCTGACGGCGCCGACGTGCGAACGATCGAGGAGCCGCAGGCCGGCGAGGGCGGGCTCGACGCCGTGCAGCAGGCCTTCATCGAGACGGGGGCATTCCAGTGCGGCTTCTGCACGCCGGGATTCATCCTGATGTCGCGCCAGCTGCTCGACGCCCATCCGGATCCGACCGACGACGAGATCCGGCATTACCTCGCCGGCAACCTCTGTCGCTGTGCGGCCTATCCGGAAATCATCAAGGCTGTGCGGCTCGCGGCAAAAAAACGCAGGGGCTGACCATGGCAAAACGTCCGGCAGGCAATCCCCTCGACCTGCGCGCCTGGCTGGACACCGCGCGCCAGCTTGGCGAACTGCAGGACGTGCCCGGCGCCGACGCGAAGCTCGAACTCGGCGCGATCAGCGAGATGAACGTCAAGGTCGACGGCGCACCGGCGCTGCTGTTCGATGACATTCCGGGTTATCCGAAAGGCTTTCGCGTGGTGACCTGTACCACGGCGAGCCCGGCGCGATTGTCCTCGCTGCTGCGGATGCCCGTTGAACGCAGCCACCGCGGCCTGGTGCAGGCGCTGCGCGGCAAACCCAGGGGCTGGCAGACGGAGGCACCGAAATACGAGCCGGTGGTCGCTGAAACCGGGCCGGTGCTGGAAAACATCCGTTCAGGCAAGGACGTCGACATCGGCATCTTCCCGTCGCCGCTGTGGCACGAGAAGGATGGCGGACCGTACATCGGCACCGGCTGCTGCGTGGTGACCAAGGATTTCGACAGCGACTGGGTCAACGTCGGCACCTACCGCGTGATGGTGCACGACAAAAACCACGTCGGCCTCGACATGATCCCCGGCAAACACGGCGCGATCCAGTACGACAAGCACATGAAGGCCGGCAAACCCTTCCCGGTGGCCATCGTCATCGGCTGTGACCCGCTGGGATACCTGATCTCCGGCATCGAAGTGCCTTTCGGGATGTGCGAGTACAACTACATCGGCGCGATTCTCGGCGAACCGGTGCAGGTGGTGCAGGGTGAACTGACCGGCCTGCCGATTCCCGCCGCGGCCGAAATCGTGCTCGAGGGCTGCTGTTACCCCGGCGACGTGAAACTTGAGGGGCCCTTCGGCGAATTCCACGGTTATTACCCGGGCAAGGAAGGCACCGCGCCGGTGATGACCGTCGAACGCGTCTATTGCCGCAACGATCCCGTCATCGTCGGCAGCCCGCCGGCGAAGCCGCCGAACGACTATTCGTACTCGAAGGCGGTGATGCGCTCGGCGCTGCTGTTCGATGCACTGCTCGCCGCCGGCGTTCCCGATGTGGCGAGCGTGTGGGCGCACGAAATCGGCGGTGCGCGGATGTTCAATGTGGTGGCGATCCGCCAGCGTTATGCCGGCCACGCGCGCCAGGCCGCGCTGATCCTCAATCAATGCGGCGTCGGCGCCTACATGTCGCGCTACACGGTGGTGGTCGACGAGGACATTGATCCCTCGAACCTGCAGGAAGTGATGTGGGCGGTGGCCACGCGCAGCGATCCCGAGGTCGACATCGACATCATCCGCCGCGGCATGGGTTCCAAGAACGACCCGATGTTCGTCGCCTACCGCTCCGATGCACCTTACAATTCGAAGGCGATCATCGATGCCTGCCGGCCCTACGACCACCTGCATGATTTTCCGGCGGTGGCGGAAGCAAGCAAGGAACTGCAGGCGCAGGTGCGGGAGAAATGGCGCCACCTGCTGAAACTATAACTAAGTAATTGATTATAAAGGAAAATTATGAGGAGCCTGTTTATCACCGTTTTTGCCGCTGCCTTTGCGCTGTCCGCACAGGCCGCGGACTACCCGAACAAACCGATCCGCGTGCTGGTGCCTTTCGCACCGGGCGGCGTGGTCGATACCTCGGCGCGCATCCTGACGATGAAGATTTCCGAGGACAAGGGCTGGCAGTTTGTGGTCGACAACCGCCCCGGTGCCAACGGCTTCATCGCCACCGGCACCACCGCGCGTGCGACGCCCGACGGTTACACGCTGCTCGCCGCACACACCGGTGAAATGTCGGTGAACCCGGTGCTGTTCAAGGAAATGCCCTACGACGTCGAGCGCGACTTCACGCCGATCATCATGGTCAGCAATGCGCCGATGCTGGTGGTGGTCAACGCCGCTTCGCCGTTCAACACGCTGAAGGACCTGATCGCCGGCGCCAAGGCCAAGCCGGGCCAGCTGACCTTCGGTTCGCCGGGCACCGGTTCGGTCAATCACATGGCGACCGAATGGCTGGTCGCAGCAGCCGGTGCCCAGGCGCTGCACGTGCCGTACAAGGGCGGCGCGCCGGCGGTGTCTGCCGTCGCTTCGAATGAGGTGGTGTTCACCGTCGCGGGTCTGCCCGGCGTGCTGCCGCACCTGCAGGCGAAACGCGTCAAGGTGCTGGGCGTGACCACGGCGAAACGTTCGCCGCAGGTGCCCGATTACATGTCGGCGCAGGAAGCCGGCATTCCCGGCGTCGATGCCTCGATCTGGGTCGGCCTGTTTGCGCCGAAGGGTACGCCCAAGGATGTCGTGGCGAAACTCTACGAGGCCTCGGCTGCCGCACTGAAGAATCCGGACGTGAAGAAGCGTTACGCCACCGTCGGCGGCGCGGAAACAACAACGATGGGTACTGCTGAATTCACCAAGCGCATCCGCAGCGAGCTGGAACGTTACAAGAAGGTTGGCGCGCAGGTCGGCATAAAGCAGCAGTAGTTGTGCGCTCCAGTCTGGAAAGGCCGGCGGTTGCCGGCCTTTTTTGTTGGACGGCAGCGCATCGTGCATGTTTTTAAGCATTTGATTTCAATGTGTAAAACCATTGCCTCTTGCTGCGAGGCAGAGGCTGCCGCCTTGCCGGCGCGCAGCCGCCACGCTGTATCATGCGGACATGGGTGATGCCTCTTCCTGGCTGCGATTCGAAACTGAAAACCGCACCGGTGTCCTGCGCCTGAACGGTGTCTGGCGCCTGTCCAATCTCGGGGCGATCGCCGGGGCGCTGCAATCCTTCGCGCCGGAAGCCTGCGACGGCATCGTGCTGGACGGAAGCGGCCTCGAGGAGCTCGATACCGCCGCCGGTTTCATTCTTTGCCGGCATCTCGAGGAGGCGGGTTGTGCGGGATCGGCGCTGACCCTGCGCGGTTTCCAGCCGCGCCATGAAAAACTGCTCGACCTCGTGCGCCAGCGCATGACCTGCCCGCCGGCCGCCGCAAGGGCGCAGCACCGCGGCGCGCTGGAGCGGATCGGCGTGGCGACGCTCAACGTGCTGCGATTGCTGCGGGTCCATGTCGGCTTTGTCGGCGTCGTGGCTTCTGAACTGCTGGTGCTGCTGCGCCGGCCGAAGCTGTTCCGTTTCAAGGAGACGGTCTCGCAGTTCGAGACGATCTGCCTCGACGCGATTCCCATTGCCGCGCTGGTGACCTTCCTGATCGGCGTGGTGTTCGCCTATCTGCTCGGCCTGCAGGCGCAGCGTTACGGCGCCAACATCTTCGTCGTCGACGGCGTGGGCCTGGCGGTCTGCCGAGAACTGGCGCCGCTGCTGGTGGCGGTCATCGTCGCGGGGCGTTCGGGCGCGGCGTTCACCGCGCAGATCGGCACGATGAAGGTGCAGGAGGAGATCGATGCGATCAGCATCCTCGGACTGTCGCCGGTGCAGGTGCTGGTGATCCCCCGGCTGGTGGCGATCATGGTGGCATTGCCCCTGCTGGTGTTTGTCGGCGACATCGCCGGCCTTGCGGGTGGCATGCTGGTTGCCGCCTGGCAGCTGGACATCTCGGTGCCGTCATTCATCGAACGCCTGCATGGCGTGCTGCCGATGAGCGCGCCGGTGGTCGGGCTGGTCAAGGCGCCGGTATTTGCCGCCTTCATCGCGATGATTGCCTGCCGCATGGGCATGCTGGTGGCGCGGGATGCGCGCAGTGTCGGCCTCAACACCACCTCCACCGTGGTGCAAAGCATCGTCTGGGTGATCGTGCTCGATGCGCTGTTCGCGATCGTGTTCCAGCACCTGGACATCTGAATGGACAAGGACACGGTGAACAGGGACGGAACGGCGGTTTCTGCAGTGGAAGACCCGGTGCTGCAGGTCGAGGGCATCGTCACCCGTTTTGGTGCGACGACCATACACGATGGCATCAGTTTCGACGTGCCGCGCGGCCAGGTGGTGGCGCTGATCGGCGGCAGCGGCACCGGGAAATCGGTGCTGGTGAGGGAAATCATCGGCCTGCTGCGTCCCGCTGCCGGCAGCGTGCGCCTGCTCGGTGTTGACGTCTGGAACAGCGGTCCCGGCGAGCTGAGCCGCCTGCGCCGGCGTTTCGGCATGCTGTTCCAGGACGGCGCGCTGTTTTCGTCGCTGACCGTGGCTGAAAACATCGCCGTGCCGTTCCGCGAGCACGGCACGCTGCCGGCCGCGCTGATTCCGCCCCTGGTCGGCTTCAAGCTGTCGCTGGCGGGGCTGCCGCCGGAGACGGGCGCCAAGATGCCGGCCGAACTTTCCGGCGGCATGCGCAAGCGGGTCGCGCTGGCGCGCGCGCTGGCGCTGGAGCCCGAGATCCTGTTTCTCGACGAGCCGACCTCGGGCCTTGATCCGATCAGCGCCCGCGCCTTCGACAACCTGGTGCGGGTCCTCAGCGATGCATTGGGGCTGACCGTCTTTATCGTCACCCACGATCTGGATACACTGCTTTCCATCGTCGATCGCGTGATCGTGCTGTCGGGCGGCAGGGTCATCGCTGACGGTACGGTGGGCGAAGTGAAGGGCAGCGGCGATCCCTGGATCAGGGATTATTTTTCGGCACGGGCGCCGGCCGGGTAAAGGACAGCGGATGGAACCGGAAGCGAAATACACGGTGGTCGGGGCGGCGGTGCTGGTGCTGCTGACGCTGATCGTGGCCGCCACGGTCTGGCTGAAGGGCTCCGGCGGTGAAGGCGGGGAGATGGCCTTCAAGATCTACTTCGCCAAACAGTCGCTCGAGGGCCTGCAGGTCCGCAGCGATGTCAAGATGCAGGGCATCAAAGTCGGCGCGGTGACCGGATTCCGCATCTCGACGCGCCGGCCCGGTTCGGTGGAGGTGCTGATCCGCGTCGACGGATCCACCCCGGTCCGGCTGAGCACGCGCGCGATGGTCGAACGCCAGCTGCTCACCGGCATTGCGAGCATCCGCCTGACCAACAGCGACGAGGACAGTCCGCTGCTGACCGATGCCCCGCTGGACGAACCCCATCCGCTGATCGCCGAGGGCGAATCGGAATACAAGCTCACGGAGTCGATGGCGCAGGTGGCGCAGCGCGCCGACGAGACAATGCAGCGCATCAACATCGCGCTCTCCGACGAAAACCAGGTGGCGCTCAGCGAGATCCTGATCAACCTGCGCCAGATTTCGGGCGACATGCGCCGCAGCATGGCGGGATTTGACCGGACGCTGGTTTTCCTGGGCGGCGCCGCCGAGGAAGTGCGGAGCATGAGCATCGCCGTCAGGCAGGATGCGCAGCGGCTGGCGTCCCGGTATGACGCGCTGGGCGAGACCTCGGCGGTGGCGGTGCGCGACATCGCCGCGGCGGTGACGCGGATGAGTGCCGATGTCGGGAAACTGTCGGGGCGCATGGATGCGCTGCTGGCCGACGGCAATGTCGAACTGCGGGTGACCGCGCAGGAACTGCGGACCACGGCCGACGCGCTGGGCGCCGCAGCGCGCAGGCTGGGGGACCCGGCGCGCGAGCTGTTCGGTCCGCCGGAATCCGCCCTCGGCCCCGGGGAGAAGGCAAGATGAAGCTGAAGACATTGATTCCGGCCGCGGTCGTGATCACCATCCTGGCCGGCTGCACGTCACTGGGGCCGCAGGAACCCCGCCGTTACCACGTGCTGGAGTCGGGAGGAGGCAGCACAAGCAAGGCCGCGGCAACCCGCGCAACCACGCTGCTCGTTGCGCCGGCCACGGTATCGGCGTTCTACGAGACGCCGGATATCGCCTACAGCCGCATTCCCGGGCAGCGCGCCTATTACCAGTTCCACGCCTGGACCGAACGGCCGGGCCGGCGGTTTACCGGACTGCTGGCCGCGCGGATGGACAACGCGGGCTCGTTCAGTGCAGTGGCTGTCGCCGGCAGCGGTGTCCGCGGCGACCTGATCCTCGGCACGCACCTTGCCGAGTTCTATCACGACGCCGCCACTGCCCCCGGCAATGTCCGCGTGGTGGTGACGGCGGAACTGACCGATCCGCTGCGGCGGATGCTGCTGGCGCGGCGCAGCTTCGAACGTTCGGTGCCGGCGCCGACCCATGACGCGCCGGGGGCAGTCAAGGCTTTCAACATGGCCGTCACCGGCATTCTCGACGACCTGGCCGCGTGGGTGGACGGGGCGGCGCCGGGTTTGCGCTGATCTTTCAGGTTCCGCCCGGTCAGTCGCGTTTCTTTTTGGCTTCGAGCTGCGCCTTCAGGCCGGCGAAGGGGTTGTGCGTCGCCGCCGGCAATTCCTTTGCGGTGTCGCTGCGGCCCGCCATGTCCTTGAGTTTCGAGTGTTCATGCTCATGGCAGTAAGTGCATAACAATTCCCAGTTGCTGCCGTCCGGCGGATTGTCGTCGTGGTTGCCGTTCTTGTGATGGACTTCAAGCAGTTGCAGGTTGGCATGCGTGAAGCTCCGCGCGCAGCGCCCGCACACCCAGGGATACATCTTGAGTGCCCGTTCGCGGTAACCCGCGGCGCGCCGGTCGGCGTTGCGCCGCGCTTCGAGGATCACCTTGTCCAGACGGTCATTGCCGGAGCTCATGGGCGGGATGATAACGCTGGCTGTTATATGCCTGCCGGGGTATTTTTTTTAAGCTATTGATTTTAATAGTATTTTTTAACATATTGTTGTTGCTGCGCTGATCCCTGGATGTTCAAACCTGCCGATTTGTCAGATTTGACGGCATCCCCGTTCGCTCACACCATCGAACAACAATAAACGGCCGGCAGCGCAATGCTGCGGCCTTGCACAGGGGTGTGTGCATGCGGCAGGAGGGGGATAACTGCGGCAAGAGCAAAGCCGGGCCGTTCTGGCGCCGGTGGGCGGGTTTTCTTTTTCAAACGAGTCGTTTCTCACGGACTTTGATTGTTGATGCCCGAAGCGTGTTGTCGATGATCGTGCGCGGCTGTTTGGTCAATGCGTTTTTTGTTGACGGGCGATGTATGAATGCAAGGCCTGACGCCATTCTTTTCACGCTGCCCCGGGCGCATCTCGATGAGCCTGCGCTGACGGTGATCCGGGCGGCGTGCGCTCGCGCGCAAGCAGGGGTGTCAGCGAGAAGTCGTGGCTGCGCAGTTGCCTGGGCAAATGGGATTGGATTTATAGGGGGGGGGAGGATGCGCAGAAAAGAAATTGAATCCGGTACCTTTAATTCGTACCTTTAATTCGATGATGACATAGGCTGAATATATGCCGGTTTAATTTGCCGACTACCAACGCAGCGAACACACAGGAAACCTGGGCCATGGGCTTTTATTACCCGAGCATCATCAGCCTCACTCTGCTTATTCTGTTCTACATCATCGGCACGGTGGTGTTGTTGAAAATATGGAGACGGTACCGAGATGACAAACATAGAGCGCTGAAAATGGCGCCGCTTTTTTTACTGCTTTATTTCGCCCCGGTGGCGGAGGAGCTTTGGATTGCCTGGAATTTCGGGCATTTGTGCAAGAAGGATGCAGGCATTTTCATCAACAAGGTCGTTGAAGTCGATGGTTTTTATGACGACACCCGCCCTACGACTCCGGTGCCTCGTACTAAACAAGCCGCAGATGATCTAGACCGCGGCGGATATCGCTTTTACGAGATGGTGTATCGCGATCTCAGAG
>JALHND010000074.1 GCA_022843705.1 Burkholderiales bacterium
GCCAACCAGGCGATGAACTACTTCGCCACCGGCGAATCGCCCTCGCGCATCGGCAACGCGCACCCCAACATCGTGCCCTACCAGACCTTCAAGACCAGGGACGGCGCGATCATCCTCGCCTGCGGCAATGACAACCTGTTCAACAAGTTCTGCGAGGCGGCGGGCTGCGCCCATCTGCCCAAGGATGCGCGTTTCGCGACCAATGCCGAACGCGTGAAAAACCGTGTCGAGATCACGCGGCTGCTGAACGAGGTGTTCGAGAAACGCACGACCAGGGAATGGGTCAAGCTGCTCGACGACGCCGGTGTCGCCAACGGACCGATCAACACCATCAAGGAAGTGTTCGAGGAGCCGCAGGTGATCGCCCGCGGCATGAAATTCGAACTGCCGCATGCGGCGGCCGGCAAGGTGCCTCTGGTCGCCAGCCCGATGCGTTTCTCGGGCACGCCGCTGAAACACGAGATCCCGCCGCCGGTGGTGGGGCAGCATACCGACGAAATCCTGCGCGAGGTGCTCGGCAGAACCGAGGCCGAGATCGCCGCGCTGCGCGCGGGGCAGATCGTTTAGTAACGGGTAATTCGTGATTGGTGACTGGTAATTGGTGGATGGATGACTTTGCCAATTACCAATTACCAATTACCAATTACCAATTACCAATTACCAATTACCAGTCACCAATCACCAATCACCAATCACTAAAGGAAGCTGAACAGCATCTTCGTCGCCAGCACAAACAGCAGCGCGGCGAAGATTTTCTTCAGCAGGGGGCCCGGCGTGCGGTGGGCCAGCCTTGCGCCGAAGGGCGCGAGCAGCATGCTGGCGACGACGATGCCGGCGAGTCCCGGCAGATAGACATAACCGATGCTCCAGTCCGGCATGCCCTGCCGGCCGAGTCCGGCCAGCACATAACCCGCGGTGCCGGCGGCCGCCAGCGGCCAGCCGATCGCCGCCGCCGTGCCGATGCCTTCATGGATGCGGATGCCGCGTTTGACCAGGTAGGCTACCACCAGCGCCGCGCCGCCGGTGGCGGTGAGGCTGGAAATGACGCCGATCAGCCCCGAAGTCAGGTGGGTGCGGCCTGCGGTCATCGGCAGCGCATCGGCTTGCGGTTTTTTGCCGAAGAACATCTGCGACGAGATGTAGTAGATCAGCAGCGTGAACACCACCGACAGCAGGCGCACATCGAGTACGCTGGCCAGCAGCGCGCCGCCGAAGGTGCCGGCGACAATGCCCGGCGCCATGCGTTTGACCGCTGCCCAGTTCACCGCACCGTGGGCGTGGTGGGCGCGCACGCTGGACACCGAGGTGAAGAGTATCGTCGCCATCGAGGTGCCCAGCGCGAGGTGCACCACATGTCCGGCGTCGAAACCCTTGGCGGCATAGATGAAGGCGAGCACCGGCACCATCGCGGCGCCGCCACCGATGCCGAGCAGGCCGGCGAAGAAACCGACGAAGGCGCCGAGGGCCAGGTAGGCCCACCACCATTCAAACATCGCGGCGGCCCCCGGTCACCGGATCATTTCTTCATCAGGCCGAGGATGTACTGCCACTCGTCGGGGTCGACCGGGGTGATCGACAGCCGGTTGCCGCGGGCGAGCACGCGCATTTTCGCCAGCGCTTTGTGTTTGCGCAGTTCGTCGAGCGAAACGAGGGGTGTTTTTTTGACGAAGCGGAAATCGACATGCAGCCAGCGCGGATTGTCCGGCGCTGATTTCTCGTCGTAGTACTTGCTCTTGCGGTCGAACTGCGTCGCGTCCGGATAGGCGGGTTTGCTGACCTCGGCAATGCCGACAATGCCCGGCGTCTCGCAGTTGGAGTGGTAATAAAAGGCCTGGTCGCCGGGTTTCATCTGGTCGCGCATGAAATTGCGCGCCTGGTAGTTGCGCACGCCGGTCCACGGCGTGGTTTTGTCGCGGGCGAGGTCGTCGATGCCGTAGACATCAGGTTCGGATTTGATCAGCCAGTAGCGCATGTTCGTTGGTGAGCGGTAAATGGTAAGTGGTGAATGGTAAACCGTCGGCCGCGTCCCAAAGGCCCGTTGTCAGCAGCGCAAAAAAAATGCGGCAGGGCCGCATTCGTGCTGTAGGGTCCCCCGCATGTGCCGTCGCAGACCAGCATCCTGAACCTGAGGTTCAAGGCGGTTACCTTCCGGATTTCTTCAGGCACGTCCGACGTGGGACGCGCACACCGAAACCGCTGTGGTCGGCAACCAGAGCAAAGTCTATTGGCTCAAAGAGTATATGGCCTGAACAAACACTGCAGGGGAAACTCTGGACGGAACAGCGACGGGATGTGCGGGGCGTGAAACCGGAATGCGGTACTGCTAGAACAGCTTGGCCTGCTCCGCCATCGCCTGATCGATGGCCGTCTCCATGCGCTGGATTCTACGCTTGGTTTCCGCGATGTCAAAGCCGCCGACCTTCATCGACAGGAACTCGTGCGTGATGTTGAGCGCCGCCATGATCGCGACGCGTTCAAGGCCGATGACTTTGCCGCGGTCGCGGATTTCCTGCATCTTGCCGTTGAGGTATTCGACCGCCTCGAGCAGGCCCTTCTGCTCGTGTTCCGCACAGGCAACGCGAAATTCGCGTCCCATGATGTTGATCTGCAAACCCTTCGGGTCGGCGCTCATGTTTCCTCGGCGGGAATCTGCTTGACGATTTCCTCGAGGCGCGCGCTGGCGGCCTCGATTTTCTGTTCGAGCTGCTTGTTGCGATGCAGGCTGGTGGCCAGCTCCTGGCGCAGCCGCTGCGTGTCTTCACGCAGCCGCTGGTTGGTTTCGACAAACTGCGCGAGTTTGTCCTCCAGTGCCTTGAGTTCGGCTTCCATGCGCGCACTATAGTGGGGATGGTGGGGAAAATCCAGACGGCTCAATCGGTAACGCCGCTTTTTGAATGTAGTTTGGCATGTCGGGATGGGGTGCGGCAGTCCCGATCCCGCAATGGCCCCCGGCCCCTGCCGGTTTGTCCTAGGGCACGCGGCACTGTTTTATAAATATTTGTTTTAAAACGATTATTTATCCATCGCCCGTGCGGACGCCGAACCTTGCCTGATTTACAATCCGCCCTGTCCAGGACGAACCGCGACCGCATGTGGCCAGGCCTGGACGCGTTTCGGGTGCCGACCCATCCCCTTCCGGGGACGTCGGTTAAACGGGAAACAGGTGCGGCTGCAGGATTGATTTTTCAGGATTGAGGATTGAGGGGAGGGTGGCAACAGGCACTCACTCCTCACTCCTTGCTCCTCACTCCTGCGTCCCAAGCCTGTGCTGCCCCCGCAACGGTAAGCGATCGGCATTCAGTCCATTGAATGCACCACCGCGCCATCCAGCCACTGTGTTTACAGGACACGGGAAGGCGGCGCGGCGGTGATCGTGAGCCCGGAGACCGGCCTGCAACGCTGTGGTGGAAGTGCCGCGGGGAGGCGGCGAACCCGGTGTTCCAGGTTTCCCGTTTCCCTTTTGCAGCGCTTCCTCGGGCATTTTTTTGCGCGCGGCGGGCGCGCCTGACAGGGAGCAGTGGAGATGCATTTGATTCTGATGGGTGCCGCGGCCGGCGTGCTGGCGGCAGGACTGGCCGCGGCGGCGGAAAAGCCGGCGGTGCTGGAACCGGTGGTTGTCACCGCCACGCGGTTCAAGGACCGCTACGAAGACAAGCCGGTCAACGTGACGGTGATCAGCGCCGGGGACATGCAGCGCAGCGCGGCGAAGACCGTGCCGGATCTGCTGGCCGAGCAGGCGGGCATCCACATCCATGATTTTTTCGGCAACAACGCGGCAACCACCACCATCGACCTGCGCGGTTTCGGCATCGGCGGCACGCAGAACACGCTGATCCTGATCGACGGCCGCCGTGCCGCAGACCTTGATCTTTCCGGCGTGCAGTGGTCGGCCCTGCCGATGACGGCGATCGAGCGCATCGAAATCGTCCGCGGCAGCGGTGCCGTACTGTATGGCGATGGCGCGACTTCCGGCGTAATCAACATCATCACCCGCTCGCCGCTGGCGCAGCCGACCGGCGCAACCCTCGGCCTTCGTGCCGGCTCCTACGGCATGAAGGAACTCCAGGCCTCGGCGAACTATGCCGGCGAGCGCATCGGCTTCAACCTCACCGCGAACAATTTCGAATCGGACGGTTACCGCGCCAACAACCACAACCGCCAGAGCAATGCGCTGGCCGATTTCCGCGTGTCCACCGGCAGCGGCGAGGTGGCGCTGAAGCTCGGCACCGACCACCAGGGCATCCGCCTGCCGGGTGCGCGCCAGGTGCAGCCCAGCACCGGCGTCAACCAGCTCCTGACCGACCGCCGCGGCGCGCAGACCCCGCGCGACTGGTCGCAGCGCAACGGCAACCGCATGAATGTCGACTGGCGCCATGACACCGGACTCGGCGAATTCAATCTCGGCCTCGGCTGGCGCGACAAGGAGCAGGTGTCCTATTTCGATTTCGGCGGGTTCCCGGATTTCCGCATCGCCAATCTTGATGTCTGGTCGTTCTCGCCGCGTTTCAGGGCGACACCGGCGCTGCCCGGCGGCAAACACACGCTGGTCTTCGGCCTTGACTGGCAGCGCTGGGATTACCGGCTGCGGCGTTCGAATGCGGTGGCGAACATCGGCCGCCCCTTCAACACCATCGATGCGCAGCAGGAAACCCTCGGCTTCTATGTGCAGGACTCCTTGGCCGTGTCCGAGCGGCTGACGCTGATGGCCGGTCTGCGCGGCGAGCAGTTCGAGATCGATGCCAGCGACCGGTTTGATGCTGCGGCGCCCGGCGGCGCCTTCGGCTCCGGTGCGCCGTCCGGACTGCAGCGCGAATCGGAAAAGGCCTTTGAACTCGGCGCGCGTTATGCGGTGACGCCGGGCGCGGCGCTGATTGCCAAAACCGGACGCAGCTACCGTTTCGCCAACGTCGATGAAATCTACGAGACCTCGGCGCTGTTCGCCAACCAGTTCCAGTTCCTGCGGCCGCAGACCGCGCGCCATCATGAACTGGGTGTCGAGTTGCGACGGGTTTCCGCCTGGATGCGCGCCGCGCTGTTCCAGATGGACGTGCGCGACGAGATCCATCTTGATGCCTACACCAGCGGCATCGGCAACACCAATCTGCCGCCGTCGCGCCGCCGCGGGCTGGAGCTCGAGGGCAAATGGCAGCCGCAGCGTCCGCTGGCGCTGTCGGGATCCTATACCTACACCGATGCCGTGTTCCGCGAGGGTGTGCTGCCGGGCGGCGCCTTCACCCAGACCAATGTCGCGATCGGCGGCAGGAACGTGCCGCTGGTGCCGCGCCACAAGATCAACCTCGGGGCGACCTGGGCCTTCGGCGAGGCGACAAGGCTCAGCCTGCTGGCCACTTATGTCGCGAAGCAGTACATGGACAACGACCAGGGCAATACGCTGGGCACGCAGATACCCTCGTACGTGGTTGCCGATCTGAAGCTGTCTCATCGCGAGGGGCCGTGGACCTTGAGCGCGGCGATCAACAACCTGTTCGACCGCGAGTATTACAACTATGCGGTGCGCAGCCAGTTCGTCGCCGACCGCTACAACGCCTATCCCTTGCCGGAGCGCAATTTCGGGGTTGCCGTGGAGTACGCCTTCCGCTGACAACAGCTCCGTCCGTCGTTGAAAGCCGCGCCATGAGCGCGGCTTTCTTTTTCTTTATTTTCAGAAGTTTGCTATCGTTCGGCCTGTGAATTCCCCCGTGAAAACGATGTCCGGCGCCGGGCTCTATCTGCGACTGCTGCGGCACGTGCGGCCGTACTGGCGGGTGTTCGCCCTCGGCGTGCTGGGCATCGTCATTGTCGCCGCCACCGAGCCGGCGCTGCCGGCGCTGCTGAAGCCGCTGCTCGACGGCGTTTTTGTCGAGAAGGACGAGGCGGTGATCCGCTGGACGCCGGTGTTCATCGTCGGCCTGTTCGTCGTGCGCGGCCTCGCCGAATACCTCGCCCAGATGTCGCTGAACTGGGTCGGCAACCGGCTGGTGATGGACCTCCGCGGCGTGATGTTCCGCAAGCTGCTGAACCTGCCGGCGCGTTATTACGATGACCAGGCCTCGGGCAACCTGATCTCGAAGCTGACCTTCGACGTGATGCAGGTGACCACTGCGGCGACCAGCGTGCTGACCGTGATTTTCAAGGACGCGCTGGTGATCGTCGGCCTGCTGGGCTGGATGTTGTGGCTCAACTGGCGGCTGACGCTGTTTGCGCTGCTGATGGCGCCGGTGATCGTGCTGGTGGTGCGGGTGATCAGCGTGCGCCTGCGCAATTCCAGCCGCGCGGTGCAGAACCAGATGGGCGACATGACCCAGGTCATCCAGGAAACCATCGAAGGCCACCGCGTGGTCAAGCTGTTCGGCGGGCAGGACTACGAGCAGCAGCGTTTCGATGCCCAGGCCAACAGCGTGCGGCGCCAGCTGATGAAGCAGGTCGCGGCTTCCGCGGCCAGCGTGCCGATCGTCCAGTTCATCGCCGCGCTGGCGCTGGCCTCCATCGTCTACCTTGCCACCCAGCAGTCGAACGCGGCGCAGATCACCGTCGGCGGTTTTGTCTCCTTCATCACCGCGATGCTGATGCTGACCACGCCGCTGAAACGCGTCACCAGCGTCAACGAGCCGTTGCAGCGCGGTCTTGCCGCGGCGGAGAGCGTGTTTGCGCTGATCGACCAGCCCGGCGAGGCCGATCGCGGAACCGTCGATCCCGGCCGCGTGCGCGGCGAGCTCCGTTTCGAGGCGGTTTCCTTCAGTTATGGCAGCGAGGGACGCGCGGCGCTCGACGGCATCGACCTCGCGGTCGCGCCGGGCGAAACCGTCGCCCTGGTCGGCGCCTCGGGCAGCGGCAAGACCACGCTGGCCAACCTGGTGCCGCGTTTCTACACACCGACCGCCGGCCGCATCCTGCTCGACGGCCGCGATACCGCGGAGCTGACGCTGGCCGGCCTGCGCGCCAATATCGCGCTGGTCAGCCAGGACGTGGTGCTGTTCAATGACACGGTCGCGGCGAACATCGCCTACGGCGCGATGAAGCAGGCTTCGCGCGATGAAATCGTTGCCGCGGCGGAAGCCGCGCATGCGATGGAGTTCATCGCGCAGATGCCGCAGGGCCTCGACACCATGGTCGGCGAGAACGGCGTCAGGCTATCCGGCGGGCAGCGCCAGCGCCTGGCGATCGCCCGCGCGCTGCTGAAAAACGCGCCGGTGCTGATCCTCGACGAGGCAACCTCGGCGCTGGACACCGAATCCGAGCGCCATGTGCAGGCCGCGCTGGAAGTGCTGATGCGCGGCCGCACCACGCTGGTGATCGCGCACCGCCTGTCGACCATCGAGAAGGCGCACCGCATTGTCGTGCTCGACGGCGGTCGTATCGCCGAGAGCGGGACACATGCGGAGTTGCTGGCGCGGGAAGGCAAATACGCCCAGCTCTACCGCAACCAGTTCCTGTCGGGCGGGGAGGGCTGAGCATGCCGCTGCTGTCCGTCGTCACGCCGGTTTACAAGGCCGAAGGCTGCCTCGAAGAACTTTACCGCCGGCTGGTTGCCGCACTGGAAACCATCACCGCTGATTTCGAGATCGTGATGGTCGAGGATTGCGGCGGCGACCGCTCCTGGGAAATCATCCGCCGGCTTGCTGCCGCGGATCCGCGGGTCAAGGGCCTGCAGTTCAGCCGCAATTTCGGCCAGCACTACGGCATCACCGCCGGGCTCGACGTGGCCGAAGGCGACTGGGTGGTGGTGATGGATTGCGATCTGCAGGACCGGCCGGAGGAGATTCCGGCGCTGTACGCCAAGGCGCAGGAGGGTTACGACGTGGTGCTGGCGCGGCGCGGCGGGCGCACCGACGGCATGCTGAAGCGTTTCTCCTCCTGGTGCTTCTACCAGCTGCTGAGCTGGCTGGCCGACACCGAGTACGACAGCGCCACCGGCAATTTCCGCATCGTCTCGCGCAAGGTGGTGCTGGCAAGCCGGCAGATGCGCGAGCAGCTGCGCTTCTTCGGCGGCCTGGTGAACTGGATGGGTTTCCCGACGGCCTCGATCGAGGTCAGCCATGCGACCCGGCACGAGGGTAAATCGACCTACACCTTCGCCAAGCTGTGGCGGCTGGCCACCGACACCATCATTGCCTATTCCGACAAGCCGCTGCGGCTGGCGGTGCGTTTTGGTTTCGCGATGTCGCTGCTGGCTTTCGCCGCCGGCCTGTTCATCCTCGTGCAAGCCCTGCTCTACGGCTCGCCGGTGGTCGGCTGGCCCAGCCTTTTCGTGTCCGTGTATTTCATTGGCGGCATCATCATCAGCATCCTCGGCGTGCTGGGCATCTACCTCGGCAAGACTTTCGACGAGGCGAAGAAGCGCCCGCTGTACATCGTGATGAACAGCACTTTCGACCATGCACCCCGCGATCCGGCGCGTTGAGTGGGACAGCGCCGCATTCGGGCGCGACTGTTACGAGATCACCGCCGCCGAAGAAGACGCGCTGCGCGAGGCCGCCGCGACGCCGGGACATTACGCAATCAAGCTCGATCCGCTGGCGGACAAGTCGGCGCTGCATCAGCACGGCTTCTATTACGTCGATACGCTGCTTGAGCAGTATTGCGGCCGCGGAGACTTTGCCGGGCATCGCGATGCGAAAGCGGTTTGCAGCCGTGACGAAAAAATCGAAGACCTGCTGGCGATCTGCCATGGCGCTTTCGAGCATGGCCGTTTCCATCGCGACTTCAACCTGCCGCGCGCCGGCGCCGACCTGCGTTATGACAACTGGCTGCGCCAGGTGCATGCCGCGGGTGATGCCTGGGGCCTGCGTTACGGCGGCGAACTGGCCGGCTTCATCGCGGTGATGCACAACCGCCTGGTGCTGCATGCAATGGCACCGGCTTTCCGCGGCCGCGGTCTCGCGAAATACCTGTGGACCGCGGTCTGCGATGCGCTGTTCCTGCAGGGCCATGCCGAACTCTGCAGCTCGGTGTCCGCCGCCAACATCGCGGTGATCCGTCTTTACCAGTCGCTGGGCTTCCGCCTGCGCCATCCCGTCGATGTCTATCACCGGTGGACGACATGAGTTATCTTAGCTATCTATTTGTTTTTATTACTGTTTTTTTGACGGTCTACAGCCAGATCGTGATCAAGTGGCAGGTCGTCGCCGCCGGCACCTTTCCCGAGGCGACGCCGGACCGCATCTGGTTTCTCGCCAAGCTGATGCTCAATCCCTGGATCATCTCGGGACTGCTTGCAGGCCTGCTCGCTGCGGTGTCGTGGATGGCGGCGATGACCAAGCTAGAGCTGTCGCATGCCTATCCTTTCATGAGTCTTGCCTTCATCGGCGTGCTGGTGCTGAGCGCGCTGGTGTTTCATGAGCCGGTCAATGCCTGGAAGGTCGGCGGCCTCGCGCTGATCACGCTAGGCATCATCGTCGGGAGCCAGGGTTGAGGTTGTGCCCCGGCTGCGGCGGCGCTCTGGCCGCCGCGGGCTGGCACTGCGGCAGCTGCGGCTATCAGGCGGCGCAGCGCGACGGCTTTGTCGCTCTGGCCCCGGCGCTTGCTGACCAGGCCGAAGGTTTCGATCCCGCACTGTTCGCCGAACTGGCGGCGCTGGAGGCGCGCAACTTCTGGTTCCGCGCGCGCAACCGCCTGATCGTCTGGGCGTTGCAGCGTTACGCCGCGGGTTTCGGCAGCCTGCTCGAGGTCGGCTGCGGCACCGGTTATGTGCTGCAGGGCGTTGCCTCCGCTTTTCCCCGGGCGCGGCTGGTCGCCAGCGAAGCGGAAACCGAGGGGCTCCGTTTTGCCGCGCAGCGTGTGCCGGGCGCCGAATTCCTGCAGATGGATGCGCGGCACATGCCCTATGAGCAGGAGTTCGACGTTGTCGGCGCCTTCGATGTCATCGAGCACATCAGCGAGGATGAGTCCGTGCTGGCGCAGATGCGCCGCGCGCTGCGTCCCGGGGGCAGCCTGTTGCTGACGGTGCCCCAGCATCCCTTCCTGTGGAGCGAATACGATGTGCGCGCGCACCACGTGCGGCGCTACACCGCGGCAGAGCTGCGGCAGAAGCTCGAGCGTGCCGGGTTTGCCGTCGTTAGAATGACGTCTTTCGTCTCCGTACTGCTGCCGCTGATGATGCTGTCCCGCATGACCCGCCGTACCGATGCCGCCGGCTACGATCCGCTGGCCGAGCTGCGCATCGGCCGCCTTGCCAACATCCTGCTCGAGCGCGCGCTGGATGCCGAACGGCTGCTGATCCGCGCCGGCCTGCCGCTGCCCTGTGGCGGATCCCTGCTCGCCGTGGCCAGGGTGCCGGCATGAGCACGCCCTTCAACAAACCCTTCACCATCGGCGCCGAGCTCGAGTACATCACCGACGCCGTGGCGCGCGGCCACCTGTCGGGCGACGGCCATTACACCAAGCTCTGCCATCGCTGGCTGGAGCAAACACTCGGCGCAAAACGCGCGCTGCTGACCCATTCCTGCACCGCCGCGCTGGAAATGGCGGCCATGCTCTGCGACATCCAGCCCGGCGACGAGGTGATCATGCCCTCGTATACTTTCGTATCGACCGCCAACGCCTTCGTGCTGCGCGGCGGCGTGCCGGTGTTCGTCGACATCCGCCGCGACACGCTGAACCTTGACGAGAATCTGATCGAAGCCGCGATCACGCCGAAAACCAAAGCCATCGTGCCGGTGCACTATGCCGGCGTCGCCTGCGAGATGGACGGCATCATGGCGATTGCGCGCCGCCATCGCCTGCCGGTGGTGGAGGATGCGGCGCAGGCGGTGCTGTCCGATTACAAGGGTCGCCGCCCCGGCGCCATCGGAGACCTCGGCTGCCTGTCCTTCCATGAAACCAAGAACGTGATCAGCGGCGAGGGCGGCGCGTTGCTGGTCAACAATCCCGAGCTCATCGAACGCGCCGAGATCATCCGCGAGAAGGGCACCAACCGCTCGAAGTTCTTCCGTGGCGAAGTCGACAAGTACACCTGGGTCGACATCGGCTCTTCCTTCCTGCCCAGCGAACTGATCGGGGCCTTCCTCTGGGCGCAACTCGAGCATGCGGAGGCGATCATCGCGCAGCGGCGCCGGCTGTGCGCGGTTTACCGCGAGGCGCTGCAGGATCTGGCCGATGCCGGCCGGCTGACGCTGCCGCAGCCCGAGCCCGAAGGCCTGGCCGGCAACGGCCACATGTTCTATTTGTTCACGCGGACCATCGCCGAGCGCCCGGCGCTGCTCGCCCATCTGAAGGCGGCCGGCGTGCATGCGGTATTCCATTACGTACCCCTGCATGCCTCGCCCGCCGGGCAACGTTACGGCCGGGCAGCCGCTTCCCTGCCGGTCACCGAGGACCTCGCCGAGCGCCTGGTGAGGCTGCCGCTGTACTACGGGCTCGGGGAAGACGAGGCGCGGCGGGTGGCTGCGGCAGTGCGGGGATTCTTTGAGAGCCGGTAATTGGTGAATGGTGATTGGTAAGTGGTGACTGGTAATTGGTAAGGGCGCGTCACACTATCAATTACCAGTCACCAATCACCACTTACCCGAAAAAGCATGCTGTTCAACTCCCAGGCCTTCATCTTCCTGTACCTGCCGCTGACCCTGCTCGGGTTTTTTGTGCTGGGGCGGATCAGCATGAAACTGGCGGCGGGCTGGCTGGCCGCGGCTTCGCTGTTCTTCTACGGCTGGTGGAGCCCGGCCTATGTCGCGCTGTTGCTGGCTTCGATCCTGGGCAATTTTTTTGCCGGCACGGCAATCGCCCGCGCGCATGCGGCAGGTGATACGCAGCGCAGCCGCCGGTTGCTGACGCTGGCGGTGATCGCCAACCTCGCGCTGCTGTCCTATTACAAGTACGCGAACTTTTTCGTCGATAACTTCAACGCCCTAGCCGGCACAGGGTTGAGTCTTGGCGAGATCATCCTGCCGCTGGGCATTTCCTTTTTCACCTTCACCCAGATCGCCTTCCTCGTCGACGCCCACCAGGGCAAGGCGCGCGAATACAACCTGGTGCATTACGGGCTGTTCGTGACCTATTTTCCGCACCTGATTGCCGGGCCCATCCTGCATCACGGCGAGATGATGCCGCAGTTCGCGCAGCGTGAAATCTACCGGCCGCAGCATGACCTGATTGCCGCCGGGCTGACGCTGTTTGTGCTGGGTCTTGCGAAAAAAGTGCTGATTGCCGACGGCGTCGCACCCTATGTCGCGCCGGTCTTCGATGCGCCCGGCGCCGGCGTCACGCTGACGATGCTCGAGGCCTGGTGCGGTGCGCTGGCCTACACCTTCCAGCTTTATTTCGATTTTTCCGGCTATTCGGACATGGCGGTGGGCCTGTCGCTGATGTTCGGTGTGCGCCTGCCCGTGAATTTCCATTCGCCGTACAAGGCGGTCAACATCATCGATTTCTGGCGGCGCTGGCACATGACCCTGTCGCGTTTCCTGCGCGACTACCTGTACGTGCCGCTGGGCGGCAACAGAAAAAGCGCGTCGCGGCGTTATGCCAACCTGCTGATCACCATGCTGCTCGGCGGCCTGTGGCATGGCGCGGGCTGGACCTTCGTGCTGTGGGGTGCGCTGCACGGCGTCTACCTGGTCATCAACCACGCCTGGCTGGCACTGCGCCGCCGCCTCGGCCAGGATCGGCACCGCAGCACGCCCTGGGGCCGGCGCGCCGGCTGCCTGCTGACCTTCATCGCCGTGGTCGTGGCCTGGGTGTTGTTCCGCGCGCCGGACATCGAATCGGCCGCGGCGATCCTGCGTGCGATGGCCGGTTTCAACGGCTTGGTGCTGCCGGAAGCCTGGCTGGTGAAACTCGGCGTGGTGGGCGAGACGCTGGCCGCGGCTGGCATCGGATTCGGCGCGACGCCGACGCTGACGCGCACCGGTGTGCTGCACTGGATCTGGATCCTGCTGCTGGTGGTGTGGTTGGCGCCGAACACCCAGCAGATCATGGCTGCGGCGAAACCCGCGCTCGGCGTGCTGAAGGAAGCGCCGTCGCGGATCCAGTGGCGGCTGTCGGCGCCCTGGGCGCTGCTGACGACGGTGCTGCTGCTGGCGGTGATCGTCAACCTCGGCCGCCATTCCGAGTTCCTTTACTTCCAGTTCTGATGAGCCCGCGCGCCTACACCACCTGGATTGTCGCCGGCTGCCTCGCACTGCTGGCGCCGGTGCTGGCGCTGAACCTGCTGCTGATTGCCAACGACAGCCGCCACGACAAGAACCGGCTGGCGAGCCAATGGCAGCAGGAAACCGGTGGCGTGACCTACGCCCCGCCGATCAGCAACAACCGCGCGTTCAAGACGCTGCGCCTGCATGACCGGCTGGACGGAATCAATGCACTGGCCTTCGGTTCCTCGACCGTGATGAGCCTCAGCGCCGACGCCTTTCCGGCCGGCATCCGCGCCTACAACTTCGCGCAGAGCGGCAACTCGCTGCTGTCGGTGCTGGGCGAGGCTGAATACGTGCTGACACACTGGCCGGACCGGATCCGCCTGCTGCTGATCCCGCTCGACTGGTCGCTGGGCTTCACTTACCAGCCGGGCCCGTTGCCGCAGACCGACCTCGCCGCGGAGCGGGTGCCGCCACCCGCGCCGCTGCCGCTGATCACCGCGCTGCGCGAGGCGCTGAGCCTGCCGCGCATCATCGAACTCGGCACCATCCTGCGCGATATTGCGCATGCGGATGATCCGCAGGCTGCCGCGCGGCAGTTTTTTGTCGAGCCGGCCTCGGCGCCGTACCGTTGTGCTGACGGTGTATTGGCACGGGATTATTCAACGGTTCATCGCGGCCTCTGCAACGGCTTCCGCGCCGACGGCAGCGCGACCTTTGCCGACCAGAAAAGGGTCGGCGCGGCTGAAGCGTCGGCGGTGGTCGCGCGTGCCGCCAGCGCGTCCTCGCAATATGCTCTGGCGCTCGCGCGCACCCGGGGCGAGCCGGAGGCGCAGCTGCTGCAGCACCTGGAAGGGATTGCCGCACGTGCCCGTTCCCGTGGCGTGCAGGTACTGCTGTTCATGCCGCCGCTGATTCCGGAGCTGGATACGCGGCTGGAAGCCTCCGCGCACAGCGGTGCCGGTCTGCGGCAGACCAAGACGGTGCTCCGGCGTTGGGCGCAGCAACACCAGCTGCAATTGTTTGACGGCGGTCCTTCGGAACGCTACGGTTGCCTGCCCACCGAGTTCATCGATGCCCACCATGCCTTGCCCGACTGTTACCGCAAATTCATGAAACAGGTTTTTGCCGACCGCAAGGTTCTGCCGTGATGCCGGCGTCATCCGCAACAAGGGGCACGTCGCAAGGCTGGTGGCTGCTTTTCGCCATCGCGGCGCTGAGTTTCCTGCCGGCGCTGGGTTTTTATTACGTCGGCGAGGAAGCGGTGTTCCCGAAATCGGCGCTGGAGATGTGGTTCCACGGCGAACCGGTCAAGCGCCTGCTGTTCGGCACCGACCTGCAGCACACGCCGCTGTTCGCCTGGCTGATCATTCCGCCGGCCTCCGTGCTGGGCTGGGACTGGGTGCTCCCGGTAACGCGGGCGATCACCATTGCGGCGACCGTGCTGACCGGCCTGGTGGCGGCCTGGCTGGCGCAGTCGCTGTACCGTGATCCGCTGTTCAGCGCGGTGACCGCGGCGGTATACCTGACGCTCGCCAACCTGTTTTTCTATCGCGGCTGGCTGGCCTATGTCGATCCGCTGTTCGGCCTGCTGGTGTTCAGCGCGCTGGCCTGCCTGTGGGTGGCCTGCGAGCGCCGCAGCCATCGCCTGCTGCTGTTCGCCGTGCTGGCGTTGACCGCAGCCTTTCTTTCCAAAGCACTGACCGCCTATGTGTTTTATGCCGGCGCTGTGGCGGCGCTGTTGCTGCAACCGGCGTATCGCCGCTTTCTGCTGTCGCTGCCCGCGGTCGCGATACATGTCCTGGCCGCCGCCCTGCTGCTGTTGTGGCTGGGCTTTGTTGCGCCCAGCCGCGGGCAGGGTGGCCGCATGTTCGGCGAGATTCTCGCCAAGCTGGCACCGGAAAATCTTGCCGATTACGCACTGAAGCTGCTGGCCTATCCGCTGGAAACCCTCCTCGCATTGGCGCCGGCCGGTATCCTCGCGCTGTGGCTGCTGCTGCGCCGGCGCAGCGCCTTGAATGCTGCGGGGGATATCCACCTGCGCACCGCGGCGCTGATCGCGCTGGCCGGTTATCTGCCGTACTGGCTGGCGCCCCACAGCAACATGCGTTACCTGCTGCCGCTGTATCCCTTCGCCGGCCTGATCATCGCGCGGCTGCTGTGGCTGGGTGGTGAAGGGGTACTGGCCAACACGCGGAAATGGCTG